>NZ_JBEPCY010000018.1:0-132408 GCF_040299965.1 Streptomyces sp. NPDC000594 | reverse complement strand
GTTGATAGGCCAGATATGGAAGCCGGGTGACCGGTGGAGTTGACTGGTACTAATAGGCCGAGGGCTTGTCCTCAGTTGCTCGCGTCCACTGTGTTAGTTCTGAGACAACGACCGTTGTCGGTTTCAGTAGAACCCACTTAATTGAAGAGTGTGCTTGTTCGCTCGAAACCAATAGGGTTTCGGTGGTTATAGCGTTAGGGAAACGCCCGGTTACATTTCGAACCCGGAAGCTAAGCCTTTCAGCGCCGATGGTACTGCAGGGGGGACCCTGTGGGAGAGTAGGACGCCGCCGAACAATTATTCAAGGACCCGTGGTCCAGCGTTCACGCTGGACCACGGGTCCTTTTTGTTTTTCTTTGCCGAAGCGCGTCCGGGGGCCGGCTGCGCGAGAATGATCGCAGTACCTCAAGACAGGAGTCACCACGATGCCCACCAACTCTCCCGACGACCGTTCGGAGCGCGAGCCGCGCCGTAGGGACGGCGGTGACCGGGGCGGATTCCGTGGCCCCCGTCGTGATGACGACCGTGGTGGGTACCGGGGTCCGCGTGACGACCGTGGTGGTCGTCCCACCGGCGGTGGTGGCGGTGGCGGTGGCTACGGTCGCCGTGATGACCGTCCGTCGTTCCGTCGTGACGACGATCGCGGTGGTTTCCGTCGTGACGACCGCCGTGACGACCGTGGCCCGCGCCGCGACGACCGTCAGGGCGGCGACCGTCCCGGTGGTTTCCGTCGCGATGACCGTCAGGGCGGTTTCCGTCGTGACGACCGCCGTGATGACCGTCCGGGTGGGGATCGTCCGCCGTTCCGCCGCGATGACCGTGGCAGTGACCGGGGTGGCGACCGTCCCTCGTTCCGTCGCGATGACGACCGTGGTGGTTTCCGTCGGGATGATCGTCGTGATGACCGTGGTGGTCGTCCCTCGGGTGGTGGCGGTGGCTACGGCCGTCGTGACGACCGTGGTGGGGACCGTCCGGGTGGGGATCGTCCGCCGTTCCGCCGCGACGACCGTGGCAGCGACCGGGGCGGCGACCGTCCCTCGTTCCGTCGCGACGACGATCGCGGTGGTTTCCGCCGTGACGACCGTCGTGACGACCGTGGCCCGCGCCGCGACGACCGTGGTGGCGACCGCCCGTCGTTCCGCCGTGACGACCGTCCGGGTGGGGACCGTCCGCCGTTCCGCCGCGACGACCGCCGTGACGATCGCGGTGGTGACCGTCGTGACGAGCGTCCCTCGTTCCGTCGCGATGACGACCGTGGTGGTTTCCGTCGTGATGATCGTCGTGATGACCGTGGTGGTCGTCCCTCCGGTGGTGGCGGTGGCTACGGCCGTCGTGACGACCGCCGTGATGACCGTCCGGGCGGTGACCGTCCGCCGTTCCGCCGCGACGACCGTGGCAGCGACCGGGGCGGCGACCGTCCCTCGTTCCGCCGTGACGACGACCGTGGCGGTTTCCGCCGTGACGACCGTCGTGACGACCGTGGCCCGCGCCGCGACGACCGTGGTGGCGACCGCCCGTCGTTCCGCCGTGACGACCGTCCGGGTGGGGACCGTCCGCCGTTCCGCCGCGACGACCGCCGGGATGACCGTGGTGGTGACCGTCGTGACGAGCGTCCCTCGTTCCGTCGCGATGACGACCGTGGTGGGTACCGGGGCTCCCGTGACGACCGTGGCCCGCGCCGTGACGACCGGGGCGGGCGCCCCGGTGGCTTCCGGGGCGACGACCGGCGTGACGACCGGGGTGGCTACGGCCGCCGCGACGACCGCGACCGCCCGGATCGTGAGCCCATCAGGCGGCTGCCGATCCCGGAGGACGTCACGGGCGACGAGATCGACCAGGATGTCCGTCAGGAGCTGATGAGCCTGCCGAAGGGTCTCGCCGAGGACGTGGCCCGGAATCTCGTCATGGTCGCCCGGCTGATCGACGAGGAGCCGGAGGAGGCGTACGGCTACTCCCGGGTCGCGCTGCGACTCGCCTCCCGTGTCGCCGCCGTCCGTGAGGCCGCCGGCTTCGCCGCGTACGCGACCCAGCGGTACACCGAGGCGCTGGCGGAGTTCCGCGCGGCGCGGCGGATGACCGGTGGGGTCGAGCTGTGGCCCGTCATGGCCGACTGCGAGCGTGGCCTGGGCCGTCCCGAGCGGGCGCTGGCCATGGCCGGCGAGGCCGAGGTCCAGAAGCTCGACAAGGCGGGCCAGGTGGAGATGCGTCTGGTCGCGGCGGGTGCCCGGCGGGACATGGGGCAGCTCGACGCCGCCATCGTGACCCTCCAGAGCCCGGAGCTGGCCTCCAACTCCGTCCAGCCCTGGACCGCGCGACTGCGGTACGCCTACGCCGACGCGCTGCTTGCCGCCGGCCGTGAGGACAAGGCGCGCGAGTGGTTCGGCAAGGCGCTGGAGGCGGACAAGGACGGTCTGACCGACGCGTCGGACCGGCTGGCGGAGATGGACGGCATCGAGTTCGTCGACGCGTTCGACGAGACGGCCGAGGCTGTCGAGACCGACGAGGTCGTGGAGGTCGTGGACGCCCCTGAGGCGGACGGGATCGACGAGGCCGACGAGGCTGCGGAGACCCAGGACACCGACGATGCCGAGGGCGTCGAGGCGGACCAGGACGACCAGGACGACCTGGCTGTCGAGGGCAACGACATCGCGGCCGAGCCGGTGGCCGAGGCGACCGACGTGGCCGTCGAGGCGGACGGGACCGACGAGGTCGCCGATGCGACCGTGCCGGTGACCGAGGACGGCCAGGACGGCCAGGACGGCCAGGACAGCAAGGATGCCGAGGACGGCAAGGACGCGTAAGCGGTAGCGGCGCGCGTACCACGTACACAGAAAAGGGCGGTCTCCCGAGGAGGCCGCCCTTTTTCATGCCCGGTTTCCCTACCCGGCTTTCATGTCCGGTCCGGTGTCCGGTCCAGTGTCCGGCTCACTCCCGGTCCAGGCTGCGGAGCACCAGCCCCGTCGCCGGCTTGGGGCCGAACGAGGTCGACTTCCGGGGCATCGTGACCCCCTCGCGGGCC
Organism: Streptomyces sp. NPDC000594; assembly: GCF_040299965.1. Taxonomy (NCBI): domain Bacteria; kingdom Bacillati; phylum Actinomycetota; class Actinomycetes; order Kitasatosporales; family Streptomycetaceae; genus Streptomyces; species Streptomyces sp. NPDC000594. Next base: position 129,389 of record NZ_JBEPCY010000018.1, on the reverse strand, counting down.
AGTTCCCGGACCACGTCCTCCCGTACCGGGTGGAGCAGTACCGCCGTACCGCCGTGGCGTTCCGCCTGTTCCACGGCCGCGTCGGTGTGGTGGATGTACGCGATGTGGTCGGGGGTGTCCGGAAGGCCCCACACATGGTCGATGAGGGTGGCGTGGAGCACGGTCGCGTCCAGGGTGCGCCAGGCCTCCGGCCGGTCGCCGCGCACGGTGCGGGAGAGCAGCCCGGGGTCGGGGTGGTCGACCAGATGGAGGGTGCCGCCCCCGGCGAGGAGGAAGGCGTTGCCCTCGGCGCTCGCCGCCGCCAGCTTGTCGAGGGCCTCGGGGAGCGGGGCGGCGAGCCGCCGTACGCGGAAGGAGTCGCCGAGGGCGGCGAGGGCGTCGGCGACGGGCAGCCGGTGCAGCAGCCGGTGGATGGCGCGGACCCGCAGCGGATACCGGGTGGTGTCCACGAGCAGGACCAGGCCGTAGTTCCAGGGGCCTGGGTCCGGGTGCTCGGCGCGCAGCCGCAGATAGGTGGCCCAGCGGTGGTGGCCGTCGGCGATCAGGGCCTGGTGGCCGGCGAGGTCGCTGTCGACGGCCGCCAGGTCGTCGGTGTCGGTGACGGCCCAGAGGCGGTGGCGGACGCCGTCCTCGGTGGTGGTGGCGAGCAGCGGGGGGCGGGGTACGGTCCGCTCGATGACGGCCGCGGTGCCGCCGCCGCGGCCGTCGCCCCGGTAGGTGAGCAGCAGGGGTTCGAGGTTGGCGGCGGTGGTGCGCATGAGGGCGGCGCGTTCGGCGACGACCTCGGGCATCACGTCCTCGTGGGGGAGGACGACTCCGTCGGTGGGTTCGGAGAGGGCGAGGGCGCCGATGACGCCGCGCTGGACGGTGTCGGCGTGGCGCTGTTCGTAGACGTACAGGGCGGGTCGGGGGTCCTGGGCGAGGATGCCCTGGTCGAGCCAGCGGGCGAGGGCGTCGGCGGCCTTGCGGTGGCCGTCGGCGGGGGCGGCGGCCTGCGGGAGGATCAGCCGGACGATGTTGTGGGGGTGGGCCGATTCGAGCTGGACGAGCCCGTCGGGCCGGACGACGACGTCGTACGGGGGTGAGGTCACGGCGGCGAGCGGGCCGACCCGTTCGGTGACATAGCGCAGTCCACGGAAGGGCAGCAGGCGCAGGCCTTCATTGGCCGCGGGACCTTCGCAGTTCATCCGTGCATCGTATGCGGGGGTGGGGATGGGCGATGATCGGGGGAGTGCAGGCGAGGGAGAGGCGAGACCGATGAATCAGGGGAGCGGGCCCAGGACCCGGCCGGGGACGAGCCGGCGGGTGCTGAGCGAGGCGTACGACACCGCGTTGCTGGATCTGGACGGTGTGGTGTACGCGGGTGGTGAGGCGATCGATCATGCCGTCGAGTCGTTGCTGGCGGCGCGGGCCGGGGGGATGCGGCTGGCGTATGTGACCAACAACGCGCTGCGGCCGCCGGAGGTGGTGGCGGCGCATATCACCGAGCTGGGGGTGCCGGCGGAGGCGGCGGAGGTCATCAACTCGGCGCAGGCGGTGGCCCGGCTGATCGCGGAGCAGGTGCCGGCGGGCTCGCGGGTGCTGGTGATCGGTGGTGAGGGGTTGCGGGTCGCGCTGCGGGAGCGGGGTCTGGTGCCGGTGGATTCGGCGGAGGACTCCCCGGCGGCGGTGGTGCAGGGGTACGGCGGGCCCGAGTTGCCGTGGGGCCGGTTCGCGGAGGCGTGTTATGCCATCGCGCGCGGGGTGCCGTGGTTCGCCTCCAATACGGATCTGACGATTCCGAGTGCTCGGGGGATCGCTCCGGGCAATGGCGCGGCGGTGGAGGTGGTGCGGATCGCGACGGGGGCCGAGCCGCAGGTGGCGGGGAAGCCGTTGCCGCCGATGCACCGGGAGACGATTCTGCGGACGGGTGCGCGGACTCCGCTGGTGGTGGGGGACCGGCTGGACACCGATATCGAGGGTGCCTTCAACGGCGGGGTGGATTCGTTGCTGGTGCTGACGGGGGTGACGGACGGGGCGCGGCTGCTGGCGGCGGCGCCCGAGCACCGGCCGACCTATGTGGACGCGGATCTGCGGGGTCTGTTGCGCGGGCAGCCGGAAGTGGCGGCCGGTGGCGATGGGTTCGTGTGCGGGGGGTGGACCGCGTCGGTGGTGGACGGGTCGGCGTTCTCGCTGGAGGGTGCGGGGGAGCCGATGGACGGGCTGCGGGCGCTGTGTGCGGCGGCGTGGTCGTACGCGGGGGACGGGGTCTGCGGTCTGGACGCGGGGAAGGAGCTGTCCCGGCTGGGGCTGTGAGGCGCGGGCCGGCGTGGTCCGTGGGACCGGCAGGGCCGGTGGGACCGGCGGGGGACCGGCGGAGGGCGGGCAAAGGATAGGCTGACCTAACCTCGTGCCGGTCGACCGTGCACCCGTCCGTGCGCAGGTGTCCGAACCCGCGTGCCCGTGCCCCGGAAACGCGGCCCACGATGGCACGCGACCCACGACGCGTGGCCCACGATCCAGGAGCACCACCACGATGCAGCGTCTTACCGCGGAATCGATCACCCTCGCCTACGATCAGCGGATCATCGCCGAGAAGCTGTCGGTGGAGATACCGGACAACTCCTTCACGGTGATCGTGGGCCCCAACGCCTGTGGCAAGTCGACGCTGTTGCGGGCGCTGTCGCGGATGCTGAAGCCCAGCGAGGGCCGGGTGCTGCTGGACGGGCAGACCATTCACTCGATGCCCGCGAAGAAGGTGGCGCGGACGCTGGGGCTGCTGCCGCAGTCCTCGATCGCGCCCGACGGGATCACCGTGGCGGATCTGGTGGCCCGGGGGCGCTTTCCGCATCAGGGGCTGCTGCGGCAGTGGTCCCCGGAGGACGAGCGGATCGTCCGGGAGTCCATGGAGGCGACCGGGGTGAGCGCGCTGGCGGAGCGCTATGTGGACGAGCTGTCCGGCGGGCAGCGGCAGCGGGTGTGGATCGCGATGGCGCTGGCCCAGCAGACGCCGCTGCTGCTGCTGGACGAGCCGACGACCTTCCTCGACATCCAGCACCAGCTCGAAGTGCTGGATCTCTGCGCGGAGCTGCACGAGACCCAGGGGCGGACGCTGGTGGCGGTCCTGCACGACCTCAATCAGGCGGCCCGTTACGCCACGCATCTGATCGCGCTGCACGACGGCAAGGTGGTCGCCGAGGGCCCGCCGTCGGAGGTGGTGACGGCGGAGCTGGTGGAGCGCGTCTTCGGGGTGCGCAGCCAGGTCATCGCTGATCCGGAGTCGGGTACGCCGCTGGTGGTGCCGGTGGCGCGGCGCAAGCAGGGTGCGGCCCGGCAGGGGAGTGTCCCCGCGCAGGAGGGTGTCGCCGAGTCGCTCTGATCCTGGAGGCTCCCGGGGCCTCCGGAAGCCTCGGGGGCCGGGGCCCCGGTGTCGGGGCCCGGGAGCCCTCCGGCCTCAGAGCAGGGAGCGGAGCCGGACCAGATCGCGGAAGCCGGCCTCCAGGCGCACCCGGCCGGTCGCCCAGGAGCGGGCGAAGTCGATCTCCCCGTCGACCAGGGCGACCAGGTCGTCCCCGGTCATCGCCAGCCGGATCTGTGCCTTCTCCCGGGGCGGGCCGGCCAGGGTGTCCTGCACCGTGATGGTGCCGTCCTTGAGCCGCCCGGTGAAGGTGAGGTCCAGGTCCTTGATGTGGCAGCTGAGTGAACGGTCGAAGGAGACCGTGCCGCGCACATCCCCGTCCGCACGGGTGAGTTTGTCACTGAGTCGCTTGAGCGCTTCGCGGCACTCTTCCTTTGTCGCCATCGTGATCGACGGTACCGCAGTGCTTCGCGGTAGCGTCAGGGCATGGACGATGTGATGCCGGGAGCGGTGCCCGCACCTGTGGCTGAGCCGGACATTCCGGATTCCCCGGTCGCGGTACGGCCGGATCCACCGGTCGCGGTGGGGTCCGGGGAGGCCGCCGCCCCGGAGGAGCCCGCGCCGCTCGGTGTGGTGATCGCCCCCACCGGCGACCCCCGGGTCGACGCCGCGCTGGAGCGGCTGGCCGACGCCGACCACCTCCCGGCGGAGGGACACCCCGAGGTGTACGAGGATGTACACCGGGAGCTGCGCGAGGCGCTCGACGCGCTGGACGCACCCCCCGGATCCGTGCCCGCCCCCCTGGGCCCGGCGCCGTCACCCCCGTACGACCTCAGGAGCTGAACCGCACGTGGCAGGAGCCGCCCGCCGCCGTCTCGACGCCGAACTGGTACGCCGCAGTCTCGCGCGCTCCCGTGAGCACGCGGCGCAGCTGATCGCCGCCGGGCGGGTGAGCGTCGGCGGGGCCGTCGCCGCCAAGTCGGCCACCCAGGTCGGTATGGACGCGGCCATCGTGGTCGCCGACGACGCCGACGACCCCGACTATGTCTCGCGCGGCGGCCACAAGCTCGCGGGCGCGCTGGCCGCCTTCGTCCCGCTCGGGCTGCGGGTGGAGGGCCGGCGGGCGCTGGACGCGGGCGCCTCGACCGGTGGTTTCACCGATGTGCTGCTGCGCGCGGGCGCCGCCCAGGTGGTCGCGGTCGATGTCGGCTACGGGCTGCTCGCCTGGTCGCTCCGGAGCGATGACCGGGTCACCGTCAAGGACCGGACCAATGTCCGGGAGCTGACCCTGGAGGCGATCGACGGCGAGCCGGTCGATCTGGTGGTGGGTGATCTCTCCTTCATTCCGCTGGGTCTGGTGCTGCCCGCGCTGGTCCGCTGCGCCGCGCCCGGCGCCGATCTGGTGCTGATGGTGAAGCCGCAGTTCGAGGTGGGCAAGGACCGGCTGGGCAGCGGCGGTGTGGTGCGCAGCCCCGAACTGCGCAAGGAGGCGGTGCGTACGGTGGCCGCGCGCGCGGCGGAGCTGGGCCTCGGTGTGGTGGGAGTCACCGCCAGCCCGCTCCCCGGACCGTCCGGAAACGTCGAATACTTTCTCTGGCTCAGGGCCGGGGCACCCGAACTCGACCCGGCGGATGTCGATCGAGCAGTGGCGGAGGGACCTCGTTGACCACATCAGGAAATGCGGCGGAGCGCAGGGTCTTCCTCCTCGCGCACACCGGCCGTCCGGCGGCGATCCGCAGCGCCGAACTGGTTGTCCAGGGGCTGTTGCGGTGCGGCCTCAAGGTGCGGGTGCTGCGGTCGGAGGCGGCGGATCTGCCGCTTCCGCCGTCGGTGGAGACCGTGCCGGAGGCCACGCCCGATGTTCTGGAGGGCTGTGAGCTCCTGATCGTCCTCGGGGGTGACGGCACCCTGTTGCGCGGGGCGGCCTTCGCCCGTGCCTCGGGGGTGCCGATGCTCGGCGTCAATCTGGGGCGGGTCGGCTTTCTGGCCGAGGCCGAGCGCGATGACCTCGACAAGGTGGTCGACCGGGTGGTGACCCGGGCGTACGAGGTCGAGGAGCGGATGACCATCGATGTGCTGGTGCGCAGCAATGGCGATGTCGTCCACCGGGACTGGGCGCTGAACGAGGCCGCGGTGCAGAAGGTGTCCCCGGAGCGGATGCTGGAGGCGGTGCTGGAGGTGGACGGGCGGCCGGTGACGGCGTTCGGCTGCGACGGCATCGTCTGTGCCACGCCGACGGGTTCCACGGCGTACGCCTTCTCGGCGGGCGGTCCGGTGGTGTGGCCGGAGGTGGAGGCGTTGCTGATGGTGCCGATCAGCGCGCATGCGCTCTTCGCGAAGCCGCTGGTGACCTCGCCGAACTCGGTGCTGGCGGTGGAGGTGCAGCCGCACACCCCGCACGGGGTCCTCTGGTGCGACGGGCGCCGGACGGTGGAGCTGCCGCCGGGGGCGCGGGTGGAGGTGCGGCGCGGGGCTGTCCCGGTACGGCTGGCCCGGCTGCATCACGCGTCGTTCACCGACCGGCTGGTGGCGAAGTTCGCGCTGCCGGTGTCGGGTTGGCGGGGCGCGCCGCGCTGAGCCCGGCCGGGTGCGGAGGTCCCCGTACCCGGGGGTCGGTACGAGGACAGGGGGCCGGTACGGGGTCGGCGGTTCGGGTGATCTCTGCCCGGCGGCGGCCCCGCCCACCGGCGCCGGGAGCGGAACGCGGGCGTGGCGGACGGGTCCGCGTCGCGCCGTGGCTCGGAAACCTCGTATGGTCGTGTCCGTGTTGGAGGAGATGAGGATACGGTCGCTCGGGGTCATCGATGACGCTGTCGTCGAGCTGTCCCCCGGTTTCACGGCGGTGACCGGTGAGACGGGTGCGGGCAAGACCATGGTCGTCACCAGCCTGGGGCTGCTGCTCGGCGGCCGGGCCGACCCGGCGCTGGTGCGGATCGGCGCCAAGTCGGCGGTGGTGGAGGGACGGGTCTCCGTCCCCCCCGGCGCCCCGGCGGCGCTGCGGGCCGAGGAGGCGGGGGCCGAGTGCGAGGACGGCACCCTGCTGATCAGCAGGACCGTCTCGGCGGAGGGCCGTTCCCGGGCCCATGTCGGCGGTCGCGCGGTCCCGGTCGGTCTGCTCGCGGAACTCGCCGACGAGCTGGTCGCGGTGCACGGCCAGACCGACCAGCAGGGGCTGTTGCGGCCCGCCCGGCAGCGGGCGGCGCTCGACCGGTACGCCGGGGAGGCCGTCGCCGGGCCGCTCACGCGGTACACGGCCGCGTACCGCCGGCTGCGGGCCGTCACCGCCGAGCTGGACACGATCACCACCCGGGCCCGGGAGCGGGCGCAGGAGGCGGATCTGCTCCGCTTCGGGCTGGACGAGATCGCCTCGGTCGCGCCCCGGGCCGGGGAGGATGTGGAGCTGGCCGCCGAGGCGGAGCGGCTCGGCCATGCGGAGGCGCTGTCCTCCGCCGCGTCGCTCGCCCATACCGCGCTGGTGGGCGACCCGGAGGACCCGGAGGGCGTCGACGCGACCACGCTGGTCGCGGGCGCGGGCCGGGCGCTGGAGGCGGTACGGTCCCACGATCCCGTGCTGGCGGCCCTCGCCGACCGGGTGGGGGAGATCTCCATCCTCTTCGGCGATGTGGCGGGCGAACTCGCCGGGTACGCCGATCAACTGGACGCCGACCCCCGGCGGCTGGCGGTCGTGGAGGAGCGCCGTGCCGCGCTCACCGGGCTGATCCGCAAGTACGGGGAGAACATCGACCAGGTGCTCGGCTGGGCGGAGGACGGCGCCGCCCGGCTGACCGAGCTGGACGGCGACGACGACCGTATCGACGGGCTGGCCGGGGAGCGGGACGCGCTGCGCGCGGAGCTTTCGGGGCTGGCGGGGACGCTCACCGACGCCCGTACGGAGGCGGCGGAGCGGTTCGCGGGCGCGGTCACGGCGGAGCTGGCGTCGCTGGCGATGCCGCACGCCCGGGTGTCGTTCGCGCTCCGGTGGACCGAGGATCCCGAGGGGGTCGAGGTCGGCGGGCGGACGGTGGCGTACGGGCCGCACGGGGTGGACGAGGTCGAGCTGCTGCTCGCCCCGCATCCGGGGGCACCGGCCCGGCCGATCGCCAAGGGCGCGTCCGGGGGTGAGCTGTCCCGGGTGATGCTGGCGGTGGAGGTGGTCTTCGCCGGGACCGACCCGGTGCCGACGTATCTCTTCGACGAGGTCGACGCGGGGGTCGGCGGCCGGGCGGCGGTGGAGATCGGCCGGCGTCTCGCGAAGCTGGCGCGGACCGCGCAGGTGGTGGTGGTGACGCATCTGCCGCAGGTGGCGGCGTTCGCCGACCGTCAGCTGCTGGTGGAGAAGACGAACGACGGTTCGGTGACCCGGAGCGGGGTGACCGTCCTGGAGGGCGAGGACCGGGTGCGGGAGCTGTCCCGGATGCTCGCCGGGCAGGAGGACTCGCAGACCGCGCGGGCGCATGCGGAGGAGCTGCTCGCGGCGGCGCGCGCGGACGGCTGACCGCCGCGCTGCCCGCCGCGCTGACGGGCCACGGCGGGGGCTCGGGCGGGTGCGCGTGGATCGCCGGCGGGGCCGCCCGGCCGTGCTCGCTCACCCGTGTGGGTGATACGGGTGGTACGGAGTCCCAGGCCGCGCAGGAAGACGGTCCCGGAACGTGCGTACGGACTGGCATCCTTGGCGGGTGACACAGCTGCGTACGGTCCAGGTACTGGGCGGCGGCAGCGCGGGCAGCAGCGCGCATGTCCGGTCACTGGCCGCGGGGCTGGTGGCACGGGGCGTGCGGGTGACTGTGTGCGCCCCGGCCGAACTCGGCCGGGCCCATGACTTCCCGTCCGCCGGAGCCGCCTTCACCCCGGTGCCCCGGCGGGGCGATCCGACGGCGGTGGGGGCGCTGCGCGCGGTCTGCGCGGGTGCGGACCTGGTCCACGCCCATGGGTTGAACGCGGCGGTGCGCAGCGCGCTGGCCCTGAGCGGGCTGCGGATACCGCTGGTCGTCACCTGGCACACCCGGGCGCAGGACGACGGGGCGCGCGGCCGCGTCCTGAGGATGCTGGAGCGCCGGGCGGCGCGGGCCGCGGCGGTGGTGCTGGGCACCTGTTCCGAGCTGGTGGACCGGGCCCGTACCCGGGGTGCGCGCGATGCCCGGCTGGCGCCCCTCGCCGTACCGTCGTCCCCGGGGGAGCCGCCGGTGGCGGGGTCGCGGACCCGGCGGGAGCTGGCGCCGCCGGAGCGGCCGGTGGTGCTGGCGGTGGGGAGTCTGACACCGGACGGCGGGTACGGGACGCTGCTGGACGCGGCGGCCCTCTGGCGGGAGCTGGACCCCGTACCGCTGGTGGTCATCGTGGGCGAGGGACGGGAACGGGCGGCGCTGGAGCGCCGGATCGCGGCGGAGGAGCTGCCGGTGCGGCTGCTGGGGGCGCGTGCGGACATCACCGCGCTGCTGCTGGCGGTGGACCTCGCGGTACTGCCCAGCCGCTGGGAGGCGCGTTCCCCGCTGGCGCAGGAGGCGCTGCGGCTGGGGGTGCCGCTGGTGGCCACGGCCGTCGGCGGCGTTCCGGAACTCGTCGGCGACGCGGCGGAGCTGGTGCCGTACGGGGACGGCGGCGCCCTGGCGGTCGCGGTGGCGGATCTGCTGGGCGACCGCCGGCACCGTGCCGACCTGGTCCGCCGGGGGATCCGCCAGGCGGCGGGGTGGCAGACGGAGGACGAGACCGTCGCCCAGGTCCTGAGTGTGTACGACGAACTGATCTCCCGCTGATCCGTCGGCGCGGAACCGATCTCCGGGTGATCCGTCGGCCCGCGGCCGGGTCCATCGGTGTGCCGGGCCCATCGGTGTGCCGGGTCCGTCAGGGGGTGTGGCGGCGGGCGTGGAGGGCCAGGGTGAGGGCGAGGACGGTCTGGGGGTCGTCCAGGTCCGTGCCGAGGAGTTCGGAGATCCGGGCGAGCCGGTTGTACAGGGTCTGACGGTTCAGATGCAGCTCGCGAGCGGTCTCGGCCTTGCGGCCCGCATGGGTCAGATAGCTCTCCAGCGTCGGCAGCAGCGGTGGCCGCGCGGTGGCGTCGTGGTCCCGCAGGGGGCCGATCGCCCGGTCCACGAAGGCCGCCAGATCGGGGTGGTCGCGCAGCCGCCACAGCAGGAGTTCGGTGTCCAGGCGGCGGGCGTCGTACCAGGGACGCTCCGGCAGGCCCTGGGCGGCGGTGGCCGCCTCCGCCGCGTGCCGCAGCCCGGCGGATGCGGCCGTCCAGCCGCCCGCCATGCCGACGACCACGACCGGGGGATGGGTGCCGGGCCGTTCCAGACCGGCGCGGGCGACCCCCGCCCGCAGCGCCCCGGCGACCCGGTCGGCGACGGCGGTCCGTTCGCTCTCCGTCCGCAGTCCCACGAGGAGCGGGACCCGGCCCTCCACGGGGCGTACGCCCAGCAGCGCGGGGACCCCGACGGCGGCCAGCTCATCGGTCATGGCGCGGGCCAGCGATGCCCAGTCGCCGCCCGGCGCGGAGGGGGCGAGCCGCATCACGACCGGGAGCAGCGGTCCTTCGCCGGGCCGGAAGCCGAGGACCCGGGCCTGGGCGGGGGCGGCGTCGGCGGCGATCCGCCCCTCCGCGAGATCGGTGAGGAAGTCCCCCCGGCCGCGGGCGGCCAGCTCCTCCTCCTGGCGGGCCTGCATGAGGACCACGGCGAGGAGTCCGGCGGCGCGCTCGGCGGCCATGCGGTGCACGGTCAGCAGGGGGGTGCCGACGGCGGGCAGCACCAGCCGGGCGCGGACGGCGGCGGCGCCCTGTCCGCCGCCGGGGATGTCCACCAGTACGGTCCCGGCGGGCGGGGACTCGCGGGCGGCGGGCCGGCCGCGCAGCCCCTCCCAGATCTGGAGCGGGTCGGCCCCGGCGGTGGCGGTGCCCACCGCGTACAGGAGCTGTCCCCCGGGGGTCTCCAGGAAGGCGGGGGCGCCGGTGAAGTCGGCGAGGATCCGCAGCACCTGGGGGACTCCGCCGCCGTCGAGCAGGACCTCGGTGCAGCGCCGGTGGACTTCCTCGGCGCGGCGCAGCAGGGCGTAGTGGCCGTTGACGATCTCGGTGTGGATCTCCTCGGTGACGGAGACGAAGGGGACCTCGCGGTGGAGCTGCACCAGGGGGAGGCCGGTGGCGCGGGCGGTGTCCACGAGGGCGGGCGGCAGCCGGGCGAAGCGGGGGCCCAGCTCCACGACGAGCGCGGCGATGCCGCGGTCCGCGAGGCGGCGGACGAAGGCGCGCTGTTCGGCGGGGCGGGTGCCGAGGCCGATGCCGGTGGTGAGGAGGAGTTCGCCGCCCTTGAGGAGGGAGGCGATGTTGGGGACCTCGCCCGCGTGGACCCAGCGCACGGTGCGGTGGAGGCGTTCGCCGCCGGCGAGGACCTCGGGGAGTCCGGCGCGCAGGCCGGGGAGTTCGAGGGCCCGGCGTACGGTGATGCCGCCCTGGGGTTCTGCTGGGGTCTCCACTGAACTGCCGCCTTGTGCTCCGCCCGGTCCCGCCACGGTTCGGACGCTACAGCGTTCCCCGGGGCGGGTCGTGCGGTGGGCGGTGCGCGCCGGGCCTGCGACGGCGGGCCGGTGGGTGGTGCGCCGGCCTGCGGTGGCGGGCGGTGGGCGGTGCGCCGGGCCTGCGGTGGCGGGCCCGGGGCGGTTTCCGGCGGGCTCCGGCCGGTGGTCCGGGGCCGGAGCGGACGGCGGGGGTACGGGAGCGGGTGTGGCCCGCCCCGTACCGGAGGGTCGACCGGGTGGGGTCTCAGCCTCCGTAGGCGCCCGAGGCGGTCAGCCGCAGGGCGGTGTCGATCAGCGGGACATGGCTGAACGCCTGGGGGAAGTTCCCCACCTGGCGCTGGAGTTTGGGATCCCATTCCTCGGCGAGCAGGCCGAGGTCGTTGCGGAGCGCGAGCAGCCGTTCGAAGAGCTTGCGGGCCTCGTCGACGCGGCCGATCATCGCGAGGTCGTCGGCCATCCAGAAGGAGCAGGCGAGGAAGGCGCCCTCGTCGCCCGCGAGCCCGTCGACCCCGGCGTCCTCACCGGCGGTCGGGTACCGCAGGATGAAGCCGTCCTCGGTGGACAGCTCCCGCTGGATCGCCTCGATGGTGCCGATGACCCGCTTGTCGTCCGGCGGCAGAAAGCCCATCTGCGGAATGAGCAGCAGGGAGGCGTCCAGCTCCCGGGAGCCGTAGGACTGGGTGAAGGTGTTGCGTTCCTTGTCGTAGCCCTTCTCGCAGACATCGCGGTGGATGTCGTCGCGCATCTCCCGCCAGCGCTCCAGCGGGCCGTCGGCGTCGCCGGACTCGATGAGCTTGATGGTGCGGTCGACGGCGACCCAGGCCATCACCTTGGAATGGACGAAGTGCCGGCGGGGGCCGCGGACCTCCCAGATGCCCTCGTCGGGTTCCATCCAGTGCCGCTCCAGGTACTGGATCAGCCTGAGCTGGAGCAGTGACGCGTAGTCGCTGCGGGCGAGGCCGGTCATATGGGCCAGGTGCAGGGCCTCGGTGACCTCGCCGTAGACATCGAGCTGGAGCTGGTGGGCGGCGCCGTTGCCGACGCGGACCGGGCGGGAGTTCTCGTATCCGGGGAGCCAGTCCAGTTCGTTCTCGCCGAGTTCCCGCTCACCGGCGATGCCGTACATGATCTGGAGGTTCTCCGGGTCGCCCGCGACCGCCCGCAGCAGCCATTCGCGCCAGGCGCGGGCCTCGTCGCGGTAGCCGGTGCGCAGCAGCGAGGAGAGGGTGATGGCGGCGTCGCGCAGCCAGGTGTAGCGGTAGTCCCAGTTCCGTACGCCGCCGATCTCCTCCGGGAGGGAGGTGGTGGGGGCGGCGACGATGCCTCCGGTGGGGGCGTAGGTGAGGGCCTTGAGGGTGATCAGGGAGCGGATCACGGCCTCGCGATAGGGCCCGTGGTACGTACATTGGTCGACCCAGTCGCGCCAGAACTCCTCGGTCGCCGTCAGTGCCGCCTCGGGCTCGGGGAGCGCGGGGGGCCGGTGGTGCGAGGGCTGCCAGCTCAGGGTGAAGGCGACCCGGTCCCCCGGGCCGACGGTGATGTCGGAGTAGGTGGTCAGTTCCTCACCATGGGTCTCGGCTTCGGTGTCCAGCCAGACCGAGTCGGGTCCGGCGACGGCGACGGTGCGCCCGTCGACCTTGTGGACCCAGGGCACGATCCGCCCGTAGCTGAAGCGCATCCGCAGGGCGGAGCGCACGGGCACCCGCCCGCTGACGCCTTCCACGATCCTGACCAGCTGCGGTGCTCCGTCGCGCGGCGGCATGAAGTCGGTCACCCGGACCGTGCCGCGCGGTGTGTCCCACTCCGACTCCAGGATCAGGGTGTCGCCGCGGTAGCGCCGGCGGTCGGCCGGCGGCGGCTCGGTTCCCTCGGGGTGGGCGGGGCCCACCCGCCAGAATCCGTGCTCGTCGGTGCCGAGGATCCCGGCAAAGACGGCCTGCGAGTCGAAGCGGGGCAGGCACAGCCAGTCGGCGGTGCCGTCACGGCAGACCAGCGCCGCCGTCTGCATGTCTCCGATGAGTGCGTAATCCTCGATGCGCCCGGCCACGTGCATCTCCAGTCGAACAGCCACGTCCGCCCCTCGGGGCGCTTACTGCGAAGGGTCGCCGACGAGCCTTGGGTCACGGTTTCATGTCGGGGATATCGCTTTTGGCCTGTTTCACCCGTCGCCCGCCGCACCCTGCTCAAATGAGCGCACCCCTGCGCGTTCCTTCGGCAAAGCGAAGTGTCCGCAGGATACGACGCACAACGCCATCACGCGTGGCGGTCTCGACAACCGGTCTGCTCCGAACGGGTGAGCCAAGGGTGAGCGCCTGGTGAGAGGCGTACGCAGGCGCGTACGGAGGTGATGGCGCGTGGCCGGAAGCACTCTCCTCCGGTCGCTGATACCCTGGTACCCCGTGGACCGGAGCATGCCTGCGCCCCCGCAGGAGCCCCGAAACCGCAGCGACGGCACCCCCTGACCGATGGGGAGGACCGCCGGAACGCAGCCTCTCTCTCACCCTCGCGACCACGGGAGCCCCCCTTTGGCGATGCCGCCCAAATCCATGACGACCAAGCACATCTTCGTCACCGGGGGTGTCGCCTCCTCCCTCGGCAAGGGCCTGACGGCCTCCAGCCTGGGCGCCCTGCTCAAGGCGCGGGGACTGCGGGTCACGATGCAGAAGCTCGACCCCTACCTCAATGTCGACCCGGGCACGATGAACCCGTTCCAGCACGGAGAGGTGTTCGTCACCAACGACGGCGCCGAGACCGACCTGGACATCGGCCACTACGAGCGCTTCCTCGACGTCGACCTCGACGGCTCCGCGAACGTCACCACCGGGCAGGTCTACTCTCAGGTGATCGCCAAGGAGCGGCGCGGTGAGTACCTCGGCGACACCGTCCAGGTCATCCCGCACATCACCAACGAGATCAAGCACCGCATCCGGCGCATGGCCACCGACGACGTCGATGTGGTCATCACCGAGGTCGGCGGCACCGTCGGCGACATCGAGTCGCTGCCCTTCCTGGAGACCGTCCGCCAGGTCCGCCACGAGGTCGGCCGGGACAACGTCTTCGTGGTCCACATCTCGCTGCTGCCCTACATCGGCCCCTCCGGCGAGCTGAAGACCAAGCCCACCCAGCACTCGGTCGCCGCGCTGCGCAACATCGGCATCCAGCCCGACGCCATCGTGCTCCGCGCCGACCGTGATGTCCCCATCGCCATCAAGCGCAAGATCTCCCTGATGTGCGACGTGGACGAGGCCGCCGTGGTCGCCGCCATCGACGCCAAGTCGATCTACGACATCCCCAAGGTGCTCCACACCGAGGGCCTGGACGCCTATGTCGTCCGCAAGCTGGACCTGCCCTTCCGCGATGTCGACTGGTCGACCTGGGACGATCTCCTCGACCGGGTCCACAACCCGGCCCACGAGGTCACCGTCGCCCTGGTCGGCAAGTACATCGACCTCCCCGACGCCTATCTCTCGGTGACCGAGGCGCTGCGCGCCGGCGGCTTCGCCAACCGGGCCCGGGTCAAGGTCAAGTGGGTCACCTCCGACGACTGCAAGACGGCCGCCGGCGCCGCCCGCCAGCTCTCCGACGTGGACGCCATCTGCATCCCCGGCGGCTTCGGCGACCGGGGCGTCAGCGGCAAGGTCGGCGCGATCCAGTACGCCCGCGAGAACAAGATCCCGCTGCTCGGGCTCTGCCTGGGCCTCCAGTGCATCGTGATCGAGGCGGCCCGTAATCTCGCCGCGATCCCCGAGGCCAACTCCACCGAGTTCGACGCCGCCACCGCCCACCCGGTGATCTCCACCATGGAGGAGCAGCTGGCGTACGTCGAGGGCGCGGGCGACCTCGGCGGCACCATGCGGCTCGGCCTCTACCCGGCCAAGCTGGCCGAGGGCTCCATCGTGCGCGAGGTCTACGACGACCAGCCGTATGTGGAGGAGCGCCACCGCCACCGCTACGAGGTGAACAACGCCTACCGTGCCGAGCTGGAGAAGAAGGCGGGCATCGTCTTCTCCGGCACCAGCCCCGACAACAAGCTGGTCGAGTACGTGGAGTACCCGCGCGAGGTGCACCCCTACCTGGTGGCCACCCAGGCCCACCCGGAGCTGCGCTCCCGCCCGACCCGCCCGCACCCCCTCTTCGCCGGTCTGGTGAAGGCGGCCGTGGCGCGTCGCACCGCGAGCTGACGGCGGGCACGGCCCCGGCGGAGCGCACCGCGCCCGCCGGGACCGTGACCCCCAGGCGTTACCGTTGACCGGGGTACGTGTCCAAGTGACGACATGTACCCCGGTCGACGTTTTCGCGGGAGGACAGCGCACATGGACAGGACCGCACCGAAGGTGGACACCCCCGAGGAGTGGCGGGTCATCGCGACCGCGACACCGTTCCGGGGCAACAAGACCAGCGTCCGCACGGACGACGTGGTCATGCCCGACGGCCAGGTGGTGCGCCGGGACTACCAGGTGCACCCCGGATCGGTCGCGGTGCTCGCCCTCGACGCCTCGGGCCGGGCCGTGGTGCTGCGCCAGTACCGCCACCCCGTGCGCCACAAGCTCTGGGAGATCCCCGCCGGGCTGCTCGACGTACCGGGGGAGAACCCGCTCCACGCCGCCCAGCGGGAGCTGTACGAGGAGGCCCATGTCAAGGCCGACGAGTGGCGGGTGCTGACCGATGTCTACACCACCCCCGGCGGCTGCGACGAGGCGGTACGGATCTTCCTCGCCCGGGGTCTCTCGGAGGCCGAGGGCGAGCGGTACGACGTCTCCGAGGAGGAGGCGGACATGGAGCTGGCCCGGGTGCCGCTGACCGATCTGGTACGGGGCGCGCTCGCCGGGGAGCTGCACAACACCTGCCTGGTGACGGGCGTCCTCGCGGCGGCCGCCGCGCTCGCGGGCGAGGGCTTCGACGCGCTGCGCCCGGCGGACGCGCCCTGGCCGGCCCGGCCCTTCACCGCCTAGCCCTTCACCATCTAGCGGCTTCGCTTCCCATCCGAAGAGCCCCGAGCCCCGGGGCTCTTCGGATGGGACCCTTCGCAGGGGGCCCTTCGGCTGGGCCGGATGGCCGTATCAGTGCGATGATCTTTCGATCCTACTGATCCGATCAGGCGATATAACGGACACGTTCCTTCCGATCCGTCGCAGAGAGTGAACTACGCTCGTCGGAGTCCGAGCGGAATCCCGCCGGGCGCGACGGACGCACGGACTGGACGGGAGCGTGGCCCGTGACGGATCAGGCGGTGGACTCGGGCGGCCGGGCCGGCCCGGCCCGGGGCCAGTTCTGCGGTCGGCAGCGGGAGTTGGACTCCCTGCGCGCCGATATCGAACGGGCCGGTCTGGACACGATCGCGGGCCGCAAGGCGCCCCGCGCCCGGGTGCTGCTGATCGCCGGGCGGCCCGGCTCCGGACGGACCGCGCTCGCCGAACGGCTGGTCGAACGGATCGCCCCCGACTACCCGGACGGAGTCCTGCGGGCCCGGCTCACCGAGCCCGACGGCCGCCGGGTGCCCCCCGAGGAGACCGCCCGCGAGCTGCTGGAGACCCTCGGTATCGAGGGCCCGCCCGGCGCCGGTGAGGAGGAGCTGAGCCATCTGCTCCGCAAGGCGTTCACCGGCCGCCGCGCGCTGCTCCTCCTCGATGACGCCGCCGACGCCGAGCAGGTCGACGCGGTGCTCCCGGACGCCCCCGGCTGTCTGGTGGTCGCCGTCTCCGGCGGACCGCTCACCGGGATCCCCGATGTCCGCCCCTGCACCCTCGGCGGGATGGACCCCAAGTCCGCGATCGAACTGCTGACCGGGTACGCCGGGTCGGTCCGGGTCACCGTCGACCCGCAGGCCGCGGAATCCGTCGCCGAGGAGTGCGGCGGAATGCCCGCCGCCCTGGTCCTCGTCGGCGGCTGGCTCGCCGCCCGGCCCGCCCTCTCCGTCGCCGACGCCACCCGGCAGCTGCGGGCCCTGTCCGGCGACGGCGACGACGGGCCGCCCGGGGTCGCCCGGCCGCTGGTCCGCGCCTTCCACCTGGTCCACGGCTCGCTGCCGGCCGCCGCCGCCCGGCTGCTGCGGCTCTGCCATCTCGCCCCCGGGGGCCTGGTGGACGAGCACACCGCGGCCTCCCTCGGCGGCTGCTCCCTCTCCCAGGCCGGGGAGACGCTGGAGCGGCTCGCCGGCTGGGGCCTGCTCCACCGGGACGGGGACCGCTACCGGGTGCCGGGCGCGCTGGCCCCGCTGCTGCGGGCCGCCGCCGGCACCACCGACCGGCCCGAGGAGATCCGGCTGGCGCGCGCCCGGATGCTGGAGCGGACCGTCCGCAGGCTCCAGGCGTGCCGGGGGGTGACCGAGCCGCCCGGCTCCCCGGCCCGGGAGGCGCTGGACACCCTGCCGAACGGGCTGCGCTTCCCGGACGCGCGGGCCGCCGCCGAGTGGCTGCGGTCCCGCCAGTCCACCCTGCTGGCCGCGGCCCGGGTCGCCGTCGCCGACGGGGAGCTGGACACCCTGGCCCGGCGGCTGGTCTCCGCGCTGGTACGGGCGCTCGCCGCGCACCGGGGCACCGAGGCCGCCGCCTCCGAGCTGTACACCCTGCACGGTCTGGTGCTCTCGGTCGCCGAGCGCCGGGGGCTCCACCGGGAGGCCGCCGCCGCCCTGCTCAACCTGGGCGACCTCGACGCCGGGACCGGCCGTACCGAGGAGGCGCTCACCCGCTACCGGGCCGCGCTGGACGCCGGACGCCTCGCCCGCGACCCGTACGCGATCGGCAGGGCGATGGAATCCGTAGGCGGCGCCCACCAGGATCTGGGCGACTGGAACCGGGCCGCCGACTGGTACGGCAGAGCGCTGGTGGAGCGCCAGACCCGGGGGGAGCGCGCCGACGAGGCCCGGCTGTACGGGCGGCTCGGCACCGTCCACACCTATGCCGGCCGCTACGGCGAGGCCCTGCGCCACTGGCGGGCCTCGGTCGCGGGCTACCGCCGGGTGGGGGACCTCCCCTCGCAGGCGAGGGCGCTGAGCGAGGTGGCCCGGGTGCAGGAGTACGCGGGCCGCCCCGAGGAGTCCGTGCAGACCTGCCGGCAGGCGGTGGAGTGGGCCCGCCGCTCCGGCGACCTGCGGCTTCAAGCGGCGCTTCAGCTCCGCCTGGCAGATACATGGGAGCGCCTCGGCGACCCGGCCGCCGCCCGGCTGCACCGCGGCACCGCGCGGCGGATGCTGGACGAGTCGGCGGACGGACGGCAGGCGCCGGAAGCGGACGACCCGGGGAGCCGGTCGTCCCGGCCGGACCCGGCGGGGCCGGGCGCCCGGCCGGCGGGAAGGAGTGCCGGGGCGGCGGGGGATCCCGCGCCCGCCCCGGGGCCGAAGGGACGGGCCCGCACGGCCGACCGCACCGGCGGTCGGGGCGCGGACGGCACGTCCGGAGAGGCAGAGAAAGGCAGGAGAGGCGGTTCTGCCTGCGAAATCCGTAGTGCCCTTGCTGAAGATTAGTGGTTTGCAAGGCTAGACAGCGCGTACTCCTTCATTAGACTGGCTCCACCGCGTCTTTTCCGTGGTGTCTCCCGGTGCGCCCCCCGTTGCCGGGTATGTATGGAATAACCCTCCTGTATCCCCTGAGCCAAGGACCGTGATCGACGTGAAGGTCGGCATCCCCCGCGAGGTCAAGAACAACGAGTTCCGGGTGGCGATCACCCCCGCCGGTGTGCACGAGCTGGTGCGCCACGGCCATGAGGTGTTCGTGGAGCAGCACGCCGGTGTCGGCTCCTCGATCACGGACGACGAGTACCTGGCCGCCGGTGCCCGGATCCTGCCCACCGCCGACGAGGTCTGGGCCACCGCCGACCTGCTGCTGAAGGTCAAGGAGCCCATCGCCGAGGAGTACCACCGCCTCCGCAAGGACCAGACCCTCTTCACCTACCTCCACCTCGCGGCCTCCCGTGAGTGCACCGACGCCCTGGTGGCCTCCGGCACCACCGCCATCGCCTATGAGACGGTCGAGACCGCTACCCGCGCCCTGCCGCTGCTCGCCCCGATGTCCGAGGTCGCGGGACGGCTCGCCCCGCAGGTCGGCGCCTACCACCTGATGCGCTCGGCCGGCGGCCGGGGCATCCTCCCCGGCGGTGTCCCGGGCACCCACGCGGGCCGCGCCGTGGTCATCGGCGCCGGTGTCTCCGGCTGGAGCGCCACCCAGATAGCCGTCGGCATGGGCTTCCACGTCACCCTGCTCGACCGGGACATCCACAAGCTGCGCGAGGCGGACAAGGTCTTCGGGACCAAGGTCCAGACGATCGTCTCCAACGCCTTCGAGCTGGAGCAGGCCGTCGTCCAGGCCGACCTGGTCATCGGCGCGGTGCTCATCCCCGGCGCCAAGGCCCCCAAGCTGGTCACCAACGAGCTGGTCGCCAAGATGAAGCCCGGAAGTGTCCTTGTCGACATCGCGATCGACCAGGGCGGCTGCTTCGAGGACTCGCGTCCCACCACCCACGCCGAGCCGACCTTCACCGTCCACGACTCGGTCTTCTACTGCGTCGCCAACATGCCCGGCGCGGTCCCGCACACCTCGACCTACGCGCTCACCAACGCGACGCTCCCGTACATCGTGGAACTCGCCAACCGGGGCTGGACCGAGGCGCTCCGCCGTGACCCGGCGCTGGCGCTCGGCCTCAACACCCATGACGGACAGGTCGTGTACGGGCCGGTCGCCGAGGCCCACGGGCTGCCGCTGACCCCCCTGCACACCCTGCTCGGCTGAGGGTTCCGCACCCCCCCTGCGGCCCCGGGGCGGGTCAACCCGCCGCCGTCAACATCGCCCACCCGGCCGGACCTTGCCCCGCGAGGTCCGGCCGGTGGCATGTTCGGTGGTGTGTTCGGTGGTGTTCCGGCGGGCGCGGCGGCGTGCGGCCCGGCGATGGAGCGGTCAACTCGCCGCGAACGCAACGCTTCCACCGATTCGCACACCCCCGGAACTCCGGCGACACCGCCGGTCCGAAGGGGCGCGCACCCTTGACAGAACGGTGTTCCGTTGCCGACACATCGGGCCGGGTCCGGCGCATTGTGTTGCTGCGGAGCGGTGACACGCCATAGAGTCGCCAACCGTCGGCATGGTGCCACGCTGACCTATCGATAAAGTCCTGGTCACATCCAAGGAGGTAAGACGACTTGTGAATGAGTCGACATTTACTCCCGGAGGTGGCCACGCGGTCGCACCCCTGCGAGGAGGGGCCCCCGCGTCCGGGCCGGGCGCTGTCGGCTCCGTAGCGGTCCGTTCTCCCGCGTCCCCAGCGTCTCCCGCGATCCGCCAGGACACCCCGCACATGACGACAGCCCACACGATGACGATGATGGACGGCCTACACGTGAACGCCACGGCCGGCAACGAGAGTGGCCGAGAGTCCACCCACTTCGCCGCTTACGAGGAACTCCCCGAGGGGCACTTCTACGACCCCGACGCCGAATACGAGCCCGACCCGGAGTACGCGGCCACCCTCGCGCCCGACGCCGCGCGGCAGCGCCGCGAGCGGATCGGTCCCACCGGGCGGCCCCTGCCGTACTTCCCCATCCCGGGCCCGCTGACCGACCACGGCCCCGCGAAGATCATCGCGATGTGCAACCAGAAGGGCGGCGTGGGCAAGACCACGTCGACCATCAATCTGGGCGCCGCGCTCGCGGAGTACGGACGCCGGGTCCTGCTGGTCGACTTCGACCCCCAGGGCGCCCTCTCCGTCGGCCTCGGGGTCAACCCGATGGAACTCGACCTGACCGTCTACAACCTGCTCATGGAGCGGGGCATGTCGGCGGACGAGGTGCTGCTGAAGACCGCGGTCCCCAATATGGACCTGCTGCCGAGCAATATCGACCTCTCGGCCGCCGAGGTGCAGCTGGTGAGCGAGGTCGCGCGCGAGTCCACGCTCCAGCGGGCGCTGAAGCCGCTGCTGTCCGACTACGACTACATCGTGATCGACTGTCAGCCCTCCCTCGGTCTGCTCACGGTCAACGCGCTGACGGCGGCTCACAAGGTGATCGTGCCGCTGGAGTGCGAGTTCTTCGCCCTGCGCGGCGTCGCGCTGCTCACCGAGACCATCGAGAAGGTCCAGGAGCGGCTCAACCCCGAGCTGGAGCTGGACGGCATCCTCGCCACGATGTACGACTCCCGCACGGTGCACAGCCGTGAGGTGCTGGCCCGGGTGGTCGAGGCGTTCGACGACCACGTCTACCACACCGTCATCGGGCGTACGGTCCGCTTCCCGGAGACCACGGTCGCCGGTGAGCCGATCACCACCTACGCGTCGAATTCGGTCGGCGCCGCCGCGTACCGCCAGCTCGCCAGGGAGGTGCTCGCCCGGTGTCACGCCGAGTGAGTCTGCCCGGCGCCGACGAGCTGTTCCGTACCACCGGCGGGAGCGCCCTCCAGTCGTCGTCGCCGCGCGGCAGGGCGGCGGAGGGGGCCCGGGTGCCCCCGCCCCCGGCGGAGAGCGATCCGCCGGCGAGCGGGACGGCCCCCGGCGGCGAGCACCCCGGCTCCGCCCAGGGCACCGGCGGGGAGGGGCGTGGCCGGGCCGAGGAGCCCACGGCGGGCTCCGTGCCGCCGATCCCCCGCAGCCGCCGCTCCCAGGCCGCCCAGACGGCCCAGGAGGGCGCCGGGGCCCCGGCACGGCGTGCCCCCCGGGGCCGGTCGAACCGCCGCCCCAGCGGGCGGGAGCGCCATGACGAGAAGATCACGGTCTATGTCTCCGCCGAGGAGCTGATGGACCTCGAACACGCCCGGCTGGTGCTCCGGGGCGAGCACGGGCTCGCGGTGGACCGGGGGCGGATCGTGCGCGAGGCGGTCGCGGTCGTCCTGGCCGATCTGGAACAGCGCGGCGACGCGAGCATTCTCGTACGACGGCTGCGGGGCCGCTGAGGGTAGCCTCGCGCTGGCCCCTCCCCGTGGGCGTGGGCCGGCCGCCTTCCGCTCCCCCTGTTTGGACCCCCGATGCCCCCGACCGACCAGCCCCGTCCCCCGCGCCGTGTCCTGGGCGGGGGACCCGGGGCGGTACGGGGGAGCGCGCCGGGGATCCGCGTACCCGCACCGGCTCCGGAGGCCGCGCCGGAACCCGCGCCGGAGGCCGTCCCCGCACCGGCACCGGAAGAGGCCGGGGAGCCGGTGGTGGACGCGGCGCCGGAGGACACCCCCGTACCGGAAGACACCCCCGTACCGGCGGACACCCCCGTACCGGAAGCGGAGGCAGAGCCGGAATCAGGGCCTGAGGCGGAGCCCGAGGCCGGGGACGACCGCCGGTTCACCGTCCGGCTCGCCAACTTCGAGGGCCCCTTCGATCTGCTGCTCCAGCTCATCTCCAAACACAAGCTGGATGTCACCGAGGTCGCCCTCTCCAAGGTCACCGATGAGTTCATGGCGCACCTCCACGCCCTGGGCGACGACTGGGACCTCGACCAGACCACCGAGTTCCTGGTCGTCGCCGCCACCCTGCTCGAGCTCAAGGCGGCCCGGCTGCTGCCCGCCGCCGAGGTCGAGGACGAGGCCGACCTCGCCCTGCTGGAGGCGCGCGACCTGCTCTTCGCCCGGCTGCTCCAGTACCGCGCGTACAAACAGATCGCCCAGATCCTCGCCGACCGGCTGGAGGCCGAGGGACGCCGCTTCCCCCGGACCGTCGGGCTGGAACCGCACCATGCCGAGCTGCTGCCCGAGGTCGTCATCAGCATCGGCCCGGAGGGGTTCGCCCGGCTCGCGGCCAAGGCGTCCAGGCCCCGGCCCCGGCCCGAGGTCTATGTCGACCACATCCACGCCCCCCTCGTCAGCGTGCGCGAGCAGGGCGAGCTGGTCGTCGCCCTGCTGCGGGAGCGCGGCCGGGCCAGCTTCCGGGAGCTGGCCGAGGGGGCGGCGGACACCCTGACCGTCGTCGCCCGCTTCCTCGCCCTGCTGGAGCTGTACCGGGACCGGGCGGTCGCCCTGGACCAGCCCGAGGCCCTGGGGGAGCTGCTGGTCAGCTGGACCGGCGGGGACGCGGTGGCCACCGTCACGGACGAGTTCGACCGGGCTCCGGACCTCCCGGACCCGGCGGGGGAGAAGAGCGGCAGCAGCGAGAGGGAGAAGGACCCGGCGTGAGCGATCTCAAGCCCGCCCTGGAGGCCGTCCTCATGGTGGTGGACGAGCCCGCCACCGAGGAGCACCTGGCCAGGATCCTGGAGCAGCCGCGCCGGGCCGTCACCGACGCGCTGTGCGAGCTGGCCGACGAGTACACCGTCCAGCGCCGGGGCTTTGAGCTGCGGCTGGTCGCGGGCGGCTGGCGGTTCTACGCCCGCCCCGAGCACTCCGCCGCCGTGGAGCGCTTCGTCCTCGACGGCCAGCAGGCCCGGCTCACCCAGGCCGCCCTGGAGACCCTGGCGGTCGTCGCCTACCGTCAGCCGGTCGGCCGATCCCGGGTCTCCGCCGTGCGCGGAGTGAACTGCGACGGGGTGCTGCGCACCCTGCTCCAGCGCGGTCTGGTCGAGGAGGCGGGCACGGAACCCGAAACAGGTGCGATCCTGTATAGGACGACGAACCATTTCCTGGAGCGGATGGGCCTGCGCGGCCTGGACGAGCTGCCGGAGCTGGCGCCCTTCCTCCCCGAGGCCGACGCGGTCGAGGCCGAGACGGAGGAAGGCGTACCGTCGTTCGATCCGGACGCTCCGGACAGTGACCCAGACCATCCAACGACGGAACTTTGATGCGAAGCAGCGGCAGGAACAGCGGGAACAGCGGCGGTCGGGGCAACTCCCGGGGCGGTAGCGGCGACGGTCGGGGCACTTCCCGGGGTGGCGGCGGCGACAGCCGGGGCGGCTCCCGGGGCGGTAGTGGCGACAGCCGGGGCGGTTCCCGGGGTGGCCCCCGGGGCGGCGACGCTCGCGGTGGCTCCCGGGGTGGCGGCGACAGCCGGGGTGGCTTCCGGGGCGGCAGCGGCGACGGCCGGGGCACCCCCACCCGGGGTGCCGGGAAGGGCCGGGACGACCAGCAGAAGCGCTCCGACCGGCCCCGTCCCGAGGAGCGCCGTTACGACGTAGGCGGTTTCTCCGGCGGTCCCGGTGGCTCCGGCGGCCCCGGTGGCGGCCCGAAGAAGGGGCGCGGCACGGCGGCGCGGGGAGGGGCCAAGGGCGGCCCCAAGCAGTCCCCCCAGCGCGCCGCGGGCGGGCGTTCCACCCCGGCCCGCTCACGTGAGTACGACGCCCGTACCGAGGAGCGGAACCGCGAGCGCTATGCGAACCGCCCCGAGATCAAGACCCCCAAGACCTTCGGGGAGCAGGAGGGCGAGCGGCTCCAGAAGGTGCTGGCGCGGGCCGGTATGGGGTCCCGCCGGGCGTGCGAGGAGCTGATCGAGGCCAGCCGGGTCGAGGTCAACGGCGAGATCGTGGTCGAGCAGGGCCTCCGGGTCGACCCGGAGAAGGACGAGATCAAGGTCGACGGGCTGACCGTGGCGACCCAGTCGCACATCTTCTTCGCGCTGAACAAGCCGGCGGGTGTCGTCTCCACCATGGAGGACCCCGACGGGCGCCAGTGCCTGGGCGACTACGTCACCAACCGCGAGACCCGGCTCTTCCACGTCGGCCGTCTCGACACCGAGACCGAGGGCATCATCCTCCTCACCAACCACGGTGAGCTGGCCCACCGGCTGACGCACCCGCGCTACGGGGTGAAGAAGACCTATCTCGCCGCCATCCAGGGCCCGCTGCCGCGCGATCTCGGCAAGCGGCTCAAGGACGGTGTCCCGCTGGAGGACGGCTACGCCCGTGCCGACCACTTCCGCGTGGTCGAGAACACCGGCAAGAACTACCTGGTCGAGGTGGTCCTCCACGAGGGCCGCAAGCACATCGTGCGCCGGATGCTGTCCGAGGCGGGCTTCCCCGTCGACCGGCTGGTGCGGACGGCCTTCGGGCCGATCGGCCTCGGCGACCAGAAGTCGGGGTGGCTGCGCCGCCTCACCAACACCGAGGTCGGCATGCTGATGAAGGAGGTCGGTCTCTAGACCGTCCCCCGGCTCCGGCGGGCGACCGCCCGACGCCCTGAAGAAGCCCGCGATCCGCCCGGTCGCGGGCTTCTTCGGCTCTTGCGCCGGGTCCCGCCCCCGCTTTATGGTCAAAGTGACCACTTAAAAGTGTCGGAGTGACCATGCACGGGGGCCGCCGTATGGCCGAGCACGCCGCAGAACCTGCCGCGGGACATACCGGGGGGCGTACCGGGGGAGATCCGGCCGGGCCCGCCGCAGGACACCTGGCCCGGTGGCCCGCCGCCGTGCCGGACCACGTCGCCGTGCCGGACGGCGACTACGACCCCCGTGCCTTCCCGCCCTTCGCCGTCGCCGTCGACCTCGCCGTCTTCACCGTCCGCGACGCCCGCCTCCAGGTCCTGCTGGTCCGCCGGGGCGAGCACCCCCACCGCGGCGCCTGGGCGCTCCCCGGCGGCTTCGTCCGCCCCGAGGAGTCCGCCGGCGAGGCCGCCCGCCGGGAGCTGGCCGAGGAGACCGGGCTCTCCCGGGAGACCGTCCGCGGCCTCCATCTGGAGCAGCTGCGCACCTACAGCGACCCCCGCCGGGACCCCCGGATGCGGGTGGTCTCCGTCGCCCACACCGCCCTCCTGCCCGATCTGCCCGAACCGAGGGGCGGCGGTGACGCGGCCCACGCCCAGTGGGTCCCCCGGGACGGTGCCGGGCCGCTCGCCTTCGACCACGGGCTGATCCTCGCCGACGCCCACGACCGGATCCGCGCCAAGCTCGAATACACCTGTCTGGCCACCGCCTTCTGCCCGCCCGAGTTCACCCTCGGGGAGCTGCAACAGGTCTACGAGACGGTCTGGGGCGTCCCGCTCGACCGGCCCAACTTCCGGCGGAAGGTCCTCGCGACACCCGGCTTCGTGGAGCCGGTCCAGGGCCCGCCGCGTCCCACCGGCGGCCGGGGGAAACCGGCCGCGCTCCACCGTGCGGGCCCCGCCTCCGTGCTGCACCCGCCGCTTCTGCGACCGGAAGGACGTCCCCAGCCATGACGACCCCGTACCGACTCCAGCGGCTCCCCGGGAGCGGCCCCCGGCACGCCGCCACCGGCGCGCTCACCGGGCTCGCCCTCGGTGACGCCCTGGGTTTCCCCACCGAGTTCGACGACGTCCCCCGGATCCTCGCCACGTGCGGCCCCTGGCGGGAGATGGCCCTGCCCACGCCCGCCTTCGTCACCGACGACACCCAGATGACCCTCGCCGTGGGCCGTGCCGTCCGCGACGCCATGGGCAGCGGGCCGCTCACCGCCACCCGGCTCACCGGGCCGCTGCGCGAGGAGTTCGTCGCCTGGTCCCGCTCCCCGGAGAACAACCGGGCCCCCGGCCACACCTGTCTGGTCGCCTGTGAGCTGCTCGCCGATCCCACCCTGCCCTGGGTCCGCGCCAGCCGTCTCGGCTCCAAGGGGTGCGGGGCCAATATGCGGGTGGCGCCGCTCGGGCTGGTCCCCGGACTCTCCGACGAGCAGCGCGCCGGGGCCGCCCAGCTCCAGGCCGCCCTCACCCATGGCCATCCCACCGCGCTGGCCGCCGCCGATCTGACCGCCCGCGCCGTCCATCTGCTGGCCCGGGGGACCGGTACCGAGCGGCTGGTGGAGCGGTTGCGGGCCTACGCGCTGGAGCACCGCGGCCACTACCACGAGCGCTGGCTGGGGCCGCTGTGGACCCTCGCCCCCGCCGACGCGGGGCCGGGGTCCTTCATGGCCCGGGGCTGGGACGAGTGCCTGGCCGTCCTGGACCGGCTGGCCGCCGCGCTGGCCGCGCCGGACCCGGAGGCGGACCCCTGCGAGGCCACCGGGGACGGCTGGATCGCCGAGGAGGCCCTGGCCACCGCCCTCCACTGCTTTCTGCTCTTCCCCGAGGAGCCGGTCACCGCGATCCGCCGGGCGGCCTGCACCCGGGGCGACTCCGACTCCATCGCCGCCATCACGGGCGCCCTCGCCGGGGCCCATCTCGGCGCGGACGCCTGGCCCGGGGAGTGGGCCGAGCGGGTCGAGTACCGCAGCGATCTGATCTCCCTGGGGGCGCTCTGGGACTCCTGACCCCGGGGCTCGGAACACCCCGGGGCTCCGGTGCACCCCGGGGCTCCGGTGCACCCCGGGGCTCCGGTGCACCCCGGGACGCCGGTAAGCCCCGGGGGCGCCGGGACCCCGGGACCCCGGGCCCTCGGGCTCCCGGGCCCACCGGCCCGCGCCCCGGGACCGGGCGGCCCGGAATCCCGCCCCCGTGCCCCGCCCGCCCCCGCCACCTGAGAATGTTGTGCCCATGACCGACCTTCAGGCCCTGGACCTGCGCGCTTTCGTCGCGACCTGTCCCGACCCGCTGCTCTTCGCCACCGTCTCCGGCGCCCATCTCTACGGCTTCCCCTCCCGGGACTCCGATGTGGACCTGCGCGGAGCGCATCTGCTCCCGGTGGCGGAGCTGATCGGGCTCGACGAGCCGGAGGAGACCCGGACCGTCATGGCCGACCACGACGGGGCCGAACTCGACCTCGTCACCCACGATCTGCGCAAGTTCGTCCGGCTGATGCTCCGCCGCAACGGCTATGTCCTGGAGCAGCTGCTCTCGCCGCTCGTCGTGCACACCACCGACGCCCACGCCGAACTGGTCGCCCTCGCCCCCGGGGTGCTCACCGTCCACCACGCCCACCACTACCACGGCTTCGCCCGCACCCAGGAGCGGCTCTTCGAGCGCACCGGTGAACTCAAGCCGCTGCTCTACACCTTCCGCGCCCTGCTCACCGGCGTCCATCTGATGCGCAGCGGACGGATCGAGGCCGATCTGACCCGGCTGGCCGGCGAGATCGACGCCGCCCCCGGCTATCTGCCCGAGCTGATCGCCGCGAAGGCGGAGGCCGAACACGGACCGGCCGCCGGGATCGACCCCGGCACCGTGGAGCGGGACATCGAGGAGCTGCACACCGTCCTGGAGGCCGCCCGGCTCGCGTCAGCGCTGCCCGACGCGGCCACCGTCCGTGCCGACCTCGCCGACTTCGTCGTCCGGACCCGGCTGGAGCCTCCCCAGCGCTGACGCCCGGCGCACCCGTACCAGGAAGTCCTCCACCCGGGCCCGGTCCGGCTCCTCGGGCAGCGGGGAGCCGGGGACCGCCCGCTCGGCCTCCTCGGCCGCCCGCTCCATCCAGGCGGCCACCCGGGGCCAGGGCAGCTCGCCCCGCCTGACCGCGAGCAGCCGCTCCCGCTCCGCGCTCCGGTCCAGCGTCAGCTCCCCGGTGCGCAGCAGGTCCCGGCAGGAGATCAGCAGCCGCAGCATGTGCACGGCGTGCTTCCAGTTCGGCTCGCCCCGCTCCCGCAGCCGGGTGTCGAGGCGCCGGCGCTGGCTCAGGGCGTAGCGGACGAAGGTGGTGTGCACCTGCCGGGAGAGAAAGGCCCCGCGCAGCTCCAGCAGCTCCCGCCCGGTGGCGTCGGCCCGCTCCACCAGCGGGGAGTACAGACACTCCAGGATGTTCGGGTTGGCCCGCAGCGCCAGCTCGCAGAAGCGCTCCAGCTCCCAGGAGAACTGCTCCTCGGCCGGCCCCTCCACATGGGTCGGCGGCTTCTCGAACCGCCAGTACAGCGGGGTCGGCGCGACGAAGACCCCCCGCCGGTCGGTGTCGCTGCGCCCGGTGGCCAGACCGAACGCCCGTGACCCCATGACGCAGGAATAGATCGTGTGGTCGCGCACCAGCTCATACGGGGTCATCCGCCCAGGTTAGAACGGTGCCCGGCGGGCCCGAAAGCCGGTTTTCCCGGGTGTGCGGCGGGCGGGTGGGCCAGCGGGACGGCCCTCCGCTGACTACGCTGAACGGAGCATCCGCAGACCTGTGTACCTCGGTGCCGCCGCCGCCCTGCGCAAGGACATCGCCCAGTGAGAACCGCCGTCGTCATCGGAACCGGCCTGATCGGTACGTCCGCAGCCCTCGCCCTGGTGGCGCGGGGCGTCACCGTCCATCTCATCGACCACGACCCCGAGCGGGCCCGGACCGCCGCCGCCCTCGGCGCGGGCACCGACGACCCGCTGGAGGGCCCGGTCGACCTCGCGATCATCGCGGTGCCCCCGGCGCACACCGCCACCGCGCTCGCCGACGCCCTGCGGGCCGGGATCGCCCGCGGCTGTCTCGATGTCGCCAGCGTCAAGGGCGGGCCCCGGCGGGAGCTGGAGGCGCTGGGTCTGGACCTCTCCGGGTACATCGGCACCCACCCCATGTCGGGCAAGGAGCGCTCGGGCCCGCTGGCCGCCTCCGCCGATCTCTTCGAGGGGCGGCCCTGGGTGCTCACCCCCACCCCGGAGACCGACACCGAGGTCCTCAATCTCGCCCTGGAGCTGGTGGCGCTCTGCCGGGCGGTGCCCGTGGTGATGGACGCCGACGCCCACGACCGGGCCGTGGCCCTGGTCTCGCACACCCCCCAGCTGGTCTCCTCGATGGTCGCCGCCCGGCTGCGGGAGGCGGACGAGACCGCGGTGCGCCTCTGCGGGCAGGGCATCCGCGATGTGACCCGGATCGCCGCCTCCGACCCCCGGATGTGGCTGGAGATCCTCGCCGCCAACCCCGGGCCGGTGGCCGACACCCTCGCCGGGATCGCCACCGACCTGGACGAGACGGTACGGGCGCTGCGCTCGCTGGAGTCCCCCGACGACGACAAGCGGGAGGACGGGGTCCTGGCGATCGAGGATGTGCTGCGGCGGGGGAACGCGGGCCGCGCCCGGGTGCCGGGCAAGCACGGGGCCGCCCCCGCGGCCTATGAGATCGTCGCCGTCCTCATCAGCGACCAGCCGGGCGAGCTGGCGCGGATCTTCGCCGACGCGGGCCGTGCCGCCGTCAATGTGGAGGATGTACGGATCGAGCACGCCACCGGGCAGCAGGCGGGTCTGGTGCAGCTGATGGTGGAGCCCTCGGCGGCGCCCGTGCTGTCGGCGGCGCTGCGGGAGCGCGGCTGGTCCATCCGCCAGTAGCCACCGGTACGGATCGGTGGTCACCGGTACGGGTCGGTGACCGGGGGCCCGGCGGCCGTCGCGGGGCCCCCGACCGGTGGTACGGGGGTGCCGTGCGGCCCTTCCCCCGGCGGTACGGGGATGCCGCCGGGGCGCTCGTCCGCCGGTGCGGCCGTACGTGTGTCCATGACGGGCCCGCGCACTCGGTAACCTTGTCCGGGGCCCACCGCACTTTCGCCCGGCCCCGCTCCCCACTCCAGGAAAGGTGTCCGACACCGTGGAATCCGTGATCGTCGCCATCGACGGCCCCGCCGGCACCGGCAAGTCGAGCACGTCCAGGGCGGTCGCCGCCGAACTCGGGCTCAGCTACCTGGACACGGGTGCGCAGTACCGGGCGATCACCTGGTGGATGATCAGCAACGGGGTCGACACCGCCGACGCCGACGCCGTGGCCTCCGCCGCCGAGAAGCCCTCGATCGTCTCCGGTACCGACCCGGCCGGTCCGACGATCACCGTCGACGGCGCGGACGCCTCCGGCCCCATCCGGACCCAGGAGGTCAGCTCCAAGGTCAGCGCGGTCAGCGCGGTCCCCGAGGTGCGGACCCTGATCACCGACCTCCAGCGCGCCATCGCCGCCGCCGCCCCCGAGGGCATCGTGGTCGAGGGCCGGGACATCGGCACCACCGTCCTCCCGGACGCCGACCTCAAGATCTTCCTGACCGCCTCCGCCGAGGCGCGGGCCGCCCGCCGCAGCGGTGAGCTGAAGGGCGCCGATCTGGCCGCCACCAAGGAAGCCCTGATCAAGCGGGACGCGGCCGACTCCAGCCGGAAGGCGTCCCCGCTGGCCAAGGCCGGCGACGCGGTCGAGGTGGACACCACCGACCTCACCCTTCAGCAGGTCATCGAGTGTGTCGTCACCCTGGTGCGCGAGGCCCGGGACCGGAAGGCCGGGAAGTGACCACCGCCGCCCCGCCGGCGGAGGCACCCTCCGCCCGGGGCGCGGGCGTGGGCCGGGGCATCGGTATCGGCCTGATGTACGGCCTGTGGCGGCCCCGGGTGCTCGGCGCCTGGCGGGTCCCGTCGGCGGGGCCGGTGATCCTCGCCGTCAACCACACGCATATCGTGGACGGCCCGATGCTGATGGGCACCGCGCCCCGGCCGGTCCACTTCCTGATCAAGAAGGAAGCCTTCATCGGCCCGCTCGACCCGTTTCTGCGGTCCATCGGGCAGCTGAAGGTGGACCGCTCCGGCACCGACCGCGCCGCGGTCACCGGGGCGCTGGGCGTCCTGGCCAACGACGGGGTCCTCGGGATCTTCCCGGAGGGCAGCCGGGGCGAGGGCGACTTCGCCTCGCTGCGGGCGGGCCTCGCCTACTTCGCGGTGCGCTCCGGGGCGCCGGTCGTCCCGGTGGCCGTGCTGGGCGGCGACGAGCGGCCCGGACGGCTGATCCCGAGGCTGCCCGCCCTCCGCGGCCGGGTGGATGTGGTCTTCGGACCCGCCTTCACCGCCGGGGACGGCAGTGGCCGCCGCACCCGCACGGCCCTGGACGAGGCCACCACCCGGATCCAGGAGCGGCTGCGCGCCCATCTGGGCAACGCCAGGCGCCTGACCGGCCGCGCCGGGTAAGACTTGAAGAGTGGACCGCCCCCGGCGGTCCTGTCGACGAACGAGGAACGGACTTCATGAACGACCAGCACGACCACGGAGCACTCGGCGACGCCGAGTACGCGGAGTTCATGGAGCTTGCCGCGGAAGAGGGGTTCGACCCGGAGGATGTCGAGAACGCGATCGACGCGGCGGGCCATGGCCCGCTGCCCGTTCTCGCCATCGTCGGCCGTCCCAACGTCGGTAAGTCGACCCTGGTGAACCGCATCATCGGCCGCCGTGAGGCCGTGGTGGAGGACCGTCCCGGCGTCACCCGCGACCGGGTGACCTACGAGGCCGAGTGGGCGGGCCGCCGCTTCAAGGTCGTCGACACCGGCGGCTGGGAGCAGGACGTCCTCGGGCTCGACGCCTCCGTCGCCGCCCAGGCCGAGTACGCCATCGAGGCCTCCGACGGGGTCGTCTTCGTCGTGGACGCCACCGTGGGCGCCACCGACACCGACGAGGCCGTCGTCAAGCTGCTGCGTCGGGCCGGCAAGCCCGTGGTGCTCTGCGCCAACAAGGTCGACGGCCCCAGCGGCGAGGCGGACGCCGCCGCGCTGTGGTCGCTGGGGCTCGGCGAGCCCCACCCGGTCTCCGCGCTGCACGGCCGGGGCACCGGCGACATGCTGGACGCCGTCCTGGACGCGCTCCCCGAGGCCCCCGAGCAGTCCTTCGGCACCGCCGTCGGCGGCCCCCGCCGGATCGCCCTCATCGGCCGCCCCAATGTCGGCAAGTCGTCGCTGCTGAACAAGGTGGCGCGGGAGGAGCGGGTCGTCGTCAACGAACTCGCCGGCACCACCCGTGACCCGGTGGACGAGCTGATCGAGCTGGGCGGCGTCACCTGGAAGTTCGTCGACACCGCCGGTATCCGCCGCCGGGTCCACCTCCAGGAAGGTGCCGACTACTACGCCTCCCT
The DNA here is from genome assembly GCF_040299965.1 of Streptomyces sp. NPDC000594. Classification (NCBI taxonomy): domain Bacteria; kingdom Bacillati; phylum Actinomycetota; class Actinomycetes; order Kitasatosporales; family Streptomycetaceae; genus Streptomyces; species Streptomyces sp. NPDC000594. The sequence goes on along the minus strand of NZ_JBEPCY010000018.1, from coordinate 97,063 downwards.
GCGGACCGCAGCCGCCGTCGAGAAGGCGGAGGTCGCGGTCGTCCTGATCGACGCCAGTGAGTCCATCAGCGTCCAGGACCAGCGGATCATCACCATGGCCGTCGAGGCGGGCCGGGCGATGGTGGTGGCCTTCAACAAGTGGGACACCCTGGACGAGGAGCGCCGCTACTACCTGGAGCGGGAGATCGAGACCGAGCTGGGCCAGATCGCCTGGGCTCCGCGGGTCAATGTCTCGGCGCTCACCGGCCGCCATATGGAGAAGCTGGTCCCGGCGATCGAGACCGCCCTCGCGGGCTGGGAGACCCGGGTCCCCACCGGCCGTCTCAACGCCTTCCTGGGCGAGCTGGTCGCCGCCCATCCGCACCCGATCCGGGGCGGCAAGCAGCCGAGGATCCTCTTCGGCACCCAGGCGGGCACCAAGCCGCCCCGGTTCGTCCTCTTCGCCTCCGGCTTCCTGGAGCACGGCTACCGCCGCTTCGTGGAGCGCAGGCTGCGCGAGGAGTTCGGCTTCGCCGGCACCCCGATCCACATCTCGGTGCGGGTGCGGGAGAAGCGCGGACGCAAGAAGTAGGACCGCGCACCCGTGCGCGTCGCCGCCCCGGCCGGTCCCGGTCCGGGGCGGCGCCATGTCCGCCCCGAGCCGCTCACAGACCCCGGCGGGGGCCCGGCGGCAGCGCGGCCGGGTGGTGCGCGGGCATCCGGTAGCCGGGATGGGGCTCCCAGCCCGACCCCGGGTAGGGCGTATGGAGGCCGGTGCCGAAGCCCCGGCCGAGGAGCGGCCCGCTGCCAAACGGCCGGAAGGCCAGATCCTCCTCCCCGCTGCGGTCCCCGGGCAGGGTCCTGAAGGCCCTGCGGTACTCGGCGCACAGCGCGTCGTAGAGCGGTGTCGGGGACACCGGCGGCAGGGGGGACGCCGTGGGCCCGTGGTCGTACGGGTTCTCCCGCGCGGGTCGCATCGCGGGGATCTGACCGTACGGATAACGGCTGGGGTCGTATGAGTGCACGTACCTGAAACGACGCACGCCCCCGGCCCGTCACTGCCCGGCGCGCTTCGGAAACGGGCCCCGGGAGCGGATGTTCCCGGGGCCCGCCGTCATGCGATCGGATGTACGGGGGAGGGGGCCGCGCGGTTCCGGGGATACGGCGCTTCAGGGCTTCGGCGATGTGTCGACACACGGACACACCGACACACCCGTACAGGGACACAGCGGTCAACGGACACGGCGGCAAACGGACACAGCGGTACAGGGACACAGACACACAGCGACTCGGCGGTACAGCGCTCCAGCGCTACGGCGATACGGTGCCCTGGCGTTCCGGGGACACCACCGGGCGCCCGCCGCCCCGGGTGCCGCCGGGCTCAGGAGGCGCCGGTGCCCGCCAGCGGCATCGCCGCCGCCACCAGCCGCCCGCCCGCCGCCGCCTTCTCCAGCGCGTCCCGCATCAGATCCTCCCGGGGCTGCTGACCGATCGAGCCCGCCGGAGCCGCGTACACCAGCACCGTATGGGTCTTGTTGGCGGTGGTCCGCCAGTCGTCGGTGACCTGGAGCGGCTGGTGCGCCTGCCACCAGGCGACCGGACTGCCCCCGGCGGCCCCCGGGGCGAGCACGGCGTGCAGCTGGCCCATGGCCAGCAGCACCGACCAGCCGGAGAGCGGCACCGGCGCCCTGTTCACCTCGTGGACCGGGGCGAAGCCCTGCTCGATCAGGAGCGGAAGGAAGACATCCCCGCCCGATCCATCGGTACCGGGACGGGCGATGGGCCCTGTCGGCTCGACCACGAGGGCGGGGTGCAGCTCGCCCTGGACCAGGATCAGCCCGCTGGTGATGCCCAGCACCGCCTGGCCCGGCGCGGGCTCCGGCGTCCGGGCGGGCGGCCCGGCGGGTGCCGGTGGCGGGGCGGCGGGCCGCTCCCCGGTGATGGACCGGACCGCCCCCTGCAACTGGGCCTCGGCGACCCGTACCACCTGCGAGGGGATACAGCTGGCATGGGCGAAGGCGAGAACGGCGGTCTCCTCACCGACGAACAGCACCGTGCTGGTGCGCTCCTGCTCGGTGTCGCCCGGGGTGCGGCAGGAGGTGCAGTCATAGCTGCTCGGTGCGGACTCGCCGGCGAGCAGCCGGTCGGCTTCCTGATCACCGATCTCGGCGCGTACGTCCTCGCTGACGTCGAGCATGCGCGGCACGGGTGGCTCCTCGGAATCGTTCTCGTGCGCCGGGTGGCCCCCGGCTCCTCCACGGTTCAACGGGTCTTGGTGGCCTGAGTCACGCATGGAAGGGAACGGAATCGAACCGGCGCTCCCGGGGACCGCGTCCACTTGGGCAGTAAGGTCCGATGTGGACCGCATTGCACCTCCGGGGGAACGGAACCCACCCGCATGCGCATCTCCTTTCTGCTCCACAACGCGTACGGGATCGGCGGCACGATCCGTACGACCTTCAATCTCGCGCACGCCCTCGCGGAACGGCACGAGGTCGAGATCGTCTCCGTCTTCCGGCACCGGGACGACCCGCTCATGGGGGAACCGGCGGGGGTCACCCTGCGGCACCTCGTCGATCTGCGAAGAAACACCCCGGGATACGAGGGGGACCACCCCGACCAGCTGCGCCCCGCGAAGGTCTTCCCGAAGGGCGACGGACGCCACGGGCAGTACAGCAGGCTCACCGACCGCCGGATCGCGGCCCATCTGGCCGGGGTCCGGGCCGATGTGGTCATCGGCACCCGGCACGGGCTCAATGTCCATGTCGCCCTCCAGACCCGCCCCGGACCGCTGCGGATCGGCCAGGAGCATCTGACCCTGGACAGCCATGGCCACCGGCTCCGCCGGGAGATCGGCTACCGCTACCCCCTGCTCGACGCGCTCACCACGGTCACCGAGGCCGACGCCCGCGCCTACCGGGAGCTGGGCCTGCCCGGAGTGCGGATCGACGCGGTGCCCAACAGCGTGCCCGCGCCCGCCGTCGCCCCCGCCGACGGGAACGCCCGCTGTGTCGTCGCGGCGGGCCGTCTCACCCGGGTGAAGCGGTACGACGTCCTGATCGAGGCCTTCGCCGCGGTGGTGGCCGAACACCCCGACTGGCGGCTGCGCATCTACGGCAGCGGCGACCGGACGGGCAACGAGCGCGGCGCGCTGACCGAGCTGATCGCCCGGCTCCGGCTGACCGAATCGGTCGCGCTGATGGGCAACGCCGCGCCGCTGGAGAACGAGTGGGTCAAGGGCTCGATCGCGGCGGTCACCTCCGCCCGGGAGGCCTTCGGCATGACGATCGTGGAGGCGATGCGGTGCGGACTGCCCGTGGTCGCCACCGACTGCCCGCACGGCCCCCGCGAGATCATCGAGGACGGTGTCGACGGCCGGCTGGTACCGGTCGGGGACGTGGCCGCGGTCGCCTCCGCACTGCTCGGGCTGATCGGCGACGACGGGGCCCGCCGCCGGGCCGGGCGGGCCGCCCGTGCCGCCGCCGAGCGCTTCGACCCCGGGCGGATCGCCCACCGCCATGAGGCCGTCTTCACCGAGCTGCGCGCCCGCGCGGGGTCCGGGGCCGCCCGGAGCGCGCTCCGCGACACCCGATTCCGGGCCTCGGGCGCGGTACGGGACGGGCTCTGCGCCCTGCGCTACCGCGCCGCCGTCCTGGTCCGCCGGGGCTGACCCCCGTACCCCCGTACCCCCGGAGGCCGGGCCCGCAGCCCCGGGTCATCGCGGACCAAGGGTGTCCGCAAGGACTGTCAGACTGGCGCCATGCTGGAAACCTCCGCACGACTGCTGCGCCTGCTCTCGCTGCTCCAGGCCCACCGCGACTGGTCCGGCGCCGATCTCGCCCACCGGCTCGGGGTGACCCCGCGGACCGTGCGCCGGGATGTCGACCGGCTGCGGGAGCTGGGCTACCCGGTCAACGCCACCCCCGGCACCGGCGGCGGCTACCAGCTGGGCGCGGGTGCCCAGCTGCCCCCGCTGCTCCTGGACGACGAGGAGGCCGTCGCCGTCGCCGTGGGGCTGCGCACCGCCGCCGGCCAGGGGATCGAGGGCATCGGCGAGACCTCCGTACGCGCCCTCGCCAAGCTGGAGCAGGTGCTGCCGGACCGGCTGCGGCGCCGGGTGGGCGCGCTGACCTCGTACACCGTGCCCATGCTGCGCTCCCCGGCGGACCGGGTGGACCCCTCCGTCCTGACCGAGCTGGCCAACGCCTGCCGGGACGCGGAGCTGCTGCGTTTCCGCTACCGCGACCACGGCGGCACCGAGAGCCGCCGTACCGTGGAGCCGCACCGGCTGGTCTGCACCGAGCGCCGCTGGTATCTGGTCGCCTGGGACACGGACCGCGACGACTGGCGCACCTTCCGGGTGGACCGGATCACCCCCACCCCGCCGCACGGCCCCCGCTTCGCCCCCCGTACCCCGCCCGCCGACGATCTCGCGGCCTATGTCTCCACGGGGGTGTCGACGACGGTCTACGCGACCCGCGCGGTGCTGCGGCTCAAGGTGGGCGCCGAGGAGGCCGCCCGGATGGTGGGCCCGTCCGACGGGACGCTGGAGCCGATCGACGACGGCTCCTGTCTGCTGCGGACCGGCGCCACCAGCCTGGAGGTGATGGTGATCCATGTGATGCTGCTGGGGGTGGACTTCGAGGTGATCGAGCCGCCGGAGCTGAAGGAGCGGTTCAGGGAAGCCCGGGACCGCTTCTCGCGGGCTCTTCGCTGACGGGCGGCGGCGGCCGCAGCGGGGCGTACTCCGGGTGGTGGAGGTCGAAGGCGGGGGACTCCGAGCGGATCCTCGGCAGGGTACGGAAGTTGTGCCGGGGCGGTGGACACGAGGTGGCCCACTCCAGGGACCGCCCGTACCCCCAGGGATCGTCCACCTCCACCTTCCTGCCGTACTTGGCGGTCCGCCAGACGTTGTACAGGAAGGGCAGGGTGGAGATCCCCAGCAGGAACGAGCCGATGGTGGAGACGGTGTTGAGCGCGGTGAAGCCGTCGGCCGCCAGATAGTCGGCGTAGCGCCGGGGCATTCCCTCCGCGCCCAGCCAGTGCTGGACCAGGAACGTGGTGTGGAATCCGGTGAAGAGGGTCCAGAAGTGGATCCGCCCGAGCCGCTCGTCCAGCATTCTGCCGGTGAACTTCGGCCACCAGAAGTGGAAGCCCGCGAAGGTCGCGAAGACCACGGTGCCGAAGACGACGTAGTGGAAGTGGCCCACCACGAAGTAGGAGTCCGTCACCGCGAAGTCCAGCGGGGGTGACGCCAGGATCACGCCGGTCAGCCCGCCGAAGAGAAAGGAGACCAGAAAGCCGACGGACCAGAGCATCGGGGTCTCGAACGAGAGCGAGCCGCGCAGCATCGTCCCCGTCCAGTTGAAGAACTTCACCCCGGTGGGGACGGCGATGAGGAAGGAGAGGAACGAGAAGAACGGCAGCAGTACCGCGCCGGTGGCGAACATGTGGTGGGCCCACACCACCACGGAGAGCCCGGTGATGGCCATGGTCGCCCCGACGAGGGTCAGATAGCCGAAGACGGGTTTCCGGGAGAAGACCGGCAGGATCTCGGTGACGATCCCGAAGAACGGCAGCGCGATGATGTAGACCTCGGGATGGCCGAAGAACCAGAACAGATGCTGCCAGAGCAGCGCCCCGCCGTTCGCGGGGTCGAAGACCTGGGCGCCCAGCCGGCGGTCCGCCTCCAGCACCAGCAGCGCGGCGGCCAGCACCGGGAAGGCGAAGATCACCAGCACCGAGGTGAAGAGCACGTTCCAGGTGAAGACCGGCAGCCGGAACATCGTCATCCCCGGCGCGCGCATCCCCACGATGGTGGTCAGGAAGTTGACCGCGCCCAGGATCGTCCCGAAGCCGGAGAGGGCGAGACCCATGATCCATATGTCGGCGCCGACGCCGGGGGAGTGCTCACGGGCGTTGAGCGGCGCATAGGCGAACCAGCCGAACGAGGCGGCGCCGGACGGGGTCAGCAGCGAGCCGACCACGATCAGCCCGCCGAACAGATAGAGCCAGTACGCGAGGGCGTTCAGCCGGGGGAAGGCGACATCGGGGGCGCCGATCTGGAGCGGCATGATCTCGTTCGCGAATCCGGCGAACGCGGGGGTGGCGAAGAGCAGCAGCATGATCGTGCCGTGCAGGGTGAACGCCTGGTTGAACCGTTCGTTGTCGATCAGCTGGAGCCCGGGGCGGGCCAGCTCGGCGCGCATCACCAGCGCCAGCACCCCGGCGAAGAGGAAGAAGCCGAACGAGGTGATCAGATAGAGATGCCCGATCCGCTTGTGATCGGTGGTGGTCAGCCACTCCACCAGGACCCGGCTGCCCCGCAGCTCATGGACCCGCTCCCGGTCCCCGTCCCCGCCGCCTGGGGCGTCGCCCGGTGCGGAAGTCTCTGTTCCGCTCACCGGTCCCCGCTCCGGGCCCGGCGGAATTCACCGGTGTCCGCCCCACGGCCCGCCGAAAGGTCAGCCAATTCGCCCTCCGCTGTTCACCGGCCCGATTACATCCGGGAATTCTGCATGATCAGGGGACGTCACGGAATTACCGTACGGCGGGTGTCGAAGTGCTCGTTCGGGTGATGTGGTGCGCTACCGGCGGGAGTACGGATCTGTGACGTAGGTGTGACGCGCGACCAGGGGTGGGCGACAGGCGGGCGATGCCCTCCGCCGACCCGGCCTTCCGTCACCGTCCGCTGCCGCCTACGGTGGGGCGCATGGCACCCACATCCCCGCCGGGGCGCCCCGACGAGGCCCCCGCGTCCTATGTCGGCCTCGCCGCCGACACCGCCGAGCGGCGCGCCCGGCAGCACGGCTGGACCACCGTCCGCTCCCTGCCGCCCGGGGCGCTCATCACGCTGGAGTATCTGGAGGGGCGGCTGAACTTCGAGGTGAAGGGCGGCACCGTCGTCCGCTGCTGGCCCGGCTGACAGAAGGCGGCAGAGAGCTGGCAGAGAGCCGACGGAGGCCGACGGAAGGTCGACGGAAGGTCGACGGAAGGTCGACGGAAGATCGACGGAAGGTCGACGGAAGGTCGACGGAAGGTCGACGGAAGGCCGGCGGGAAGCCGGTGGCGGGCCCACGGAAAGAGGCCCCGGCCGGGAGCCAGGGCCTCGTACCCACGGACGAGTGACGGACCGCACCGGTGTGACCGGTGTGACCGGACGGACCGGAGCCGACGCGGTCGTGTCAGCCGCGTGCCGTCGGCCGTGCCCGGACCTGCCGGGCACCCGCCGGGCCCATCGCGGGCTGCGGGATCGTCTGGGTGAGCCGGTCCCCCGAGCGCACGGGGGTGCCGGGTCTCGGCGCTGCCGCGGGAGCCGCGGGGCAGCCCGGCCCCCCGGCGAGCGTTCCCACCGAGACCTGTCCGCGCGGCGCCTGCGCCGGCTGCTCCACCGGGGGCCGCTGCGCGGTGGGCACACCGGGACGCGGACCGCCCGCCGCCACCGGCAGCGAGGGCGCGCCCTGCCGCCTTCTCGCCCGCCACATCTCCCGGCGTCCGAGGATCCAGGCCTCCGCCCGCCCGATCAGCGGCTCGCACCAGGGCAGCGCCAGCAGGATCAGCAGCCCCGCGGCCCAGCCGAGCAGAACATCGCTCAGCCAGTGCGTACCGAGATAGACCGTGGTGAGCCCGACCCCCAGCGAGACCGCCGCCGAGAGCGCCGACAGATAGCGCCGGGTCGTCGGGGTGGTGGCCAGATACGCCAGGATTCCCCAGGTCACCACCGCGTTGGCGGTGTGCCCCGAGGGAAATATATCCCCGCCCGCGAACAGCTCGGCCGAGCCGATCTGGGTCGCGTAGTGAGGGCCGAGCCGGCCGAGTCCGATCTTGACCGCGCCGACGGTCGTATTGAGGAGCAGCAGCGAGACGCCGAGCACCAGCAGCGGTCGCAGGGTGTGCTGTCGCCAGGAGCGCCAGCCCAGCCAGGCCGCGACCATCACCGCGGTCGGGCCGCGCTGGCCGAGCACCACGAAGGAGTCCAGAAAGGCGTGCAGCTCCGGCCACTGCTGGTAGGGCCGGAAGAGCATGACCTTCCAGTCGATCAGGACCAGCCAGGACGACGCCAGCACGGCGATCACGATGGCGAGATAGAACACGGCTGTCCCGCCGAAGAGGGCGAGCCGGGTCCGGCTCATCCGCGGGATCTCTATCTTCGGCGGTTCCGTCTCTCGGTCCAAGCGGGCAAAGATGTCGGTACGCACCCAATCGACGTTACAGGGAGTGAGGGTGGTGCCTGGTCGATCCCGCGGCTTTGTGATGACCATGTGATGTGGAGTATGTCTCAGCCGGGAGGATTATTCGGGGCCAACTCGGAAATCCTGGAGGCCATCCGTCCTATTGCTCAGGGCTGTTGCGGAAGGAACCTTTCCAGGCCATGAATTGACGTTCTCCACCCGGCTGTATGAATTCTTTCTCACGTTTGACGCCGGTGATCACGGGACCGCCCCGCCCCGGGGGCCGTGACGGCCCGGACCCCGCCCGCTCCCCCCGGCCCGTCCACCCGGGGGTTACCCGTCGGAAACATGGGTGGCGTACACCACAGCCCTCCCGGGGAAGCTGTGAGAGCCGGGCCACACGGGCCGGGTCGGACCTCGCGTAATCTGACGGCTCACTCGCCCGTCGACGCCGGACCACCCGTGAGGGGCCGTCCCCTTCTCCGGCTGGCCCGCCGAGCGCGAGGGGACACGGGAGGTAAGTGCATGTCAGGGACGACCACGGCCGCGGCACGGCTGCGTGCGGCGGGCAGCGGCAAGGACCGCTGGGTCGTTCTGATGGTCCTCTGCGTCAGCCTGCTGCTGGTCGCCGTCGACGCCACCGTCCTCCATGTCGCCGTCCCCGCCGTCACCGAGGACCTGCGCCCCAGCGGCATCGAACTGCTCTGGATCGTGGACGCCTATCCGCTGATCTGCGCCGCGCTGCTGATCCTCTTCGGCACCCTCGGCGACCGGGTCGGCCGCCGCCGGGTGCTCCTCCTCGGCTATGCCCTCTTCGGCGCCGCCTCCGCCCTCGCCGCCTTCGCGCCCACCCCCGGGATACTGATCGCCGCACGGGCCCTGCTGGGCATCGGCGGCGCGATGATCATGCCCGCCACCCTCTCCATCCTGCGCACGGTCTTCCCCGACCGGCGCGAGCGGGCGACCGCCATCGGCATCTGGACGGCGGTCGCCGCCGTCGGCGCCGCCACCGGACCGGTCCTCGGCGGCTTCCTCATCGAGCACTTCCACTGGGGCTCGGTCTTCCTGATCAACATCCCGCTGATGGCGGTCATCCTCCCGCTGGGCCGATGGCTGCTGCCGGAGTCCCGGGGCGGCTACGAGGGCCCCTGGGACGTCCTCGGCGCGCTGATGGCGGCGGGCGGCATCCTCGGCGTGGTCCTCGGCGTCAAGCGGCTCGGCGTCGGCCACTCCCCGCTCGAACACCTCACCGCGGGCCCGCTGCTCACCGGGGCGCTGCTGCTGGTCCTCTTCGTCCACCGGCAGCGCAGCCGCCGCCATCCGCTGATCGACATCCGGATGTTCGCCGTCCCGGCCTTCTCCACCTCGGTGGGGTGCATCGTCCTCGCCATGCTCGCCCTGGTCGGCCTGGAGCTGATCGCCGTCCAGTACCTCCAGCTGATCCTGGGGCTCGGGCCGATGGAGACCGGGCTGCGGCTGCTGCCCCTGACCTTCGCCGCCATGGCCGCCGGCGCCACCGGCTCGTACACCCTCCGCAGGATGGGCCCGCGGTGCATGGTCGGCTGGGGCTTCGTGCTGACCGCCGCCGCCGTGCTGCTGCTCACCGCGATGGGCCAGCAGGACCGGCCGCTGCTGCTCACCGCCGGTTTCGTCCTGCTCGGCTTCGGGCTCCAGACCACGCTGTTCGCGGCGTACGAGTCGATGCTCAGCGAGGCCCCGGCGGAGCGGGCGGGTGGCGCGGCGGCCATCGGCGAGACCTCGTACCAGCTCGGTGCCGGGATCGGGATCGCCCTGCTGGGCAGTGTGATGAACGCGGCCTACGCCCCCGCCGTCCAGGGGGTCGCCGGGGTGCCGGAGGGCGCGCGCGACTCGGCCGCCCACTCGCTCGGGGAGGCGTACCAGATCGCCGACGGTCTCGGCGGGGGCACGGGGGAGCTGCTGCGGACCACGGCCCGTCAGTCCTTTGTCACCGGGCTCCATGTCACCCTGCTGGTCAGCGCCGGGCTGCTGCTGCTCGGGGCGCTCGCCGCGCTGCGGCTGCCCCGCCGGATGGAGGGCGGGCCGGACGGCCCGGCCGAGTGCGCCGCCGCCCGGGTGGCCCTGGGCCCGGTGCCGGAGCAGGCCGCGGGCGCCCGGCGGGCCCCGGCCCCGGCCCTTCCCGGCAGCCGGGAATCGTCCGAGGTGACAGGCGTGGTGCGGCGCGCCCCGGCCGAGACGGGCGGGTCTGGACGGACCGCGCACTGAGCCGTAACGTCGGGCCCCGCGGTACGACGTCGTACGGAGGTGGAGGCCCGCCCATGCGCGAAGAGCCCATGTCCGGGGAGCCGGAGCCCGGGGAGCCGGAGCCGGGGAAGCCCGGGGAGCCCGAGCCCGGGAGGTCGGCGCCGGGGAGCTCCGGGCCAGGGGGGTCCGGGCCGGAGAGGTCCGGGCCGGGGCGGTCGGAGCACGGCAGGTCCGGGCCCGGGGGATCCCTGTTCGAGGAGCCCCTCGCCCCCGCCCGCTTCGACCCGCTGGACCCCCTCGGCCTCGACGATCTGCTCACGGGCGAGGACCGCGCCTTCCGGGACGCCGTCCGGGTCTGGGCCGGGGACCGGGTGCTGCCGTACATCACCGACTGGTACGAGCGCGGTGAGCTGCCCGGGATCCGGGAGCTGGCGCGCGAGCTGGGCGGCCTCGGCGCGCTCGGGATGTCCCTGAAGGGGTACGGCTGCGCGGGCGCCTCCCAGGTCCAGTACGGCCTGGTCTGTCTGGAGCTGGAGGCCGCCGACTCGGGGATCCGCTCCCTCGTCTCCGTCCAGGGCTCCCTGGCGATGTACGCCCTGCACCGCTTCGGCTCCGACGAGCAGCGCGGGCGGTGGCTGCCCGCGATGGCGGCGGGCGAGGTCATCGGCTGTTTCGCGCTCACCGAGCCGGACCACGGCTCGGATCCCTCGGGGATGCGGACCCACGCCCGGCGCGACGGCGGCGACTGGGTGCTGACCGGCCGCAAGATGTGGATCACCAATGGCTCGGTGGCCGGGGTCGCCGTGGTCTGGGCCCGGACCGACGAGGGCATCCGGGGATTCGCCGTCCCCACCGACACCCCCGGCTTCTCCGCCGTGGACATCCCCCACAAGTGGTCGCTGCGGGCCAGTGTCACCAGCGAGCTGGTGCTGGACGGGGTACGGCTGCCCGCCGACGCGATGCTCCCCGGGGCACGGGGGCTGCGCGGGCCGCTGAGCTGTCTCTCGCACGCCCGGTACGGCATCGTCTGGGGCGCCATGGGCGCGGCGCGCAGCTGTTTCGCCTCGGCGCTGGAGTACGCACGGACCCGGGAGCAGTTCGGCCGGCCGATCGGGGGGTTCCAGCTCACCCAGGCCAAGCTCGCCGACATGGCGGTCGAGCTGCACAAGGGGCTGCTGCTCGCGCACCATCTGGGGGTACGGATGGACGCCGGGCGGCTGCTGCCGGAGCAGGTGAGCTTCGGGAAGCTGAACAACGTACGGGAGGCCATCGAGATCTGCCGTACCGCGCGCACGGTGCTCGGCGCCAACGGGATCTCGCTGGAGTACCCCGTGATGCGGCATGCGGCCAATCTGGAGTCGGTGCTCACCTATGAGGGCACCGTGGAGATGCACCAGCTGGTGCTGGGCAAGGCGCTCACCGGCCTGGACGCCTTCCGGTGACCCCTCGGGGGAGGGGGCGGTACCGGAAAGCGGACGGCGGGGGGCTCGGGGGAGCGCCCGATCAGCTCTGGTTGTAGAACCCGTCCTGGGGGCGTCCGGCGCTCTCCTGGCCGACGACCTGGGTGTGGGCGGGGCTCAGCAGGAAGACCCGGGTCGCCACCCGCTCGATGGAGCCGCGCAGCCCGAAGGTCAGCCCGGCGGCGAAGTCCACCACACGCTTGGCGTCGGCCGACTCCAGCGAGGTGAGGTTGACGATCACCGGGATGCCCTCCCGGAACAGTTCGCCGATGCCCCGGGCGTCCCGGAAGCAGGTCGGGGAGACCGTCGCGATTCTGCGGCCCCCCTCCTGGGCGGAGTCGGAGGCGACCCGCACCCGGGGGTCGGTGACCCAGGCGTCTCCCGTCTCTCCGCTCTCGGGGTACTCGGCGTACTCGTCGGCGTAGTAGCGCTCGTCGTTGTCGACGAGACCCAGCCATGCGCTCGCCTTGCGCACAGATCCCATGGACGCCTCCTTCCACTGTGGTCCGCTCACGAGCGGTCTTTCGTCTTTCCTGTCCCCATCGTCGTCCATCATGCGGATCGCGCGCCAAGTGGATAGCCGCCGCGCAGGTTTTTCGTGACGGGACTGGTGCAGAAGATGTGGTACCTCGTCAGGTTTCTTCCACTCTACGGAGAATGATCCGCACAAAATATGAAAGTCGGTCCGGATGGGTGAGGTGACGGGCGTACAGGTGAACGATCCGGTGGATACGATGCCTGCCGCACCAGCCGATCGACACCCGCCGCGCCGGTCCGTCCGGCCGTGGCGACCGGTGCCGGTCGCGTTTGTCCACGGGGGGAACAGAACAGTGTTCGGAATCGTCAGGCCCTGTACACACCGGCTCACCCAGGGCCTCAGGACCGAGTGGATGGCCCATCTGTGCGGGCTCTGCCTGGCGCTCCGCTCCGACCACGGGCAGTTCGCCCGGGTCGCCACCAACTACGACGGGCTGATCATCTCCGTCCTCACGGAGGCACAGTCCGAGCGGACCCCGGACGGGCGCCGCACCGCCGGGCCCTGCCCGCTGCGGGCGATGCGCACCGCGCCGATAGCCCGGGGCGAGGGGGCCCGGCTCGCGGCGGCCGTATCGCTGGTACTGGCCTCGGCGAAGATGCGGGACCATGTCGCCGACCGGGACGGCCTGCTGGCCCGCCGTCCGATGGCCGCCGCGGCCCGCCGGGTCGCCCGGCGCTGGGAGGGGGCCGGGACACGGGGCGCCGCCGGTCTCGGCTTCGACACCGCCGTCCTGCTGGACGCGGTGGACCGCCAGGCCGGCCTCGAACGGCTCGCCGGGCCCGGTACCCCGCTGCTCACCGTCACCGAGCCCACCGAGACCGCCACCGCGGCGGCCTTCGCGCACACCGCGGTGCTCGCCGGACGTCCGGGGAACGCGGCGCCGCTCGCCGAGGCGGGCCGGCTCTTCGGGCGCCTCGCCCATCTGCTGGACGCGGTCGAGGACCGCACGGCGGACGCCGAGGCGGGCGCCTGGAACCCGCTGACCGCCACCGGCACCTCACCGGAGGAGGCCCGCCGCCTCGCCGACGACGCCGTGCACGGCATCCGGCTCGCCCTGCGCGACGCCGACTTCACCGACGACCGGCTGGTCCACCGGCTCCTCGCGCACGAGCTGTCCGTCTCGGTGGCGCGGGCCTTCGGCGACGGCGCGGGCTGCGGCCACCGGACCGCCTCCATGGGCTGGGCCGCCCCCGATGAGGAGGGCGGCGCGCCGCCCCGGGAGCCCGAGCGTCCGCCCCGGGGCTTCCTCGCCGGGTGCGCCGCCTTCACCTGGGTCTTCTGCTCCTGCCAGATGTGCTGCGCCGGTTCGTACGAGGGCCCCTGGTCACGCAAGCGCCGGGAGGGCTGCTGCCACACCTGCCAGTCCCCCGACTCGGGCTGTGACGGCGGCTGCTGTGACAGCGGCGGCCGGGGCGGCTCCGGGGGCTCGGGGGGCTCCGGCGGTGGCTGCGACGGCTGTTGCTGCTGTCCCTGCGACTGACCGCTCCGCCGGGGGGTGTTCCGGGGTACGGGCACGGCGGCGCACCCCGCCCGGGGAAGCGGGCGGGGTACACGGCGGTACTGCCGAGGGGAGGGCAGGGCGCGCGGGCGAGGAGGTGTCCGTGGAACGGGAACGGGCGAAGGGGCGGCCGGACGGGCCCGGGTGACGGAGGGTCATGGCCGTCAGGGGCCCGGCGACGCGGTGGCGGGTCGGCTCGGGAGCCTCAACAGGAGGCGGACCACACGCGACCGAGGTCGATGTGGGAGCGCTTGACCAGCCGCAGCGGTGACGACATGGCCCCAGTGGAACAGTCATCCGAATCTCCGTCAACCGCGCCTGGACACCGTGACCACAGTGTGGACGGCCTTGACAGCGGGCCGTGCGGACCGCCTAGCCTCGGCGGCGGGGACCGTGCTGAGGGGCGCGCTCCCCGCGTGTGACGCGCCGGTGGGCAGCCGGAGCCGGTGAGGGCGACCGTGGACGACCCCGTCCCCACGGAGCCCCGCCATGGCCGCGTCCGCAGCCCGATCCCCCGAGCCCCACCTCTTACCGGGGCACCCCCATGCCTCGGCCCGCCGCCCGTACGCCTCGGCCCGCCGCCCGCACCGGGCCGCGCGGCCCCGCGCGGGGCGCTCCGGCCGGGCCGTCGCCGATCGGCCGGATCGCGTGATGACGCCCGTGGGGGGTGCGCCCGCCGGACCCCGGCCGCCGGTCCCGCGCGCCTGCCCGCCACCGCCCCGGCCCGGGGGCGTGCCCTCCGTGCGACCGCTCCCCGCTCGGGACCGGACCCGGGTCACCCGCCCCGCCCGGCGCCCCGGGTCGCTCCCGCCCGGGTCCGGAGTTCCGGGGTGGAGGGGGGCCGATGAGGGATGACCGCCGGGGGTACGGGTGGCCGTGTCCCCGAGGGAGGGGCGCGGGCCCCCGTACCCGGCCGTGCTCCTGATCCGTACCCCCTGATCCGTACCCCCGCCGTTCCCGTTCCTTCCTTCAGGACCGACCCCCCGGAAAGGCATTCCATGTCCGCCACCCGTCCGCTGCATCTGGCCGTCGCGCTCGACGGACCGGCACGCTTCGACGCCACCCCCTACGCCGATCTCGCCCGGCTCGCCGAGCGCGGCGCGCTGGACTTCGTCACCCTCGGGGACTCCTTCACCCGCCCCGGTCTCGACGCGCTCGCCGTGCTCGCCCGGGTCGCGCCGCTCACCTCGCGGATCGGTCTGGTGCCCACCGTCACCACCACCCATACCGACCCCTTCCAGGTGTCCACCTCGCTCGCCACCCTCGACTGGGTGAGCCAGGGCCGGGCCGGCTGGGCGGTCGGGGTGTCGGGCACCCAGGCCGAGGCACGGCTCTTCGGCCGCCACCCCGCACCCTCCGCCGACGCGCTGTGGAGACAGGCGGGCGAGACGGCCGAGGTGGCCGCCCGGCTCTGGGACGGACTGGAGGACGGCGCCGGGGCCGGCGGCGGGACGGGCGAGGGAGCGGACGCGCCCCGCCCGCCCCAGGGCAGACCACCCGTCGTCGTGGACCTCACCGGCGCCGGGGAACCGGGCCGCCGCACCGCCGCCCGCCACGCCGATGTCGTCCTCCTCCGGGCCCGCACCCCGGAGGAGGCCGAGCGGCGGCGGGCCGCCGTGCTCCGGGACGCCGCCGCGCTCGGCCGGGACCCGGCCGACCTCAGGGTGCTGCTCTCCATCTCCGTCGACCTCGGCGAGGGCGAGCCCTGTCCCGCCTTCCCGCGCGCGGACGCCCGCGCCCGGGCCGCCGCCCGCGCCGCCCACTTCAGCGGCGGACCGGTCGAACTCGCCGAGCTGATCGGCGGCTGGCACCGCGACGGCGCCGTGGACGGCTTCCACCTCGTCCCCCTCGTCCCCGCCCGGGACATGGAGCGGATCGTCAACGGCACGGTCGCCCTGCTCCAGCACCGCAGCCTCTTCCGTACCTTCCTCCCCGGCGGCACCCTGCGGGAGCATCTGGGGCTGCGCCGACCCCTCGACCGCCGTCCCGCCGCCGCCGTCGCCGGGAGGGCCAGGTGACCGCCCCGGAGCGACGGCTGCGGCTCGCCGTGCGCATCCCCGACGCCCGCGACGCCCGCGCCACCGCCGTCCCGGCCGGGGACCGCGACCCCGGCCGGATCGCCTTCTCCGCCTTCGGCCGCCTCGCCCGTACCGCCGAACGAGGACTGTTCGACTTCGTCCTCCTCCCGGACGGGCGACGGGCCCGGGAGCGGCACACCCCTGGCCATGAGACCGGCCGGGAGACCGGTCATGACCACGGTGCGACGGGCCGCCCGGAGCCCCTGACGGTGCTGAGCGCGCTGGCCGCCGTCACCGAGCGGATCGGCCTGGCCGCCGCCGTCGACCTCGGCCGCCATGAGCCGTACGAACTCGCCCGGCGGCTCGCCTCGCTGGACCATCTCAGCGGGGGCCGGGCCGCCTGGTCCGTGGTGACCTCGGTGGACCCGTTCGCCGGTGCCGACCGCCGCCAGGGCGGCGCCGACCACGCCGAACAGCACGCCCGCGCGGAGGAGTTCGTCCGTACCGCCCGTGCCCTGTGGGACTCCTGGACCCCCGACGGACGGCAGCGCCCCCTCGACCACCGGGGCCGGCACTTCAGCGTGGCGGGCGAGTTCACCGTGGCGCGCTCCCCGCAGGGCCACCCCGTGGTGATCCAGTCGGGCGGCTCGCACGCGGGCCGGGAGCTCGCCGCCAAGGCCGCCGATGTGGTGCTCTCCCGCCACCGCACCCTGGCCTCCGCACGCGCCTTCGCCGCCGATCTCCGGGGGCGGTTCGCCGCCCAGGGCCGGGACCCGGCGGAGCTGACGGTGATGCCGGGGGTCACCGTGGTCCTCGGCGACAGCGCCGCCGACGCCCGGGAGCGGGCCGCCGCGCTCCGGGAGGGACAGCTCTCCCCGGCCGGGGCCATCGCCGCCCTGGAACGGATCTGGGGCCGGGACCTCTCCGGCCACGACCCCGAAGGACCTCTTCCGGAGATCGACCCGGCCCCCGGCGGCGGCCCGCCCGCCCGGTGCGGGGGCCGCACGGCCGACGGACCGGCCGTCGCCGAACGGCTGCGGGCGCTCTCCCGCCGCAAGGGCCTCACCAGCCGGCAGACGGTCGCCGAGGTCACCGCCCGGCAGACCTTCGTCGGCACCCCGGAGCAGGTCGCCGCCGAGATGGCGGTCCTGCTGCGGGAGCGCGCCGCCGACGGATTCCTGCTGCTGCCCCAGCCCACCCCCGGCGGACTCGACGACTTCGTGGCCCGGGTGGTGCCGCTGCTCCAGGAGCGCGGCATCCTGCGGACCGGGTACGAGGGCTCCACACTCCGCTCCCATCTCGGACTCGCCGAGCCGGTGTGGAAGGGTTGACGGCATGAGTACCGACGCACGGCACACGGCCGACGCGGCCCAGCCGCCGCACACCTGGCTGACCTGGCAGGAACGGCGGGCGAAGACCCTCACCGCCCCGTACGGGCCGCTCTCCCTCACCGGCACCCACTGGCTGGACGACCACCCCGGCGGGCGGCTGCCGGGCATCGGGGGCCGCTGGCGGGCCGAGGGGGACGCGGTGGTCCTCACGGCGGCGCCCCAGGACGGGATCACCCTGGAGGGGGTGCCGGTCGACGGGGAGGTACGGCTCACCGCCCACCAGGGCCCCGTCCCCGACGCGCCGCTCGCCCTTGGCGGGCGCAGGCTCGTGGTCCTGCGGCGCGAAGGGCTCTGGGCGGTACGCGACTTCGACCCGGACGCCCCGGCGCGGGTCACCTTCCCCGGCATCGCGGTCGGTGACTACGACCCCCAGTGGGCGCTGCCGGGCCGCTTCCGGCCCTACCCGGACCAGCGCAGCGTCCGGGTGGCCAACGCCGACGGGCGGGAGCGCGGGCTCGGCCTCCATGGCGAGATCGTCTTCACGGTGGCGGGGGAGGAGCACACCCTGGCGGTGGCGGTCGAGGAGGACGGCTCGCTCTGGGCCGTCTTCGCCGACGGTCTGCGCGACCAGGGCGGATATCCCTTCCGCTTTCTGCGGCCCCCGGCCCCGGCGGCGGACTCCACGGTGACCGTCGACTTCAACCGGGCGCTGCTGCCGCCGTGCGCCTTCGCCGATCACTTCATCTGCCCCTTCCCGCCGCCGGGGAACACCCTTCCGTTCGCGGTGCCGACGGGGGAGCGGGCGGTACGGGCCGACTGACCCCGCCCCGGGGCGCCCCTGCCCGGGGCGCTCCGGTTCGGTGCTCCGGGCGGGGGCTCCGGCACGGGGAGCGGGCCCTCGCGTGGATGACCGCCCGGGACGCCCCCTTGCGTGGATTCCCGGCCGGTCGAATACTCCCGAACGGCGCCTGTCAGCCGCGGGAAGTGGCCGTGGACGGGACGGTTTCCCCCAGGCGTCGCACGGGCCCCGCACGCCCCGCGGGTCCCTGGCCCCCTCGGGAGGAGAACCACGTGAGGACCGAGCCCACCGCCCCCTTACGCACCCCCGCCCCCACCGCTTCCGCCGCTTCCGTTCGCCCGGTCTCCGGCCGGGCCACCGGCCGGTCCATCACAGCGCGATGGATACGGGCCGCCGCGGCCCTGACCGGTCTGGTCACCGCCGCGGTCCTGACCGCCCCCGCCGCCGTGGCCGCCCCCGCCGAATCCACCGCGCCCCCCGGGTCCGTCACCCCCGGTGTCCTCGCCGCCGTCGGTGACGCCGTGGGCGCCGCCGATGTGGCGGGCACCGCCTGGTACACCGATACCGCCGCCCGCCAGGTGGTCGTCACCGCCGACTCCACCGTGGACACCGCCGGGCTCACCCGGCTGAGAGCCGCGGCCGACGGCCTCCCGGGCGCCCTGCGGATCGAGCGCACCTCCGGCACCCTCGGCGCACTCGTCAGCGGCGGCGACCGCATCTACCGGCCCGGCGGCTCCTGCACCGCCGGCTTCAACGTCCGCAACACCTCCGGCACGTACTACATCCTCACCGCCGGGCACTGCACCACCACACCGGCCACCTGGTACGTCGACGGCGGGCTCACCGTGCCGATCGGCCCGGTGGCGGGCGGCACCTTCCCCGGGCAGGACTTCGGACTCATCCGCTACGACAACCCGGCCGTGCCCCGGCCCGGAACCGTCGGCACGGTGGACATCACGGGGGCGGCCAACCCCAGTATCGGGTTGCGGGTCTCCAAGCGCGGTGCCACCACCGGAGTCACCAACGGCACCGTCCTCGGGCTGAACGCCACGGTCAACTACGGCGGAGGGAACATCGTCTACGGTCTCATCCAGACCAATATCTGCGCCCAGCCGGGCGACAGCGGCGCCCCCCTCTACTCCGGTACGACGGCCCTGGGCATCCTCTCCGGCGGCAGCGGCAACTGTGTCTCCGGCGGGGTGAGCTTCTACCAGCGGGTGGTTCCGGTCCTCAGCCAGTACGGCGTCTCCGTCTACTGACCGGCCCACCCGCCGCCCTGCCGATCCGCCCGTGCGCACCCGCCCCGGCCGCCCCGGCGGCCGGGGTCCGGCGGCCCCGGAGTACCGCTCCCCGCTCCCCTCTGTCGTGTGTCCGCGCCCTTTCACTCTTTGGACGGAATTCCGCCCGCCGCGCTCACCCGCCACCCCGTCAGGTCCCGGCCTGCGCAAATACCGGGAATACCGGAGGCGGGCCGGATGCATTGTCCGCGGGCCGCCCCGGCGGGAGTGGGCCGAAGAGTAAAGTCGTGCCGCCACCGTCGCCCCGACGCGTGGCGAACTGCATGGGAAACACACACAAGGACGGCCCCATGAACACCCCCGACACCACTCCCGTCACCCCTGCCGAGAACAGCCGTGTCCCGCTCGGACTGCTCGATGTGAGCACCGGTGAAGCGGCCGAGAAGCTGGCCCGTGTCCTCCCCGTCAACCGTGAGAGCCGACGCGTCTCGACGTTCAACTCCGCTCTCTAGTCTGCCTCTAGACTGACGGAATGAAAGGACCCCTGGTCCCATTCCGTGAGATCGTTCTGAAAGTCCACAGCAGATGCGATCTCGCATGCGACCACTGCTATATCTACGAGCACGCCGACCACAGTTGGCGTAACCGTCCCCGGGCCATCACCGACGAGGCCATCACCTGGACCGCTCTGCGACTGGCCGAGCATGCCAAGCGTCATGACCTGCCCTCCGTGTCGGTGATCCTGCACGGAGGGGAGCCACTGCTGGCCGGGACCGCCCGGCTGCGGCGGGTCTGCGAGGAGCTGACCGCCGCCCTCGACGGCGTGGCCGCGCTCGATCTGCGGATCCACACCAACGGCCTCCAGCTCGGCCCGCGCCATCTCGAACTCTTCGACGCCTACGGGGTCCGGGTCGGGGTCTCCCTCGACGGGGACCGCGCCGCCAACGACCGGCACCGGCGCTTCGCCGACGGCCGCACCAGCCACCCCCTCGTGCTGCGGGCCGTCTCCCTCCTCCGCCAGGAGCGGTGGCGCCATCTCTACCTCGGGCTGCTCTGTACCGTCGACATCGCCAACGACCCCGTCGCGGTGTACGACGCCCTCGCCGCGCTGGAGCCCCCGCGCATCGACTTCCTGCTGCCCCACGCCACCTGGGACACCCCGCCCGAGCGGCCCGGCGGCGCGGCCACCGCCTACGCCGACTGGCTGCTCACCGTCTACGACCGCTGGGACCGGCAGGGCCGGCCCGTCCCCGTACGGCTCTTCGCCTCGGTCCTCTCCACCCTCGCGGGCGGCCCCAGCCTCACCGAGTCGCTGGGCCTCGCCCCCACCGATCTGGTGGTCGTGGAGACCGACGGCACCCTGGAGCAGGTCGACTCCCTCAAGAGCGCCTACGACGGCGCCGCCGCCACCGGGTTCGATGTCTTCCGCCACTCCTTCGACACGGTCGCCGCCCACCCCGGGGTACGGGCCCGGCAGCGCGGACTCGACGGGGTCAGCGCCGACTGCCGCCGCTGTCCGGTGGTCCTCTCCTGCGGCGGCGGCCTCTACACCCACCGCTACGGCGCCGCCCATGGCTTCGACCGGCCCTCCGTCTACTGCGCCGATCTGGAGGCGCTGATCCGGGGCGTCGAGCGGCGGGCCGCCCCCGGGCTCGTCCCCGCCGCCGTCACCGATCCCGGGGCGCTCCGGGACGACCACCGGGAGCTGACCCGGACCCTGCTCGCCCTGCTCCACCGGGAGCTGACGGGGCGGGGCGGGGCCGACGCCCGGTGGGAGCGGGCCTGGGGGCTCGCCCTCGCCCTGGACACCGACGGCGGGCCGCTCGATCTGCTCTGCGGCCACCCGTACACCCACACCTGGCTCAGGGACACCCTCACCGCCCTCACGGATCCCGGGGCGGGCACCGAAGCCCCCGGGGTACCCGATCCGGTGGGGGCGCCGGCCGGTGTCCTCGCCGCGCACCTCGCCGCCGCCCTGATCCGGGCCGGCGACCCCACCCCCGTCCCGGTGCCCTACCGCGACGGCGTGCTCCGGCTGCCCGCGCTCGGGCGGCTGCGCCTGGGCGCCGCCGGGGCGCCCGACGGGCGGGGAACGGCCCGGGTGTGCGCCCGCGACGGGGGCTTTTCGGTCACCGTGGACGGGGCCCCGCCCCGCCGGGTGGTGCTCACCGCCGAGGGCGACGGCTGGGAGCCCGTCCGGGTGATCGGCGGCCGGGCCGGGGTCCCGGCGCTCCGGCTCGACGATCTCGACCCCCACCGGGACTGTTTCGCCTCCCCGGCCCGCCCCCGGCTCACCGCCGCCGAGGCGGAGCAGTGGGACGCCCGGCTCACCGCCGCCTGGGCGCTGCTGGCCCGCGCCGCCCCCGGGGCGGCCGCCGAGGCCGCCGGGATGTTCACCACCCTCACCCCACTGGCACCCCCCGCCCCCGGGGAGCCGGTCCTCTTTGGCCAAAGGTCCGCGCGTGGCGGCGCCCGGCGCGGGCACGGTTATGGAGCACTGGGGATCGCGCTCCCCGACACCCCCGGTGAGCTGGCCGCCCTGCTCCTGCGCGGAGTGGGGCTGGCCCGGCTGGACGCGTTGCTCGATGTGTGCGACCTGTACGCCCGGGACGGCCGGTGGCGCTATCCGGCCCCCTGGGAGGAGGCGGAGGTCCCGGTGTCCGAACTGCTGGCGGGCGCGGTGGAGCGGGCGGCGGTCGCCCCCCTGCTCCCGCACGCAGGAGCCGAGGCCGAAGCGGCCCTCGCCGCCCTCGACCACGCCCCCGAACTCTCCGTCGCCGGGCGCCGCCTGGTGCGTACCCTCCGCGCCGGACTGACGGCCCGTACCCCCGCCCGTACCCCCGCCCCCCGCGGACATGGCTGACCCGGGGCCGCCCGCCGGGCGCGGACCGGGGAGAACGGCGGCACCGGCGTCGGCCCGCCCGCCCGCCGGCCCCTGCCCGGCCGTCCCCAGGGGCGGCATCCGGACAGCGGGAAGCACGGCGACCGACGGTACGCGCGACCGCGCACGCCTGGCCCGCGCCCTGCGCGCCCTCGGGGTCGAGCCGGGCATGATCCTGCTGGTGCACGCCTCCCTGCACGGCACCGGAGTACGTTCGGACACCCTCCGCGACGCCCTCCTGGAGGCGCTGGGCCCCGAGGGCACCCTGGTCACCCCGGCCTTCACCGCGGCCAACTCCGACACCTCCGACGCCCATCGCGCCCTGGTGGCCGGACTGACCCCGGCCGAGGTACGGGAGTTCCGCCGGGCCATGCCCCCCTTCGACCCCGCCACCACCCCGAGCCAGGGTGTGGGGCGGCTGGCCGAGGCGATCCGCACCACCCCCGGAGCCGTACGCTCCACCCACCCCCAGACCTCGTTCGCCGCGCTCGGCCGCCGGGCGGCGGAATTGCTCACCGATCATGCCCCCGACTGCCACCTGGGTGAGGAATCCCCCCTGGGCGCGCTCTACCGCGCCGCGGCGCACGTTCTTCTGATCAATGTGGCCTACCAGGTCTGCACCGCATTCCATCTCGCGGAATACCGGATCGGCGCCCCTCTTCGCACCTACCGTTGTGTAGTTCGGAAGCCCGACGGGGGTAAGAAATGGACGGAGTACGAGGACGTCCATCTCGACGACAGCGACTTCGGTGCGATCGGCGCCGCGTTCACCTGGGGAATGGAACGGAAGGGACACCTGGGAGGACGTCAGGCGCTGTTCTTCCCGATGCGGGAAGCCGTTGATCACGCCGTCGGATGGATGACCGAAAAACGGCACTGATACGTCGGACAGCGCGGATCGGGGAGTCCCGGGCTCCAGAATATTGGCAACACCCGCGCTCTCCGGCGACAGGGGTGCGGGTGGCGGGTGTTCACACAGGACGGGGGTCGTGTGTCGGATTCAGCGCGGCGTGCGCCGGACCACCGGCCGTACTTCTTCTTGAGTTATGCCCACACACCGCGGTACGGCGGCGGTGGCCCCGACCCGGACATGTGGGTGGAACGGCTGTTCCGGGATGTCTGCGGCCATGTGATGGCCATGACCGACCTGCCCGCCGGAGCCCCGGCCGGCTTCATGGACCGGGAGATCCGCTCCGGCGAGGGCTGGTCGGAGCGGATCGGTGAGATGCTCGCCACCTGCCGGGTCTTCGTCCCGCTCTACTCCCCCCGCTACTTCGCCAGCGAGATGTGCGGCAAGGAGTGGTACGCCTTCGCCCAGCGGGCCATCTACCACCGCGCCAAGCACAACCGCGCCGCCGAGGCCATCGTCCCCGCCCTGTGGGTGCCCATATCACCGGAACAGCTCCCCGGCCCCGCGGGCCGGCTCCGGCTGGACCACCGGGCCTTCGGCGACCGCTATGCCACCGACGGCCTCTACGGACTCATCAAACTCCGGGTCCTCGCCGAGGAGTACGAGGCCGCCGTCTACGAACTGGCCAAGCGGATCGTCAGTGTCGCCGACACCACCGGGGTCGCCCCCGGCAGCCCCGTCGACTACGGGCTCGCGCCCAGCGCCTTCGGCGGCGCGGCCGGCCCCGGCCCGCGCCCCATGCAGCTGACGATAGCCGCCCCCACCCGGCACGACCTCCCCGAGGGCCGCGCCCCCGACTACTACGGCAAACAGCCCCAGGACTGGAACCCGTACCATCCCGACTCGGCCCGGCCGCTCGCCTATGTCGCCCAGGACCTGGTGCGCTCCCTCGACTACCAGGCCACCCTCTCCTCCTTCGACCACGAGGTGCCGCCCGCCCCCGGGACCCCGCCCACCCGGCCCGAGATCCTGCTGATCGACCGGTGGGCCCTGGAGGACGACGACCGCTGCGCCCGGCTGGCCGCCTTCGACGCCACCCCGCGCCCCTGGGTCGGGGTGGTGGTCGCCTGGAACCGCGAGGACCCGCAGAGCCGGATATCCGAGGCCCAGCTCGTCGAGAAACTGGAACGCACCATGCCGCACCAGCTGAGCCAGGGCCGGGCGGCCTGTCGCGCGGCGGCCCGGGGCGTCCTCAGCATGGAGGCGTTCGGGCAGATCCTGCCCCAGGTCGTGGAGGCCGCGGCGCAGGAGTACCTGCGCCACGCCACCGCCTTCGCGCCCAGCCCGTCCCCCGGGGCCGTCCGCCCCTTACGCGCCCGGCTCACCGGCCCCATGGCCGGCTCCGGGCCCCTCTCCCCGACCGCGCCACGCGGCACCCCCGATGCGGAGGACACGGATGACAGCCAGTCGTGACGGACGCATCGTCACCTTCTACTCGTACAAGGGCGGAACCGGCCGCACCATGGCCCTCGCCAACACCGCCTGGATCCTCGCCGCCAATGGCCAACGGGTCCTCGCTGTCGACTGGGATCTGGAGGCGCCCGGTCTGCACCGCTTCTTCCACCCCTTCCTCGACCCGTCCACCCTCGGCGCCACCACCGGCGTGATCGATCTGATCACCGAGTACGCCTGGGCCGCGATCACCCCCGACACCGGCCGCCGGGACGACTGGCACGTGGACTACGCGCGTATCCAGCCCCACGCGGTCTCCCTGGCACCGGAGAGCCTGGGGTGGCGGTTCCCCGGCGGCGGCACCCTGGACTTCGTCTCGGCGGGCCGGCAGAACCGCGAGTACTCCGCCACCGTCTCCACCTTCGACTGGGACAACTTCTACGACCGGCTGGGCGGCGGGCTCTTCTTCGACGCCCTGCGCGACGACATGAAGGCCCACTACGACTATGTCCTCATCGACAGCCGCACCGGGCTCAGCGACATCGCCGACATCTGCACCGTCCATCTGCCGGACATCCTGGTCGACTGCTTCACCCTCAGCGACCAGTCGATCGACGGCGCCGCCGCCGTCGCCCGCCAGATCGACGAGCGCTACGGCGGGCGCGGCATCCGGATCTACCCGGTCCCCATGCGCATCGACGAGGGCGAGAAGGAGAAGGCGGACGCCGGACGGGCGCTGGCCCGGGTCAAGTTCGACCGCTTCCCCACCGGGCTCACCGGCGACGAGCTGACCTCCTACTGGGGCGCGGTCGAGATCCCGTACCGCCCCTACTACGCGTACGAGGAGACACTCGCCACCTTCGGCGACGAGACCGGGCTCACCAACTCCCTGCTCTCCGCCTTCGAACGGCTCACCGCCGTCGTCACCGAGCAGCGGATCACCGCCATGCCCCCCGTCGCGGACGAGATCAGGCTGCGGATCAAGGACGCCTTCACCCGGCGCAGGCCCGCCCTCCCCGCCGATCTGTCCCTCAGCTATGTCGCCGAGAACCGCATGTGGGCGGATTGGATCGAGTCCCTGCTCACCCAGGCCGGCTTCCGGGTCGTCCCCCGCGATGTCTCCACCGGGCCCGAACCCGGCTCCTCCGACGACCACCCCGGGCAGAACGCCTCCCGGAGCGTGGTCCTGCTCTCCGCCGCCTACCTCAAGTCGCCCCGGGCGGTGGAGGTGTGGCAGCGGGCCCTCGCCGAGGACGCCGGCGGGACCCGTAACCACCTGCTGCCCATCCGGGTCGGCGATGTCCGGCTCACCACGCCCTATATCGACCGCAACCCCGTCGACCTCTTCCGGCTGGACGAGGTGCAGGCCACCGGCGCCCTGCTGCGCGCGCTGGACCGGCCCGTCCAGCTCGGCGACCCCGGCCGGCCGCCCGGTCCGCGCTTCCCCGGAACCGTGCCCACCATCTGGAACGCGCCGCCCCGCAACCCCGGCTTCACCGGGCGCTCCACCGCCCTGGAGCAGATGCGCGACCGGCTCGGCGGCGGGATGTCGGTGGCCGCCGTACTGCCCCAGCCGCAGACCCTCTACGGACTGGGCGGCGTCGGCAAGACCCAGGTCGCCATCGAGTACGTGCACCGCTTCATGGCCGACTACGACCTGGTGTGGTGGATCTCCGCCGAACAGCCCGACGATGTGATCTCCGGTCTCGCCGAACTCGCCGCGCGCCTCGGCGCCCAGGGCGGCGAGGACATGGCCGCCGCCTCCCAGGAGGCCATCGATCTGCTGCGGCGCGGGGTGCCGCACGCCCGCTGGCTGCTGGTCTTCGACAACGCCGACGACCCCGAGCAGCTGAAGCGGTTCTTCCCGCCCCAGGGGCCCGGCCATATCCTGGTCACCTCCCGCAACCAGACCTGGTCCCAGTACGGGGACGCCCTCGCCATCGATGTCTTCACCCGCGAGGAGTCCGTCGAGCACCTCCAGCGGCGGGCCCGCGGACTGACCACCGCCGACGCCGATCAGGTCGCCACCGCCGTCGGCGATCTGCCGCTCGCGGTCGAACAGGCGGCGGCCTGGATCGCCGAGACCGCCACCCCCGTCGCCGAGTACCTCGACCGGCTGCGCGAGCAGGCCACCAGCGTCCTGGCGCTCAACCAGCCCGCCGGCTACCCCGAGCCGGTCGCCGCCACCTGGAATGTCTCCATCGAGAAGCTGAAGGAGCGGTCACCGGCGGCGGTGCGCCTCCTCCAGCTCTGTGCCTTCTTCGCGCCCGAGCCGATCTCCGCCAATCTCCTCTACAGCAAGGAGATGATCGACGCCCTCAAGCCCTATGACGCGTCGCTCCAGGAGAAGCTGGTCCTCGGCCGGGTGATCCGGGAGATCGGACGGTTCGCCCTCGCCAAGGTCGACCAGGTCAACAACAGCATCCAGGTGCACCGGCTGGTCCAGGCGGTGATCCGGGCCCAGCTCAGCGAGAAGGAGCAGCGGGACGCCCGGCACGCCGTCCACCGGGTGCTCGCCGGGGCCCGCCCCGACGACGACGAACCCATCGACAACCCCGCCACCTGGGACCGCTTCGCCACCATCTGGCCGCATCTGGCGACCTCGGAGGCGCACAGCTGCACCGAGCCGGAGACCCGCCGGCTCCTCATCGACCGGGTGCGCTATCTGTGGAAGCGCGGCGACTGGGCCACCGCCCGGGGCATCGCCGACGAGGTGCGCGAGACCTGGCGCACCAGGCTGGGCACCGATGACCTCCAGTACCTCTACCTCTGCTTCCACATCTCCAACCTCTACCGCTCCGAGGGCCGGTACAAGGAGGCCAGGGCGCTGGACGAGGAGACCCTCCAGCGTCAGCGGCGGGTGCTGGGCCCGACCCATCCGCACACGTACATGACCACCAGCGGACTGGCGATGGACCTGGGCACGCTGGGCCAGTACGGCAGGGCGATGGAGCTGGCCCGGGAGGCCCATGACGGCTTCAGCCAGATCTTCCACGAGTCCCATCCGCGCACCCTGGCCGCCGCCAACAATCTGGCGCTCAATCTGCGGATGGTGGGCCAGTACGCGCGCGCCCGCGAGATCGACCAGGATGTCTTCGACCGCCGTACCGAGGTGCTGGGCCCGGACCATCCGTACACCCTCTCCTCCGCCGGATCGCTCGCCCGCGATCTGCGGGAGGTGGGGCGGTACGAGGACTCCGTCGTCCTGCTGAGCCGCAGCTACGAGCTGTACAAACAGCAGCTGGGGCGGACCTTCCCAGGGACCCTGGCGGCGGCCAAGAGCCTGGCGGTCTCGCTGCGCCGGGCCGGGCGTCTGGAGGACGCCCGGCGGCTCACCACCGCGACCCGCAACCGGTACCGCTCCCGGTACAGCTCCACCAATCCGGACTCCCTCGCCTGTGATCTCAATCTGGCGGCGGACCTCTTCGCGGCGGGGGAGGCGGTCGCCGCGCGGGATCTGGCGCAGGAGGTCGTGGACCAGTACACGCTGGTGCCGGGGGACCGGCACCCGTACACCCTGGCGGCCATCAACAACCTCGGCATCTACCAGTGGGGGTGCGGGGACCCGGAGGCGGCCGAGCGGCTGCTGGTGACGGTGGGCACCCTGATGCGGGAGGTGCTGGGGGAGGGGCACCCCCACTACCTCTACAGCACCATCAACCTCGCCAACGCCAAGGCCGATCGGGGGGCGGTGGAGGAGGTGCTGGAGATCGAGCAGCGCTCGGTGGCCCGGCTCCGGGAGGTGCTGGGGCGGCACCACCCCGAGGTGCTGGGGGTCGCCTCCAATATGGCGGTCACCCTCGGGCGGCTGGGGCGCACGGCGGAGGCGGCGCGGCTGCGCACGGAGACCGTGGAGGAGCTGGCCCGCCAGGTCGGCGAGGAGCACGCGCTGACCCGGCTGGCCCGGGAGGAGCGCAGGGTCCACCGGGATCTGGAACCGCTGGCGGTGTGAGGCACCGGTCCGGCGGGGCCTCCCGCCGGACCTCGGTCCCCCTTCGGTCCACCCGTCCTCCGGTCCACCTGCCGGGCGGCTCACCCGGCGGGTGGCTGGAGCGTGCCGGGCGGCTCACCCGTCCAGCAGCCAGGTCAGTGCCCGGGGCAGCGCGTGCAGCGCGTCGAAGTGCGCCGCCCTCGGTTCCAGTACGGCGGTCGCCCCCGGGATCCGCTCGGCGAGCCAGCGCGAGTGCCCCACCGGGGAGAAGACGTCCTTCTCGCCGTGCCAGAGCATCACGGGCGGGGTGATGTCCGCCGGGTCGAACCCCCAGGGGCCGCAGAACGCCAGGGCGTCGTCGATCCAGCCGTACGCCGAGGTGCGCAGCGCCTCCTGGTAGTTGCGGAGGAGCATGCTCCGTACCCCCGCGTCCTGCACCACCATCCGATCCGATTCGGTCAGCTCCTTGCGCAGATCATTAAGGAGTCTGATCGGATCCTTGCGGATCTGGGCGGAGCGGATGATGAACCGCTCGGTGAGGACCTCCGGATGGTCCGAGGCGAAGGTGTACTCCAGGACATTGGAGGCCGCCATGCCCTCGAACCAGTCCAGCCCGGCCGCGTCCCGGGGCGCCAGGGTGACCAGCGCCGCGGCCCGGGTGACCCGCTCCGGCAGCAGCGCCGCGCAGGCCAGCGCGTGCGGCGCCCCGCCGGAGCGGCCCACCACCGCGAACCGTTCGAGCCCCAGCTCGTCCGCGATGTCCCGGACATCCTGGGCGACATCCGCGACACTGCGCCCGGGGAGCCGGTCCGATCCGCCGTAACCGGGCCGGTCATAGGTGATCAGCTGGGTGCGCCGCTGGTAGAGCACCATCCCGCGCGGCGCCGGGCCCAGCCGGGACCCGGGGGTGCCGTGCAGCAGGAAGACCGGCCTGCCCCGGGGATCGCCCAGCCGCTCCACCATCAGCTGCCGGCCGTCGGACGTACGCATCTGTTGTCGCACGGCCTGCCCCCTTGGCTCGCTGCCGGTCGGGACCGTGTGGGTCTCTGACAATGTCCCACCCCCTGCTCCCCGGTGTCGGCCGCGCCGGCCGGCCGGGCTGTCCTACGGGCTGTGGGGTCCGTCCGACGGACCCTAAACGGGGATTACCGCCGAAAGGGCGTACCTATGCGGTCGGAGGGCGGCCGAACCTCCCAGGACCGGAGTTCGGCCATCACCCGGGGATGCCCGGCCCGGAAGCGGTCGGGGCCGGGGCGGGCGCCGGGCGCTTGTGGGCGCACACCAGGGTGACCAGGGTGCCGCCGGCCGCCCAGGCGGCCAGCACCAGGAGTGAGCCGCCCAGGGCCCGCTCCTGGAAGTAGCTGATCGAACGGGCCGCGAAGGTGCCCGCGCCGGGCGGCAGCGCCGGGCCGATCGCCGACCAGAAGGGCGGCAGCATCGGCCAGGGGTAGGCGCCGCCCGCGCTGGGGTTGCCGAGGACGACCACCACCAGGATGGCCAGCCCGATCCCCACGATGCCCAGCAGCCCCTGAAGGGCGAGGGTGAGCACCCCGACGGTGAACACCAGCAGGGTGCCCAGGCCCCACAGCGGTGCGATCCCGCCCGGCAGCGCGTCCAGGACCGGCCCGGCGATCACCGCGCCGAGCAGCCCGGCGGCGATCGAGTACAGCAGCAGCGCGCCGAGCCGGATGAGCGCCCGGTGGACATTGGCGGGCCGGGCCCCGGCGCTGATGGCGAGGATCGCGGCACAGAGATAGCCGCCCACGCACCAGCCGATGACCAGATAGAAGGAGGAGAGCCCGCGGGCGTCCCCGGGGGCGTTGGGGACGATGTCGGTCACCTCCAGCGAGCGGCCCCGGGACTGCTCGGCGGAGCCGACGACCCCGCCGAGGGCGTCCGCGAGCGAGGCGCCCGACGCACCCGCGACCAGCAGCCGGTCGGTGGTGGTCCCGGGGTCGAGGATCAGCGCCCCGTCGATCTCCCGGTTCTGGATCTGCCGCCGTGCCGAGGCCTCGTCCGCCACCACCCGGGGCGCCAGCGGATCACCGGGGAGCGCCGCCAGCTCCCGTACGGTGTCCCGCGCGAGCCGGTCGGAGGGGGCCACCACGGCGAGCGGGACCTCACGGGGTTCGGGTGCGTGGAAGGCGCCGATGTACGAGGTGACAAAGGCGAGCTGGAGCGCGAGCACCCCGATCACCAGGACCGCCGCCCGCAGCGTCACCGCGTCCCTGACCTCGGCGAGAAAGCCGTTCGGTGTGCCGCCCGGGGTCCGGGCGCCCCAGGCCCCGGCCTGCGACGGTTCCCCGGGGCCCTCCGATGTCCGCTTCATGGCCCCACGCTCCTGGGCGTGCGGCGCCCGCGCAGGCGGTACGCGGCCGAATGGCTGACGCCGCCCCGGGATGGCGTGGGATGGACCCGGGGCGGCGTCAGAGTCATGGGCCGGCCGGTCGGACCGGCCGGGTGGAGCGGGGTCCCGGGCCGGGCACCCGTCCGTGGTGGGCGGACGGGCACCCGGCGGCTCCGGGGGACGGGTCAGCGCGCGGCGCGGCCCGTGGCCCGGCGGCGGGCGGCACCGAACATCCCGGCCGCGCCCAGCGCGAGCGCGGCGGCACCGCCGATGGCGATGTACGTGGTGCTGCTGGAGCCACCGGTCTCCGCCAGGTTCTCGCCCTGGGTCGCCAGCTCGGTCGTCCCGGCGTTCTGGGTCTCGGGGGCGTTGCCGCCGTCCTGCGCGGCCTTCGCGTCGCCACCGGAGACCGCGGAGGTCTGCTGGGCGACATGGGCGGCGTTCGCCTTCTTCTCGGCCGGGGTGTCACCGCCCTTGCCGCCGTGGTCCACCGAGGAGTTCGTGGTGGCCTGCTTGATCTCGTTCTCGGTCGGGGCCTTGGCGGCCGGGGCCGGGGTGGTGCCCGCGGTGCTCTTGCCGAAGACCACGTCGGAGCAGGTGTAGAAGGCCTCGGGGGAGTCCGAGCGCTGGAGGATCGAGTAGATCAGGTGGCGGCCGGTGCGCTTGGGCACCTTGCCCTCGAAGACATAGGAGCCGTTCACCAGCCGGGGGTTGGTGACCTTGGCGAAGGGCTGCGCCCCCAGGTCCGACCACTTCAGCGCCTTGGTGGGCTTGTAGCCGGCCTTGGTGATGTACAGCTCCAGCGTGCCCAGGTGGGGGGCGGTGGCCCGCCAGCGGAAGGTGTTGTTGCCCGCCTTCATGGGGCTGGACGGCCAGTCGGCGCGGGGCGCGTTCAGGCCCTGGTACTTGGCCCGGTTCGCGCTGCACAGCTTGCCGTCGGGGATGATCTGGCGGTGCCGCCCCGCGGCTTCGCCGATGTTGACCTCGTTCCAGTCGTACAGCGGCTGGGTGCCGCCGGCCGCGACCAGCGCCTTGCATGCCGCGGAGTCCGGGCTTTCGGGTCCCTCGGCGAAGCACGCCGTGATCCGGCTGACCGGGTCCTGCATCGACCCGTGCGCGGCGGCGGGAGTGACGCTCAGGGTGGTCAGCGCGAGCGGCGCGATACCCAGGACAGCGGCCACGGCCACCTTGCGACGAGCGGTCATTGACGATCTCCTCAGTGGGACATTGGGGGGCCCGGGGCCGTCCGGACACCGGTGGACGCGACTCGGTCCACCACGGGTGCTTGTTCGAACCGGCCCCGGTGAGCAGCAAGTTAGCCGTTCGGGAGGGCCGAATCGCCCCGTTGGGCGGCTGTCGGGGGATCCTTATCCTTGCTTTAAGGAAGAACTAAGCGGCGGCTGAGGAAGGGCCCTTCGGGTCCGGCGGGACACCGCCCCGCCCGGTGCTTCCGGCCTGCTCACCGGGTGTGCGCGCAGGGTGGCGCGGGGGCCCGCGGGGTGAACGCCCAGGGCGCGGGGGTGACGCCCCGGGCGGGTGTCCGGGGTGTTCGCGACGGCAATTCCGGCCGGGAGAACAGGGCCCTGGACCGCCGGGTGGCCCGGTGGGCGGTCGTTGGGCGGTCAACCAAGGGGGCGGAAGCCGCTCGCCCGTCCGGATGAACCGCCCCGGCGCGCTCCCCGAGGGGCCCGCCGGGCCGCCCCGGACGGACCGGGGCACGGCGGTGCGGGCGGGTTCCGCGACCCTGTCCCGCCGGGCGGCCGGCCGGGCGCGGCGCGCTGCGGGAGGGGGTGCCCGGCGGGGGTGGACCGGGCCCCGGCCGACCCCTCCCGCTCCGGCGGACCGGGCCGGACGGCCATCGCCTCCGACGGGTCCGGGCCACCGTCCGCCGGCCGGCCGGGGGGGCGCCCCGGGCGGCCCGTTCCCGCCCCCGGCGGACCCTCTGTGCGCCGGGGCGGTGGACGGTGCGCCGCACCCGCGTCGCGCCCACGGCGCGCAGGGGGCGAAAGTGGTCAACCGATAACCCACGGAGTGGTCAAGTCCGGTCCGGCGTCCGGCGGGGACCTGTAGCTTTGCCAAGTCAGCGGGACGATTACCAGCCGACGATCACACCCGGCCCCGGACCGGCACGACCGGTGGACCGACGCGAAGGAGTCATCCGTGACCCTGACCCGTGAAGAACGCCAGCAGTTCCTGGCCGAACCGCATATCGCGGCCCTGGCGGTGGACGCGGGAGAAGACGGGCGAGCGCCCCTCACGGTGCCGGTCTGGTACCAGTACGCCCCGGGCCGCGACGTCTGGATCATGACCGGCCTCGGCTCCCGCAAGGAACGTCTGATCTCCCGTGCGGGCCGCTTCTCCCTGCTGGTCGACCGGGAGGCCCCCACCGTCCGCTATGTCTCCGTCGAGGGACCCGTCGTGGAGACCCTGCCCGCCACCCGTCGGCATGTGGTCGAGATCAGCGCCCGCTATCTTCCCGCACGCAAAGTCGCGTCCTATGTCGAGTTCGTGGAGAAGGAGCTGGACGAGCAGGTCATCATCCATATGCGCCCCCAGCGGTGGAACAGCGCCGACCTCGGCCCCGTCTGACCGCCCGCGCCCCGGAGCGGAACCGCCGGCGGGCCCCCGTCCCAGGAGCGTCCCGGGGACGGACCCGCCGTCCCAGGAAGGGGCCCGTCGTCCCAGCAGCGGACCCGTCGCCTCAGGACGGGGCCCACCGCCCCGCCTCCCGCTCCGGGGAGGGCCGCCGCTCGCCGAGCAGCCCGCCGCCCGCCAGCCGGTAGCGCCGCTCCGGCCGCCCGGTCCCCCCGTACCGCAGACTCACCTGCACCCGGCCCGTCTCCACGAAGTACTCCAGGTACCGCCGGGCGCTCACCCGCGACAGCGAGCCCGCCTCCGCGCACTCCGTCGCCGACAGATCGCCCCCGTGCTCCCGCAGGATCCGCTCCACCAGCTCGGCGGTGTGCGCCGCGAGCCCTTTGGGCAGCTCCCGCGAGCCCGGCGGCCGGGTCCCGAAGATCTGGTCCACATCCTCCTGCCGGGCCTCGCCCAGCCGGTCGAACCGGGACCGCAGCGCCGCCACATGCCGCAGCTGCTCCTGGAGCGCCGCCTGGTTGAACGGCTTGATCAGATAGTGCAGCGCCCCCGCCCGCAGCGCCGCCCGTACCACCCCCGCGTCCCGTGCGGCCGTGATGAACAGGGCGTCCGCACTCGGCCGTGCCGCGTCCAGCCCCTCGGCCACCCTCAGCTCCCGAAGTACCGCGAGCCCATCCATATCGGGCAGATAGATATCGAGCAGCACGAGGTCCGGCCGCAGCCGCTCCGCAGCGCTCAGCGCGTCCGCGCCGCTGTGGGCGACTCCGGCTACCCGGAACCCCGCCGTCGCGGTCACATAGCGGCTGTGCAGCTTGGCGACCATGAAGTCGTCGTCCACCACCAGCACGTTCATCACGAGGCACACGCTAGGGCGAGACCACAATGACCACAACGTCCGTTGATTCCGGAAGAGAGACACTTTCTTAACGCACAGGCAACATGTGGGCCACTTCACATCTCCACCACCGAAAGGCGGCTCACGTGCGATTGCGCACTCCCCTCGCCGTGCTCGGGGCGGCACTGCTGGTGTTCGTGGGGCCGCCACTGCTCAGTGACGGCGACGGCGACGACAGCGGTACCCGGATCCCCGGGCTCCGGATCATGGTCCCCAACACCCCCGGCGGCGGCTACGACATCACGGCCCGTACCGCGGCCAAGAACGCCGAGGACGCCGACCTCAGCAACAACATCGAGGTCTTCAACCTCCCCGGTGCCGGTGGCACCGTCGGACTCGCCCAGCTGGTCAACGAGCGCGGCAATGGCAAGCTGATGATGTCCATGGGCCTCGGTGTCGTCGGCGCCGTCCACACCAACAAGTCCCCGAAGACCCTGGCGGACGCCACCCCGATCGCCCGGCTCACGGAGGAGCAGGACATCGTGGTGGTGTCCAAGGACTCCCCGTACAAGACCATCCAGGACCTGGTCGCCGCCTGGAAGAAGAACCCCGGCAAGCTGCCCGTCGGCGGCGGTTCCTCGCCCGGTGGCCCCGACCACCTCGCCCCCATGCTGATGGCGCAGGCGGCGGGCATCGCCCCCAAGACCGTCAACTACATCCCCTTCGACGGCGGCGGCGAACTCCTCGCCTCCATCCTCGGCAACAAGGTCGCCTTCGGCGTCTCCGGTGTCGGCGAGTACCTCGACCAGATCAAGGCGGGCGAGCTGCGGCTGCTCGCGGTCACCGGCCCCGAGCGGGTGCCCGGACTGGACGCCCCCACCCTGCGTGAGGCCGGTATCGACACCGAGTTCACCAACTGGCGCGGGATCGTGGCGCCCCCCGGACTCTCCGACGAGGAGCGCGAGAAGCTCATCGCCCTGGTCGCCAAGCTCCATGACTCCAAGGAGTGGAAGGAGTCCCTGAAGACCCATGGCTGGACCGACGCCTTCATGACCGGGGACAGGTTCGGCGACTTCCTGGACGCGCAGGACGAGCGCGTGGACACGGTGCTGAAGGAGCTGGGACTGTGAACTCACAGGAATCTCCCGTGAACCGGACGGAGAGCTCCGCCCGCCCCGCCGGATCCGGCGGCGGCTGGCTGCGCGAACACTCCGAGATCGGCGTCAGCGTCCTGCTCTTCGCCATCGGTCTGCTGGTCCTCGGCGACGCCATCACCATGGACGTCGACATCTCCCAGCGCGGCCCGGTCGGCCCCAGGACGGTGCCGATAGCCGTCGGCCTCGGGCTGCTGGTGATCGCCGTCCTGCTCGCCATCGATGTGGTGCGCGGCGGCCGGGGCGAGGCCGAGACCGGCGAGGACATCGACCTCAGCGAGCCCAGCGACTGGCGCACCGTGCTGCTGCTCGCCGGAGTCTTCCTCGGCTTCGCGGTCCTCATCGGCCCGGTCGGCTTCCCCATCTCCGGGATGCTCCTCTTCTGGGGGGCCGCCTTCGCCCTCGGCAGCCGGAGCCACCACCGGGATCCGCTGATCGCCGCCGTTCTGTCGCTGGTCACCTACTACCTCTTCAACAATCTGCTCGGCGTTCCGCTCCCCGGTGGCCCGCTGATGGGGGTGCTCTAGCCGATGGACTCTTTCAATTCCCTGATCGACGGCTTCGGCACCGCGCTGACCCCGATCAACCTCCTCTGGGCGGTGATCGGTGTGCTCCTGGGCACCGCCATCGGCGTCCTGCCCGGCATCGGTCCCGCCATGGCGGTGGCCCTGCTGCTGCCCGTCACCTACGGCCTGGAGCCGACCGGCGCGTTCATCATGTTCGCCGGTATCTACTACGGCGCCATGTTCGGCGGCTCCACCACCTCGATCCTGCTCAACACCCCCGGTGAGAGCGCGGCGGTGGTCGCCGCGATCGAGGGCAATCCCATGGCCAAATCCGGCCGGGGCTCCCAGGCGCTCGCCGCCGCGGCCATCGGCCACTTCACCGGCGGTCTGATCGGCACCCTGCTGCTGGTCGCCCTCGCCCCGACCGTCGCCGAACTCGCCGTCGACATCGGCGCCCCCGACTACTTCGCCATCATGGTGCTCGCCTTCATCGCGGTCACCTCCGTCCTCGGCTCCTCCCGGATCCGCGGTCTGGCCTCCCTGCTGATCGGTCTGACCATCGGCCTCGTCGGTCTCGACTCGATGACCGGCCAGCAGCGGCTCACCTTCGGCAATCTCCACCTCGCCGACGGCGTGGACGTCGTCATCGTCGCGGTCGGTCTCTTCGCCATCGGCGAGGCCCTGTGGGTCGCGGCCCATCTGCGCCGCGGCGGCGCCGAGCCCATCCCGGTCGGCCGCCCCTGGCTCGGCAAGGAGGATGTGAAGCGCACCTGGAAGCCCTGGCTGCGCGGACCGTTCATCGGCTTCCCCTTCGGCGCGATCCCCGCGGGCGGCGCGGAGATCCCGACCTTCCTCTCCTATGTCACCGAGAAGCGGCTCTCCAAGAACAAGCAGGAGTTCGGCAAGGGCGCCATCGAGGGCGTGGCCGGACCCGAGTCGGCGGCCTCCGCCTCCGCGTCGGGCACCCTGGTCTCGATGCTCACCCTCGGCCTGCCCACCACCGCCGTCGCCGCGGTGATGCTCGCCGCCTTCCAGCAGTACGGCATCCAGCCCGGACCGCTGCTGTTCGAGCGCGAGCCCGACCTGGTCTGGGGCCTGATCGCCTCGCTCTTCGTCGGCCTGGTGCTGCTGCTGGCGCTGAACCTGCCGCTCGCCCCCGTCTGGGCCAAGCTGCTGCGGATCCCGCGTCCCTATCTCTACGCGGGCATCCTCTTCTTCGCCGGTGTCGGCGCCTACGCGGTCGGCGGCGAGGCCCTCGACCTGGTCATCCTGCTGCTCATCGGTCTGCTGGGCTTCGGGATGCGGCGGTACGGGCTGCCGGTGCTACCCGCCGTCATCGGTGTGATCCTCGGCCCCAACGCCGAGCAGCAGCTGCGCCGTGCGCTCCAGATCAGTGACGGCAGCGTCTCCGGCCTGGTCAACACCCCGTTCTCGGTGACCGTCTACGCGATCATCGTCGTCCTTCTCGCCTGGCCGCTGATCATGAAGCTGGTCGTCCGGCGCCGAAGCGTCTCTGAATAATCCCCCCACACACTCTCCCCGCGGCCGGTACTCCGGTCGCGGGGAGAGTGCTTTCCCGGTGCCGGTGCCGGTGCCGGTGGTCGGTCCTGGTCCCCGGTGGCCGGGTGCCCGCTCAGCGGTGCGGCGGCGGTACGGGCGGGGTTACGGGCGGGGGTACGAGCAGCTCCCCGATCCGGCCGGCCCGGGCCAGGGCCTCCAGCTCGTCCAGGGCGCTCAGTGCCTGCCGGGCGGCCTCGGGGTCCCTCCCCTCCAGACCGCTCGCCGCGAACTCGTCCTCGTCCAGCCGGAGCACCGGAGAGCCCTCCGCGCCTACCCACAGATCCAGGTCCAGGTCCTCGGCGACCACCTCGCCGCCGTCACCGGGGATCCGCGCGGGCCGGGTGATGTCGCAGTACCAGCCCTTGAGCACACCGTCGCCGGTCCGGACCTCCTTCACCGCGTACCAGCGGTCCCGCCAGTAGTGCTCGATAAACACATCGCCGGGCTCGAACCGGACAAAGCCGAAGTCCCGGACGCCCGAACCGGCCCAGCGCGCCCGGACGGTCAGCCGGGTCCCGTCGTCACCGACCACCTCCGCCGGATACGCGATCTTCTCCCGGCCCGCCTTCATCAGCCGGACCGTCACCGTTCTCGCTCTTTCCATGATCCGTACGTTAGGTACGGCGGGGACCGTGTCGCACGGGCATTTCCGGTGGACACCCCGGGGCCGGGGGAGAATCGGGGGGTGACTCTGAAGATCGTGATCGACACGGACTCGGCCATCGCCCCCTTCGAACAGCTCCGTGCCCAGCTCTCGGAGCGGGCCCGCTCCGGGGCGCTGCCGGTCGGCTACCGGCTGCCCACCGTGCGCGGGCTCGCCCAGGAGCTGGGCCTGGCCGCCAATACGGTCGCCAAGGCCTATCGCGCGCTGGAGACGGACGGGGTGATCGAGACCCGGGGCCGGCACGGCACCTTCGTGGCCGCGGCGGAGGACGCCGCCGCGCGGGAACTGGCCGCCGCCGCGGGGGTCTTCGCCGACCGGGCCCGCAGACTCGGCGCGGACCGGGAGGCGGCGGGGGCGGCGGTCCGGGACGCCCTGCGGGCCGCGTACGACGGCTGAGCCCCTCCGGGCGGCCCGGGGGCTCAGCGGCGTCGGGGGTTCAGCGATGTCGGGGCTCGGAGGTGCCGGGGCTCAGAGGTAGAGACCGGCCCCGGCCCCGGCGTTCTGCTCGGGTACGGAGGCGGGCCCCGTGCCCCGGCGCAGCGCGTACAGCTCCGCCAGGGTGGAGCCCTCGCGCCCCACCCCCTCCTCGGTGCCCAGCCAGTTCGCCGACTCCTCGCGGGTCAGCGCCCCCACCTCGATCCGGGCCAGACAGCGGCCCGGCCGTACCACCGCCGGATGCAGCCGCTCCAGGTCCTCGTTGGTGGTCACCCCGACCAGGACATTGCGGCCCTGCCCCAGCAGGCCGTCGGTGAGATTGAGGAGCCGGGAGAGCGCCTGGCCCGCGGTGTGCTTGGCCTCGCCCCGGATCAGCTCGTCGCAGTCCTCCAGCAGCAGCAGCCGCCACCGGTCCTTGCCCGTGCCGTCGTCCTCGCCGATGGCGATGTCCATCAGATAGCCGACATCGCTGAAGAGCCGCTCCGGGTCGAGCACACAGTCCACCTGGCACCAGTCCCGCCAGGAGCGGGCGAGGGTGCGCAGCGCCGAGGTCTTCCCGGTGCCCGGCGGCCCGTGCAGCAGGAGCAGCCGGCCGGCGATGTCGTCCGGGGTGACCTTCATCAGCCGGTCCATGGCCCCGGCCACCGGGGCGGTGTAGTTGCGCCGGATGTCGGACCAGCTGCCCGCGGTGATCTGGCGGGTGGTGCGGTGCGGGCCCCGGCGCGGGGAGACGTACCAGAAGCCCATCGGTACGTTGTCCTGCTGGGGTTCGGGCTCGTCGGAGGCGTCCGCGGTCGACTCACGGACGATCCGCTCGGCCAGCTCGGGGCTGACCGCCGTGACCGAGACATGGACTCCCCGGTTCCAGCGGGAGATCAGGACGGTCCAGCCCTCGCCCTCGGCGAGCAGGGCGCTGCGGTCGTCGTCGCGCGCCGAGCGCAGCACCTTCGCCCCCGGCGGCAGCAGCTCGTGGCCGTGCTTGACCCGCTCGATCTGCCGGGCGTGGGAGTAGGGCTGCTCGCCGCTGGCGAACCGGCCGAGGAAGAGGGCGTCGACGACATCCAGCGGCGAGTCGCTGTCGTCCACGGTGAGCCGGATCGGCAACGCGCTCTGCGGTGGTACTGCTGCGGCGGACATGCGCTCCCACTGGTGTCGGGTGGATCGGGTGGATCGGGTGAAGCCATGCGGTGGATATGCGCCCCATGATCCGGCATCGAACCTTTCGGCGCACCGGGTTTCCCGAGCGGAAACGGCGGACGCGCACCGAGTTGTCTCCTATGCTCCGCCTCAGGGCGCTTTGGTCGTTGATGATCCGTTGAAAGCGCTTGCTACAGCGGTATCTGAGGCTCCGTCAAGAGGTATTCGATTGATTGTCATGAACACTTCCGAAGTTCCGTACTGACTGGTAAGAACGTGAATCGACGCAGCGATCCTGCTACTTGAGAGGTCTCATGAAACTGTCGCGCATCACGGCTCTCTCGTCCTCGCTCCTGCTCGGAGCCGTGCTCGCCCTGACCGGCGCGGGCCAGGCCCAGGCCGCCGAAAGCGCCGCCCCCCTCGACTATGTGGCGCTCGGGGACTCGTACTCCTCGGGCGTCGGCGCCGGCAGCTATGACAGCGCCAGCGGTGACTGCAAGCGCAGCAGCAAGGCGTTCCCCCGGCTCTGGGCGGCGGCGAACGCCCCCTCGTCCTTCTCGTTCACCGCCTGCTCGGGCGCCATCACCAGTGATGTGACCGGCAGGCAGCTGGGGCCGCTCAACGCCTCGACCGACCTGGTCTCGGTCTCCGTCGGCGGCAATGACGCGGGCTTCGCCGATGTGATGACGACCTGCATCCTCCAGTCCGAGGCCAACTGCATCAACCGGGTCAACACGGCCAAGGCGTTCGTCGACAGCACCCTTCCGGGGAGGCTCGACAGCGTCTACAACGCGATCTCCGGCAGGGCGCCCGCCGCCCAGGTCGTCGTCCTCGGCTACCCCCGCTTCTACAAGCTGGGCGGCGGCTGTCTCGCCGGGCTCTCCGAGAACGAGCGCGCGGCGATCAACAACGCCGCCGACCATCTGAACACCGCCATCGCCAAGCGGGCCGCCAACCACGGCTTCGACTTCGCGGATGTCGTCCCCTACTTCACCAACCACGAGATCTGCTCCAGCGCCTCCTGGCTGCACAGCGTGAACTGGCTGAACATCGGCGAGTCGTACCACCCCACCGCCAATGGCCAGTCCGGCGGCTATCTGCCGGCCTTCCGCGCGAAGGTCTGACCCGGGCCTCCGTCCGACCCGGGGTGCATCCGGACCCGGGGCGCCGCCGGCACGGCCTCGGGCCGGAGGCGCCCCGGACGCCGTCACAGGGTGTGACCGTCATCACGCCAGAGGCCGCTCGGGCGCATGGGGCACGTGAGGAAGGGAAGAATCCTTCCCGGGTGCTCGTAAGCTGTCCAACTCGCCCGGGATTCGGGTGGATTCATCGGGCGAAGGTCAACTCGCCTGCGGTCATGGTGAATCCTCCGGGCGGGATACCCGGGTGCCCGGCGGGGACGATAGGGTTAGCCTGCCCAGGGCCGGGTGTGCCAGGGGCGGGGAAGACGGCGGAGTGACGGTGGGATGGACCGGAAATGGACATGGAACAGATAACTGCGCGCAGCAGGCCGCGTGTGCCTGCGATCACCTGCGGGAACAAAGCGACCAGCACCCGCCTGGACCGGCATCTCTCGGTGCTCGGCGGTCCCGCCGTGCCCCGGCGTGACGCCGTCGAGGCCACCTCGCTGATGCGCGAGCTGACCAAGCGCGATGTGACGCACGACCGGGGGCGCCGGGGCGGGGTCTCGCTCTTCGCGCCGCTGCGCCGACTGCGCCGCTCGCTCTTCGGCAGCCGCCACTGACCCTCGTCGCTCCGCTCGACGGCACGCCTCCCCCACGCGCGTGCCCGCCGTCACGTGTCACCGCCTGAGCGACCCCGCGCTCGGGCCATCACTCCTTCCCGGCGCGGCTCCGCCGTCACTCCGCGTCCACCGTGACCGAGAAGGAGAAGCGGTCCCCCCGGTAGCGGATACGGGCCACATCCACCACGCGGCCGTCCCCGTCGTAGGTCACCCCCGTGTAGTGCAGGATCGGGCTGAGCAGCGGCACCTGAAGGAGCTGTGCGGTCGGCGGGTCGGCGAGCCGGGCCTCGACGGTGTCGGTGATCCGGCTGATCCGTACCCCGACGGCGTCCCGCAGGACCTTGGTCATCGGCCAGCGCTCCAGATCGGCCAGGTCGATCCGGGCGGCGATCTCGGGGTGGACGGCGTTCTCCGCCCAGTTGGTGGGTTCGCCGCTCTCGCCGTCGCAGCGCAGCCGCCGGTAGGTGACCACCTCGGTGAGGCCGGGGAAGTACTCGGTGATATCACCGGGGACCGGCCCGGGGCCGTGCCCCAGGATGGTGGTCCGCTCGCCGGACTGCTGGGCGACGATCGCGTCGATGGAGCCGAGCAGCCGCCGGGGAGCCCCCCGGCGCGCCCGGGGCTCGATAAAGGTGCCGCGCCGCCGGTGGCGGCTGATCAGCCCTTCCTCCTCCAGTTCCTTGAGCGCCTGGCGCATGGTGAGCACGCTGACCCCGTAATGCGCGGCCAGCTGTTCCTCGGTGGGCAGCCGCAGCGAGGCGTCGGGCCCACGGCCGAGTATCGAGGCCCGCAGTGACTGCGACACCTGGTACCACAGCGGCAGCTTGCGGTTGAGCACCACCGAGTCGGGGGCGAAGGAGGAGGTCACGGCGGGCTCCGTCTCTCCGGATCAGGAGGGGAAATGACGCTCAAGACCCTGCCATACGCCGTCGTACCCCTTCTGCCGGTGGTCCGCCCCGGCCGCCTGCTCCGTGGTGAGGATCGGCCAGCGGGTCTCGAACATGAAGGCGAGACCGTCGTCGATCCGCTGCGGTACGAGGTCGGCGGCGCTCGCCCGGTCGAAGGTCTCCCGGTCGGGGCCGTGCGCCGACATCATGGGGTGCAGTGAGCCGCCGCCGGGGACGAAGCCGCCCTTTCCGGCGGTCTTGGCGTCGTACGCGCCCTCGATCAGCCCCATGTACTCGCTCATCACATTGCGGTGGAAGTACGGCGGGCGGAAGGTGTCCTCGCCGACGAGCCAGCGCGGGGCGAAGACCACGAAGTCCACTCCGGCGAGCCCGGGGGTGTCCGACGGTGAGGTCAGCACCGTGAAGATCGACGGATCCGGGTGGTCATAGGAGATCGACCCGATCACATTGAAGCGGCGCAGGTCGTAGACG
This sequence comes from Streptomyces sp. NPDC000594, assembly GCF_040299965.1. NCBI lineage: Bacteria > Bacillati > Actinomycetota > Actinomycetes > Kitasatosporales > Streptomycetaceae > Streptomyces > Streptomyces sp. NPDC000594. The sequence goes on along the minus strand of NZ_JBEPCY010000018.1, from coordinate 54,338 downwards.
TAGGGGACATGGTTGCCGTGCCAGGCGACCACATCGAGGGGGGAGTGGTCCAGGGTGGTGCCCCAGAGGTTGCCGCAGTACTTGGTGACCGTCTCGACGGGCGCCTCCACCTCCTCGTAGGCGGCGACGGGGGCCCGGAAGTCACGGGCGTTCGCCAGTCCGTTGGCACCGATGGGGCCGAGGTCGGGAAGGACGAAGGGACGGCCGAAGTTCTCGCAGACATAGCCCCGGGCTCGCTCGTCCAGCAGCTCGACCCGGAAGCGGACCCCGCGCGGGATCAGGGCCACCTCGCCGGGGCGGGCGGCGAGGACACCCAGCTCGGTGACGAGCAGCAGCCCGCCCAGCTCGGGCACGATCAGCAGCTCGCCGTCGGCGTCGCCGAAGACCCGGGTCATGGGCGCGTTCGCGTGGTAGAGGTGCACGGCCATGCCGCCGCGCCGGGCGGGGTCGCCGTTGCCGCCGAGGGTCCACAGACCGGCCAGCCAGTCGGTGCCGGGCGCGGGCTCGGGCAGGGGGTCCCAGCGCAGCCGGTTGGGGTCGGGGGCGGCCCCGGTGAACGGGGCGCCGCACAGGCTCCCGTTCTCGATCCGGCGCAGCGGGGGATGGGCGGCCGAGGGGCGGATCCGGTAGAGCCAGGTGCGGCGGTTGTGGGCGCGCGGCTCGGTGAAGGCGGAGCCGCTGAGCTGTTCGGCGTAGAGACCGAGGGGGGCGCGCTGGGGGGAGTTGCGTCCCACCGGGAGGGCCCCGGGGACCGCCTCGGAGCTGTGCTCGTTGCCGAAGCCCAGGGAGTGCCCCAGGCCTCCGGCGGTCTCCCGTGCCTGTTCCCGTTCCCGTGCCCTGGCCTGCTCGATGCCGCTCATCGCCGCTCCCGGTGGATAGCCGAAGTCAATCCTATGGGTCACCGTAGGATTGCGCGCCCCGGGCGTCAATGGCGACCCGGCGGACGGGTGCCGGCGGCGGTACGGAGGTGGTCCCGGGACGGTACGGAGGCGGTCCGAGGGCGGTTCGGAGGCGGCCCGTCGGGTGGTCCGGAGGTGGTCCGTGGCGTGGCCCGGGGGGTGTCGGCGGGCCGCCGGAAGGCCCCGGGAGCGCCGTTCCGGGGCGCGGATCGGCCGTATCCGCCTTCACCTGGTGTTTTGCTCTTATTGCTCACACGTCAACATCTTGTTAACAGCTTTTGACGGGACCTAACGTCATCCGGACCGCCGCTCCGGTGGGAGTTCAAGGATGAACGTTAGGTAGCCCCCATGCTGACAATCCTCGGCTTCGCCATGATTGCGACCTTCCTGGTCCTGATCATGATGAAGAAGATGTCGCCCATCGCGGCGCTGGTCCTCATCCCCGCGCTCTTCTGTGTGCTTGTCGGCAAGGGCGCCAAGCTCGGGGACTACGTCATCGAAGGGGTGGGCAATCTCGCTCCCACCGCGGCGATGCTGATGTTCGCGATCGTCTACTTCGGTGTGATGATCGATGTCGGTCTCTTCGACCCGATCGTCCGCGGCATTCTGAAGTTCTGCAAAGCGGACCCGATGCGGGTCGTGGTCGGTACGGCGGTGCTCGCCGCGATCGTCTCGCTGGACGGCGACGGCTCCACCACCTTCATGATCACCGTCTCGGCGATGTATCCGCTCTACAAGCGGCTCGGGATGAGCCTGGTCGTGATGACCGGTGTCGCCGCCACCGCCAACGGCGTCATGAACACCGTGCCCTGGGGCGGTCCCACCGCCCGCGCGGCCACCGCGCTCAAGCTGGACGCCGCCGACATCTTCGTCCCGATGATCCCGGCGCTTCTCGTGGGTCTGCTCTTCGTCTTCGTCCTCGCGTACTTCCTGGGCCTGCGGGAGCGCAAGCGCGTCGGCTACCTCAGCCTCGACGAGGCGCTGGAGACGGAGCAGGGCGATGTGCTGGTCACCTCCGGCGGCGGCACCTCGCTGACCAAGGACGCCAAGGGCGGCACGGGCGGCACGGACGGCAAGGGTGCCACCGGCTCCGCGGGTACCGGCACGGACGGCGACGGGACGCCCGGCGACGCCGATGACGAGGGCTTCCATGGGCTGGACCCCAACCGCCCGACCCTGCGCCCCAAGCTCTACTGGTTCAACGCCGGTCTCACCGTCACCCTGCTCACCGCGATGATCATGGAGCTGCTGCCCATCCCGGTGCTCTTCCTGCTCGGTGCGGCCCTCGCCCTCACGGTCAACTACCCCAACATGGCGGAGCAGAAGGAGCGCATCGGCGCCCACGCCGAGAACGTCCTCAATGTCGCCGGCATGGTCTTCGCCGCCGCTGTCTTCACCGGTGTCCTCACCGGTACCGGCATGGTCCAGAGCATGGCCGACTGGCTGGTCGAGACGGTCCCCGAGGGCATGGGTCCGCACATGGCCATCGTCACCGGTCTGCTGAGCCTGCCGCTCACCTACTTCATGTCCAACGACGGCTTCTACTTCGGTGTGCTGCCGGTCCTCGCCGAGGCGGGCGCCGCCCACGGCGTCTCCCCGCTGGAGATCGCCCGCGCCTCCCTGGTGGGCCAGGCGCTGCACATGTCCAGCCCGCTGGTGCCCGCCGTCTACGTCCTGGTCGGCATGGCCAAGGTGGAGTTCGGCGACCACACCCGCTTCACCGTCAAATGGGCCGCGCTCACCTCGCTGGTGGTGCTGGCCGCCGGGCTCCTCTTCGGCATCATCTGACCCTCGCCCCGGGCCGTCCCGCACGGCCCCCGCGACCGCCCCCGTACCGACCGGAACGGCCTCGCGACCACCCCCGTACCGCCCAGGCGCAAGCACCGGCCCACCCCCGGTGTCCGGCCTCCTCCGTCCTGCCGGAGACCGTCCCACGGTCTCCCCGGAGGCCATGCGCCCGGCGGTGCGGGGGTTTTCCGTTCCATGAGAGGAATGTCATTTTGGGACGGGCCCCGGGTGGGTAAGGGAAGGGCGCCGGGGCGGGTGACCGAGGGGTGCCGGGGAAAGGCCGGGTAAATCTCTTCCGCCGCCATGTACCCGCCGGGGGCGGTCGGATAATTTCAGGCGTCTCAGCCGCTCCCCACATCACGGCGGGACCCCCACATGACACGCGCCATTTCCCTGCACAACGTCAGCAAAAGCTATGGACGGGCACCGCGCGCCGTCGACCGGCTCACCCTCGGAGTCGCACCCGGTGAATTCCTGGCCCTCCTCGGCCCCTCCGGCTGCGGAAAGACCACCGTCCTGCGTCTGATAGCCGGACTGGAACACCCCACGGACGGTGAACTCCTGCTCGACGGAGAACCCGCCGGCCAACTCGCCCCGGGCGCCCGCGACATGGCCATGGTCTTCCAGGATTTCGCCCTCTACCCCACGATGACCAACCGCGACAACATCGGCTTCCCCCTTCGGGTGATTCACCCGCGCCGCGACCCCGGCCCCCTGGTCGAGGCCACCGCCCGCCGGCTCGGGATCGAGGAGCTGCTCGACCGCTACCCCGCCCAGCTCTCCGGCGGCGAACGCCAGCGGGTCGCCATGGGGCGGGCCCTCTCCCGCCGCCCCTCCGTCCTCCTCCTGGACGAACCCCTCGCCCACAGCGACCCCAAGCAGCGGCTGAGACTGCGGGCGAGGATCGTCCGCTTCGTCCGGGAGACCGGGGCCACCACCCTCCATGTCACCCATGACCAGGCGGAGGCGATGGCGCTCGGGGACCGGGTCGCCGTGCTGCGCGCGGGGGTGCTCCAGCAGATCGGGCCGCCCCGCGACATCTACGGCCTGCCCCGGAACCTCTTCGTCGCCACCTTTGTCGGCACCCCCCGGATCAGCCTCCTCCAGGCCGTGGTGCACGCCCCGCCCGGCGGGGGAATGGCCCTGGACCTCGGCGGACAGCGGCTGCCGCTGCCCGAACCGCTCAGCGTCGACCATCAGCTGCTCCGGATCCAGCAGGGGCGGCGGATCGTGGTCGGGCTGCGCTCCGAGGCGGTCCGGATCGCCCTTCCCAGCCGGGCGCGACCCGGCGAGGTCCCGCTCGGCGGGGTGGTGGCCCATACCGACTACCAGGGCCACGAGGCCCTGGTGCACTGCGACACCGGCTCCCGGGCCGCCGCCGTGCCGGAGCCGGAGCCACCCCGTCCGCCGCGACCCCGGCGGAGCCGGCCCACCGGGCGCGGCACCGGCCGCCCGGTCCGCGGCCGGCCACCCACCGGACCGGCCGAGGCGGGCCGCTCCGGAGCCCGCGGCACGGGTCGGCCCCCGTACGACCCCTATGCCCTCTACGACCCGGAGGGCGCCGCCCTGACCCCCGGTGACCTGGTGGTCCGGGCCCGCCCGGACCTCTGGCTCCAGCCCGGGGCGCGGGTGCCGCTCCTGGTCGACCTGGCCCGGCTCTATGTCTTCGACCACCACGGCCGCCGGGTCTGTCCCACCCCCGCCGACCTGCTGGGTTTCGACGGCTGACGCCGCTCGGGCCCGCCCCCGCGCAACGGCCCGCCCGGCACCGGGTGGACCGTTTTCGCGGGGGCGGGCGTGGGTGGCAGCCGGGACCCGCGCTGGCTACGTTGAGCCGTACGGGTGAAGCACCACCCCGTCAGCGGTCAGCGGCCAGCGGTCACCGGTCGGCGGAGTTCCAGGAGGAGTCGCGTTGAACCCCCACAACGGGATGTACATCGGTGGAGCGTGGCGCCCCGCCGCCACCGGCGACACCATCGAGGTGGTCGACCCCGTCACCGAGGAGGTCATCGCCGAGGTCCCGGCGGGCACCGCCGAGGACATCGACGCGGCGGTACGGGCCGCCCGCGCCGCCCTGCCCGGCTGGGCGTCGACCCCGCCCGCGGCACGGGCCGCCGGGATCGCCGCGCTCCGGGACGTCCTCGCGGCCCGCGCGGACACCATCGCCGCCACCATCACCGCCGAGCTGGGCGCCCCGCCCGCCCTCGCCCGCCAGGTCCACGCGGGGCTCCCGGTGACCATCGCCGGGTCCTACGCCGAACTGGCGGCCGGCTTCGCCTTCGAGGAGCGCGTCGGCAACTCCACGGTGCTGCTGGAACCGGTCGGTGTGGTCGCCGCCATCACCCCGTGGAACTATCCGCTGCACCAGGTGGTGGCCAAGGTGGCGCCCGCGCTCGCCGCCGGGTGCACCGTGGTCGTCAAGCCCGCCGAGAACACCCCGCTGACCGCCCAGCGCTTCGCCGAGGCCGTCCACGAGGCGGGGCTGCCCGCCGGGGTGGTCAATGTGGTGACCGGCACCGGCCCGGTCGCCGGTGCGGCGCTCGCCGCCCACGACGGTGTGGACCTGGTCTCCTTCACCGGCTCCACCGCCGTCGGCCGGCAGATCGGCGCCCTCGCCGGGGGAGCGGTCAAGCGGGTGGCGCTGGAGCTGGGCGGCAAGTCCGCCAATGTGATCCTGCCCGGCGCCGATCTCGCCCGCGCGGTCACCACCGGGGTCGCCCGGGTGATGTTCAACTCCGGGCAGAGCTGCAACGCGTGGAGCCGGATGCTGGTCCACCGGGAGCGGTACGAGGAGGCCGTCCGGCTGGCCGCCGGGGCCGCCGCCGGACACCCGCCGGGCGAGGGCATCGGGCCGCTGGTCAGCGCCCGGCAGCGGGACCGGGTCCGGGGCCTGATCGAGCAGGGGATCGCTGAGGGCGCCCGGCTGGTCACCGGCGGACCCGAGGCGCCCCGGGAGAAGGGGTACTACGTCAGCCCCACGGTCTTCGCCGATGTCACCCCGGGGATGACCATCGCCCAGGAGGAGATCTTCGGTCCGGTGGTGGCGGTGCTGCCGTACGAGGACACCGAGGACGCGCTGCGGATCGCCAATGACACGGTGTACGGGCTCGCGGGCGCGGTCTGGGCGGCCGACGAGGCCGAGGCGGTCGCCTTCGCCCGGCGGATGGAGACCGGACAGGTCGACATCAACGGCGGCCGGTTCAACCCGCTGGCCCCCTTCGGCGGCTACAAGCAGTCGGGTGTCGGGCGTGAGCTGGGCGAACACGGGCTGCGGGAGTATCTTCAGACCAAGTCGCTCCAGTTCTGACGGTTTCCGGTCCCGGCGCTCACCGGCGCCCGGTGCCTTTCGATCCGGCGGGGACCCCGCCGGATCCCCGCCGGGCGGTCCACCCGCCCGGCGGATCGCACATCTAAGCGCTTGCTCACCTGCCGGGGTATGGTGTTCCCCCTGGTAGCAGGAGAGAGGCGGGCCATGAACACGGCCGACGAAAGAATCGGCGACGAGGCCCCCTGGGCCGAGGTCGCGCCGGAGGCGGCGAGAAAGCTGCTGGTCGCGGCCGTCGAGGCGTTCGCCGAGCGCGGCTATCACGCGACGACCACCCGGGACATCGCGGGCCGCGCCGGTATGAGCCCCGCCGCGCTCTACATCCACTACAAGACCAAGGAAGAGCTGCTCCACCGGATCAGCAGGATCGGCCACGACCGCGCCCTGGAGGTGCTGTCCACCGCCGCCGAGCGCCCCGGCACCCCCGGCGAGCGGCTGGCCGACGCCGTCAGCTCCTTCGTCCGCTGGCACGCGGGCCGCCATGACACCGCCCGGGTGGTCCAGTACGAGCTGGACGCGCTCTCCCCGGAGCACCGGGCCGAGATCGTGGAGCTGCGCCGCCGCAGCGGCGCCGTGGTCCGGGGCATCCTCCACGACGGTGTGGAGACGGGCGAGTTCGATGTGCCGGATCTGCCCGGGACCACCCTGGCCGTGCTCTCGCTCTGCATCGATGTGGCCCGCTGGTTCAACATCCGGGGGCGGCGCACCCCGGAGGAGGTCGGCGCGCTCTACGCCGATCTGGTCCTGCGGATGGTCACCGGGGGAGCCGGCGCGGCGCCGGGGGCACCGGCCCGGAAGCCGTAACGGCAGTCGGGAGCGGCGGCCGGATCCGGAAGCGGTAGCGGCGCCGGAAGCGGTAGCGGGGTCGGAGGCGGGTACGGGGTCAGAAGTAGTAGCGGGAGACCGACTCGGCCACACAGACCGGTTTGGTGCCGCCCTCGCGCTCCACCGTGACCACCGCGGTGACCTGCACTCCGCCACCCGTCTCCACCACATTCGCGATCACCGCCGTGGCCCGCAGCCGGGACCCCACCGGCACCGGGGCGGGGAAGCGCACCTTGTCCGTACCGTAGTTGAGCCCCATCCTCAGGCCCTCGACCCGCAGCACCTGCGGCACCAGCGCGGGGAGCAGGGAGAGCGTCAGATAGCCATGGGCGACGGTCGCCCCGAACGGCCCGGCGGCGGCCCGCTCCGGGTCCACATGGATCCACTGGTGGTCGCCGGTCGCCTCGGCGAAGAGGTCGATCCGCTTCTGGTCGATCTCCAGCCAGTCGCTGTAGCCGAGCGGTTCGCCGATCGCGGCGCGCAGTTCTCCGGCGGAAGTGAAGATCCTCGGTTCGGCCATCTCACCCATCCCTGTCCTCCGGCGCGGCCCCGCGACGCCCACGGGCCTTCCCCGGACGCCCGCTCGGCGCTGAGCGCTTGCTCAGCATGGTGAAAGGGCGGGCGGCTGTCAACGACGGACCCAGTAGGGTGGACGGGGTGTCCGAGACTCCCGAGCAGAGCCATGAACTGACCGTAGGTCAGCTGTCCGCGCGCAGTGGCGCGGCCGTCTCAGCCCTGCACTTCTACGAGGCCAAGGGGCTCATCAAGAGCCGCCGCACCAGTGGGAACCAGCGCCGCTACGCCCGGGACGCCCTGCGCCGGGTGGCCTTTGTCCGGGCCGCGCAGCGGGTCGGCATCCCGCTCGCCACCATCCGGGACGCCCTGACGGAGCTGCCCGAGGAGCGGACGCCCGACCGGGACGACTGGGCCCGGCTCTCCCACACCTGGCGTACCGAGCTGGACGACCGGATCAAGCAGCTGCACCGGCTGCGGGACCATCTCACCGACTGCATCGGCTGCGGCTGTCTCTCCCTGGAGACCTGTGTCCTCTCCAACCCGGAGGACGCCTTCGGCCGTCGGATGGCGGGCTCCCGGCTGCTGCCGGTCCGCTATCAGGACGAGGACTGATCTCCGCGCCCGGCCGCCACGGCTGATCTCCATGGCTGATCTCCGCGCCTGACTTCCGCGCCCGGCCTTCACGGGTGGACGGCCTCCTGGGGCCGGGGCGGCCCGCCCCCGTACTCATCCGGGCCACCGCCTCCACCGGGGCGCCGTTCGCCCCGGTCCGTTCTCAGGCCGCCGACGCCAGGGCGTTCCGGGTGGCCCGCTTGGCCGCCGCGACCGTCTCCGGGGTGAGCGCCGGGCGGGGCACCACGATGCCGCAGCCCGTGCAGACCGGCCCGTTCCACGGCTCGTCCGTCAGATCCCGCCGCCACACGATCACGGTGGCCGCGCAGACGGGGCAGTGGGCGGCGGGCTCCCGCTCCAGCGCCTCGATCAGCCGGCTCAGCACCTCGTCCAGCGGGGCCGAGGGGTGGGCGTGCGGGCGGTCGCACCGTGCCACGCCATTGCCGCCCCGGGCGCGCCGGTGCCACTCGTCCTCGGCGGAGAGCCGTCGCAGCCCGTCGTACTTCTCCCGGCGGCGCCGGTCCGCGAAGCGCTCCTCATAGGCGAGCCAGACGGCCCGCGCGCGCTCCAGTTCATCGAGTGCGGCCACCAGCCGCTCAGGGTCGGGGGACCTGTCCTCGGGATGGATCCTGTGCCGGGAGCACAGATGGTCCCAGGTCGCCCGGTGCCCATAGGGGGCGAAACGCTCCAGACACTTCCGCAGCGAGTAGCGCCGTAGCGCCATGTCGCACCGTGTGTCCCGGACCTGTCTCGCGAGACTCCGAAAACCGGCCATCGCTCTGCCACCTCCGTCGCTGGTACATCGGCGTTACCGCTTGGACGTACGGGTGCCCGTTCCGGCTCCATCGAAGTGTGATGATGAGGAAAAGGTGACGTGCAGATGTCCTGTACACGAAACTGACGGTCGGTGATGTCCGTGGGGGACGGGGGTCCCGCGGTCCGCTCAGTGCCCCATCCGGCCCGCCGCCACCACCACCCGGGCCAGCTCCCGATGGCAGATGTCGTTGTGCGCCCCGGACGGGGGCCCACCGCGCCGTACCACCGACGCCGTGTCCACGCTCACACATCCCGAGCCCGGCATCCCCGAGCCCAGCGCCTCCTCCAGGGTCAGCCGGACCGAGGGCGAGGAGACCGCGCGGAGCCCGTCGTGCCCCACCGCCCACCAGCGCCGGTCCTGGCCGCCGAGGCCGTTCCGCTCGTCCCGCGCCAGCCGGGAGGCGAGCGGGTACAGCACCCCGAGGGCGCTGTCGTACCGCGAGTAGCAGGCCACCACCGGCCCGTCGACCCGGTCCTCCATCGCCCGCAGCGCCCCGGACTTCTGGGCCGCGTGGGGCAGGCTCGCGGCGAAGGCGTAGTGCGAGAAGGCTCCCTGGAGGAAGGTCACCGACTTCACGTTCCGTGCTCCGTCGGGCAGTCCGCGCAGGGCGAAGGCGACCAGCCGGGCGCCCTGGCTGTGGCCCACGAGATGGACCCTGGTCCCCGGGCGGCTGCGGGCCAGCTGTCCCAGCAGGGGGCCGAGCCCCAGCTCGCCGACGGCCCCCGCGCGGCGCTTGAGCGCGTAGTACGTGGTCTGGCGGAGCAGCTCCTTCGCCCCCCGCCACAGCCGGTCCGCCGCCGCACCGGTCTCCCCGGCCGGGCGGGCGCTCTCCAGCGCCGCCGTGAACTCCCGGCAGAGGGTGAGGGTGTCCTCGTATAGCAGTGCGGGTGGCCCCTGCTCGTCCTGGGGCAGGTCCTGGCCGAAGCAGCTGCCGAGACCGCCCGGCGGGGTCTCCGCCAGATTCCGGGCCAGCCGCCCGAACTCATGGAACGCCCCCTCGGCCCGGGGCCGCCGCTCCAGCAGCGCGGCGAGCCGGGCGACCGTCCCCTCATGGCCGGGGAACAGCCCCTGGAGCGCCAGCCGGGTCCCCGGGTCCAGCGCGATCCGCCCGTCCTCCGGTACCGCGCCTGGTGGACGGACCGCTCCCGTCCCCGGCTCCGGGAGCGGTCCCCGCGGACCCGGCGGATCCGGCGGTACGACGAGCGGCGGCGCCGGTTCGTCGGTGAACCGCATCGACGGCCAGACGATCCCGGCGTACGCCATCCGGACCCCCGTCCCCAGCAGCCCGGGGAAGGGCGCGAAGAACGCCGAGAACAGCCGGGCCGCCTCGGTGGGGGAGTTGTTCCGGTCATGGGCGAACATCACCAGATCGGTGCAGTCCAGCCCGAGCAGCCGGGCGCGTTCCGCCCGGTCGGCCTCACCCTCCTCATCGAAGGTGATGTCCTGATAGGGCCCTACGCTCATCCCCGGCATGGTGCCCCCTCCCCCGATACGTCCGCATCTGTCAGAAGGATCCTGCCTCGGGGGCGCCACAGCCATACCTGGGATGGCTTGTTCTCGTCAGAGTCGTCAGAGTTGTCGGGGTCGTCGGGGTCGTCGGGGACCCGGTCAGCCGCGCCGGTCCGTCGGAGCACCGCCGGCGGGCGGCAGCAGCCGGGAGGCGGTCACCCGGCGGAGATGGATCAGGATGTCGTACCCGGTGGCGAGCCGGGCCGGACGGGCCCGCTCCGGCCAGGAGTTGCCGATGCTCCACACCGGCCGGTACGTGTTCAGCCACTCCCGCGCGGGCGCCGGAACGGTCCGCAGATCGAGATAGTGGTCCTGCCGGGCCACCCGCTCCAGCGTCTCCTCGGCGCTGCCCGGCTCCGGGCCCCGGATCGAGAACTCCCGCAGCGGCTCCGCCGGGTCCGTCAGATCCATCGCGTGGAACGACCCCCGGCCGAAGGTGAACCCGACGCTCACATAGCGGTCCCCGACCATCTCCCGCAGAAACGCGCCCTGGAGCTTCGGATACCGCTCGGGGTCGACCGTCTCGTACCCCACATGCCCGTTGTGCGCGGAGAGCAGGACCCGCCCACCGGTCCTCCGCTGCCACCACACCGTGTTCTCGGCCATCACCCGGTCGCGGTAGCGCATCATGGGCCCGGTCTGCGCCGGGTCGAAGTAGTCGTACGCGTAGAACCCGCCGACCTGTGCGATGGCGCGGGCGTGCCGGCGTACCCAGGAGTGCCGCTCCGGGTCGGCCCCGTCCGGCCGCCGCTCGATCAGGGCCGCCACCGCCGCCAGGTCGTCCCGCATCCGGTGGCGCTCCGCCAGCGGGGCGGCGAGGAGCCCGCTCACGGTCTCCGCCACGGTCCCGGTCGGCCGCCAGGGCCGGTACCGCTCCCGTACCTCGGCGAGCAGCCCCGGCCGGTGGTCGGCGACATAGCGGGTCACGGTGTCGAAGAGCGCGGCGCTCGCGTAGGAGCAGTCATTGCCCATGAACCGCACGGGGTGGCGCGGATGCCGCAGATTGTGCTCCCGCATCCAGCGGATCAGATCCCGGTACTCCCGGGTGTTCCAGAGGGTGTACGAGCTCTGGAACTCCTCGCGCATGATCTGTTCGAGGTCGCCCCGGCCGTGCACGACATAGTCGTCGAGGCGGACCCCCGTACTCCAGTTGGCTTCCAGGGCGAAGGTGGTGAAGCCCGCTCGCTCCACGAGGTGTTCGAGGATCCGGTGCTTGACGCGGAAGAACTCGCCGGAGCCATGGGTGGCTTCGCCGAGGCCCACGATGGACGCCCCGCGGATCATCCGTTCCAGCGGGCGCAGCTCGGTGAGCGGGTGCGCCGCCCGTGCCAGCGCGGGTACGGGGTCGGCGGGGGCGGGCCGGGTGTCCGGGGGAGCGGATGCCGGGCCGGTCGGGGGGTGTCGGCGTTGCCGGGCGGCGGCGGGGGATGCCACCGCCCCGGAGGCGAGCAGGGTGGTGAGGGCGAGCGCGGTCAGCCGTCGTCGTCCCAGCGGTGCGGTTGTCGGGAAGTCCATGGCTCCAGGCTGGCGCGGGCGCGGGGACGCCACCATCCGGTGGCCCCCCTGCCACCGGGTGGGGGACACCCCCGGGACGCCCTCGGGCACACCGCCGGGACCCTCCCGTGCCCCCGACACCCCCGGGTGGCCGGGCTCAGTAGCGCAGATAGCGCCGTCGCAGCCGGCGGAACGCGGCCAGTTCCGGCTGCCACGACGCCACCACCGCGTCGGTGTCCGCGCCCGCGTCGATCAGGGCGCGGACCCGCCCGGAGCCGGTCAGCCGGTCGATCCACCGCCCGTCCTGGGTCCAGCCGAAGCCGCTCCAGCTCCGCCGGGCCGTCACCAGCAGCCCGATACCGGTCCGTACCGGATCGAAGGCCTCCCGGTCGTGGACATGGAGCTGCACCCCGCCCACGGTCTGCCCGGTGAACTTGGAGAAGGTGGGGGCGAAGTACGCCTCGCGGAAGCGCACCCCGGGCAGCTCCAGCGCGTTCGCCGCCGCGGCCCAGCGGTGGTCGATCCCGGGCGCGCCCAGCAGCTCGAACGGCCGGGTGGTGCCCCGGCCCTCGGAGAGGGTGGTTCCCTCGAAGAGGCAGGTCCCCGCGTAGACCAGGGCCGTGTCGGGGGTGGGCATATTGGGGCTCGGCGGCACCCAGGGCAGCCCGGTGGAGTCCTGGAAGTCGCCGCGCCGCCACCCCGACATCCGGACCGTCTCCAGCTCCACCGGCCGCTCCCGCAGAAACTCCGCGTTGAAGAGCAGGGCCAGTTCGGCGACGGTCATGCCATGGGTCTGGGGGATCGGTTCCAGACCCACGAAGGAGGCGTACGCCGGGTCGAGCACCGGTCCCAGCGCTCGGCGGCCGGTGATCGGATTGGGCCGGTCCAGTACGACGAATCGTTTCCCCGCGAGCGCCGCCGAGCGCATGCAGTCGTACAGCGTCCAGATATAGGTGTAGAAGCGGGCGCCCACATCCTGGATGTCGAAGACCAGGGTGTCCACGCCCGAAGCGGTGAAGACATCGGCGAGCCGCTGCCCGCTGAGCCGGTAGGTGTCGAAGACCGGCAGCCCGGTGGCCGGATCGTCGTACCGCCCCTCGGAGCCGCCCGCCTGGGCGGTGCCCCGGAAGCCGTGCTCGGGCCCGAAGACGGCGATGAGGTCGACCCGGTCGTCGGCGTGCATCACATCCACGATGTGCCGCAGCTCGGCGGTGACCCCGGTGGGGTTGGTGATCACGCCCACCCGCTCCCCGGCCAGCGGGGCGTATCCGGCGGCGGCGAGCCGGTCGAAGCCGGTGCGCACCCGCCGGGCCCCCGCCCTCCCGAGCCGCTCCGCTTCTGTGGCTTCCCCGGCGGCGGCGGAGGGGGTGCCCGCCGCCAGTGCCCCCATCGCTCCCGTGGCGGCCAGCAGCCCCCGTCTGGACAGGCTCATCCGATCCCCTTCCGGCCGGAACGGTCCGTCATGGCGCGTCGGCGATGCGTACGTCGGCGAGGCGTACGTCGGTGATGTGTACGTCGGCGAGGCGTACGTTAGCGCCACGCGGGGCCCGGGGGAACGATCCGGACGGCGCGATCCGCTCTGTCCAGGGTCATACCGACCGGTTAGTATGTGCCTGATCGCGTCGGGGCGGGACGCCGGCCGAACACGGACAAGGGGAGAGCGATGGACGAGGTCAAGGGCGCGGGAGTGGTCGTCACCGGAGCGGGCGGCGGGATCGGTGCCGCACTCGCCCGCCGGTTCGCGGCGGAGGCCGCCAGGGTCGTCGTCAACGACCTCGACCCCGGCAAGGCGCGGGCCGTCGCCTCCGCCATCGGCGCCACGGCGGTCCCCGGCGACGCCTCCGCCGTCATCGCCGACGCCCGTGAGGCACTCGGCGGCACCGTCGACATCTACTGCGCCAACGCCGGACTCGCCTCCCCCGGCGACGCCTTCGCCGACGAGGAGGTCTGGGCCGCCGCCTGGGACGTCAATGTGATGGCCCATGTCCGCGCGGCCCGCGCGCTGCTCCCCGACTGGCTGGAGCGCGGCACCGGCCGCTTCGTCTCCACCGTCTCCGCCGCCGGGCTGCTCACCATGATCGGCGCGGCCCCGTACAGCGTCTCCAAGCACGGCGCCCTCGCCTTCGCCGAATGGCTCTCCCTCACCTACCGCCACCGCGGACTGAAGGTGCACGCCATCTGCCCGCAGGGGGTCCGCACCGACATGCTCACCGCCGCGGGCTCCGCCGGGGAGCTGGTCCTCGCCCCCACCGCCATCGAGCCGGACACCGTCGCGGACGCCCTCTTCGAGGGCATCGCCGCCGACCGCTTCCTGATCCTGCCCCACCCCGAGGTCGCCGGTTTCGCCCGCAACCGGGCCACCGACCCCGAGCGCTGGCTCGATGGGATGAACGGCCTCCAGCAGGCCTGGGAGACGGGTCCCGGGCACGGCACCCCCCGCGATTAGTGGGAAGATCCTCGGAACGGAACCGGTGCCTCCTGGAACCGCGCCCCCCGCGCGGCCGTCAGAATCGTCACGGACAGCACAGACGTCACGGACAGCACGCGGCCGTCGCGGACCGCGCGGACCGCGCGGACCGCGCGGACCGCACGGACGGCACCGGACATCACGGAGCAGAGCGAACGAGAGGTTGGTGGCGGCCATGGCCAGGACGACGGACGGGGACGACACCCCGGTGCCGAGCAGACTGCTCGCCGCCGCCACCCGCCTCTTCGCCGAACAGGGCTACGACCGCACCTCGGTCCAGGAGATCGTGGAGGCCGCCGGGGTCACCAAGGGCGCCCTCTACCACTACTTCGGCTCCAAGGAGGACCTCCTCCACGAGGTCTACGCCCGGGTGCTGAGGGTCCAGCAGGAGCGGCTCGACGCCTATGCCGACGCGGACGAGCCGGTCGAGGTCCGGCTGCGCGCCGCCGCCGCCGATGTCGTCGTCACCACCATCGACAACCTCGACGACGCCTCGATCTTCTTCCGCTCCATGCACCATCTGAGCCCGGAGAAGCACAAGCAGGTACGGGCGGAGCGCCGGCGCTACCACGAACGCTTCCGCGCCCTGATCGAGGAGGGCCGGCGGGCGGGGGTCTTCTCCACCGCCACCCCCGCGGACCTCGTCGTGGACTACCACTTCGGCTCGGTCCACCATCTCTCCACCTGGTACCGGCCCAACGGGCCGCTCACCAAGCGCGAGGTCGCCGACCACCTCGCCGATCTGCTGATGCGGGCGCTGCGCCCCTGATCCACCGGACCGCCGGACCGGACCCGCCCAGGGGTCCGGTCCGGCGGTCACCGCTGTATCGGAAGGGCTGCCGTGGTCACCGATGGCGGTCCAGCTCACGGCGGGCCAGCGAGCGCTGGTGCACCTCGTCCGGGCCGTCCGCCAGCCGCAGGGTCCGCGCCGACGCCCACAGCTCCGCCAGCGGGAAGTCCTGGCTCACCCCGCCGGCCCCATGGATCTGCACCGCCCGGTCCAGGATCTCCTGCACCGCCCGGGGCGTGGCGATCTTGATGGCCTGGATCTCCGTATGGGCCCCCTTGTTGCCCACGGTGTCCATCAGCCATGCCGTCTTCAGCACCAGCAGCCGCAGTTGCTCCACCGTCACCCGGGAGTCCGCGATCCAGTTCCGGACCACCCCCTGGTCGGCGAGGGGCGTGCCGAACGCCGTCCGGTCGAGCGCCCGGCGGCACATCAGCTCGATCGCCCGCTCGGCCATCCCGATCAGCCGCATGCAGTGGTGGATCCGCCCCGGCCCCAGCCGCGCCTGGGCGATGGCGAACCCCCCGCCCTCCTCCCCGATCAGATGGGAGACCGGCACCCGGACATCCTCGAAGACCACCTCCGCGTGCCCGCCGTGCGCATGGTCCTCGTACCCGTACACCCGCATCGCGCGGCGCACCGTCACCCCGGGGGTGTCCACCGGGACCAGCACCATCGACTGCTGGCGGCGGCGGTCGGCGGCGTCCGGGTCGGTCTTGCCCATCACGATGAGGATCCGGCACTCCGGGTTCATCGCCCCCGAGATGTACCACTTGCGGCCATTGATGAGGTACTCGTCGCCGCGCCGCTCGATCCGGGTACGGATATTGGTCGCGTCCGAGGAGGCCACCTCCGGCTCGGTCATCGCGAACGCCGACCGGATCTCCCCGGCGAGCAGCGGCTCCAGCCACTCCTTGCGCTGCCAGGCGTCACCGAAGTGCGCCAGCACCTCCATGTTCCCGGTGTCCGGCGCGGCGCAGTTCAGCGCGGTGGGGGCGAGCTGCGGGCTGCGGCCGGTGATCTCGGCGAGCGGCGCGTACTGGAGATTGGTCAGCCCCGCCCCGTACTCCGGGTCGGGGAGGAAGAGGTTCCACAGCCCCCGCCGCCGCGCCTCGGCCTTCAGCTCCGCCACCACCCGGGGGGTGTCCCACGGTGACGCCAGCCGCTGCCGCTGTTCCTCGGCGATCTCCTCGGCCGGGTGGACCCGTTCGTCCATGAAGGCGAGCAGGCGCTCCCGCAGCTCCTCGGTGCGCGCGTCGTATGCGAAGTCCATGGGTGGGGTTCAGCCTTCCTGGAGTGTGGTGAGGCCGTGCTCGATGAAGACGGGGACGACGGCGCCGATCCGGTCGAAGCCCTCGCCGACGGTCTGTCCGAGGGTGTAGCGGTAGTGGATGCCCTCCAGGATCACGGCCAGCTTGAACCAGGCGAAGGCCGTGTACCAGGAGATCGCGGAGGTGTCCCGGCCGGACCGGGCGGCGTACCGCTCGATCAGCTCCGCCACGGGCGGATGGCCCGCCGACCCCGCCGTACCGCCGATCGGGGAGCCGGGCAGCTCGGCCGGGGTGCTGTACATCGCCAGCAGCCCCAGATCGGTCAGGGGGTCGCCGAGGGTGGACATCTCCCAGTCGAGGACGGCCGTGATCCGGTCGTCCGGGCCGACCAGGGCGTTGTCGAGCCGGTAGTCGCCATGGACGACGGCGGGCGCGGGGGAGGAGGGCAGTGCCCGGCCGAGCGCGGTGTGCAGCTCCTCGATCCCCGGCAGCTCCCGGCTGCGGGAGGCGGCGAGTTGCTTGCCCCAGCGCCTGAGCTGCCGGTCGAGAAAGCCCTCGGGTCGGCCGAAGTCGCCGAGGCCGACCGCGTCCGGGTCCACGGAGTGCAGCTCGACCAGGGTGTCCACCAGCCCGAGCACCACCTGGCGGGTGCGGTCGGGGCCGAGCGGGATCAGCTCCTCGGCCCGGCGGTAGGGGGTGCCGGGGACGAAGTCCATCACATAGAACGGGGCCCCGATGACCGTTTCGTCCTCGCAGAGCAGGACCGCCGTGGGCACCGGGACGGCCGTGGACTCCAGGGCGCTGATGACCCGGTGCTCCCGGCGCATGTCATGGGCGGTGGCGAGGACATGGCCCAGCGGCGGCCTGCGGACCACCCAGCGCCGGGCCCCATCGGTGACGCGATAGGTGAGATTGGACCGGCCGCCCTCGATCAGCCGGGCGTTCAGCGGTCCGCTCACCAGACCGGGGCGGACCCGGTCGAGATGGCCGCGCAGCCTCTCGGGGTCGAGACCGGGCGGGGCGACTGGGCTCATCGGGGCTCCTCCGAGGGGCGACAGGGGGCTGTGCGGGGAACGGGGGTGCGGTGCCCCGCTTATGATGACCGACCAGTCGGTATGTCGTCCAGTGGGTACGGGAGCCTCCGCCGACGCGCGGGAAAACCTCAGGTGGGAAGGGGTGTTACGGGGGTACGGGCGACGCCGCCGCCAGGCCGGGGGCCGTCGTGGGTCAGACGATCATCGTCATCGCGAGCGCCGCCAGGGCCAGCGTGCACGCCGCCGCCGCGCGCGCCTCCCAGGGGCCGAGCAGCGGGGGCACCGGACCGCCGCCCAGGACCCGGATCCTGCGGTGCGCCAGCGCCAGCAGGGCCAGCCACACCAGGGCCCCGGCGGCCAGGGCGACCGTGCCCCGGGTCCCTTCGCCGCCGGTCATCAGCGCCTGGCGGACGGCGAGCACGCCCACCACGGTGAAGGCCAGGGTGGTCCGGCGCCAGGCGAGGCGGGTCCGCTCGGGCTGGAGCCCCGGATCGCGTACCGGCCGTTCCGCCGCAGGGCCGTCGGAGCCCGGACCCCCGGAGCCCGGACCTGCGGATTCCGGAGCCTTGGCCGGCCCCGGGCCGTCGGTCACCGCCCGCCCTCCCAGCCGAAGAGCACCACGACCACCATCGCCACCGCGACCGCCGCTGTCACCAGCCCCAGCAGCACCGGGAAGCGGGAGACCGGCAGATCCTCGCCGCGCCGCATCGCCCGTTCGCACCGCACCCAGTGGTTCACCGCCCGCAGCGCGCACAGCACCCCGGCGCCCAGCAGCCCCAGCGCCAGACCCACCCGTACACCCCAGCGCAGATCGGGCAGGAACTGGTCCACGGCGAACCCTCCGCCGATGAGCGCCAGCGCCGTGCGCAGCCAGGCCAGGAAGGTGCGCTCATTGGCGAGCGAGAAACGGTAGTCGGGCGTCTTTCCCTCCGCCCGCACCCGGTCGGGCGCGAACCACAGCCGCAGGCTCCGCGCGAAGTCGCTCACCTTTCGCACCCTACCCGCGCGGAACGATCAGATGATCAGTGGCCGTACTCGGTCAGCAGCCGGTACGCGGCCAGCCCGTCCGGGACCCACTCGCCGTGCGCCGTCTCCTCCGCGAGCCGCCGCTCCAGCTCCGCGCGGGGCAGAAACGCGTACCAGTCGACCTCCTCGGGCTGGGGCCGTACCGGAAGATCCCAGCGCACCTGGTAGACCGCCGACCACCAGGACATGCCCTCGCCGTCGTAGCGGAAGCGGAACAGCGGTGTGGGCTGCGGCAGCCCGCTGACGCCCAACTCCTCGCCCGCCTCGCGCAGCGCCGCCCCGTCATAGCTCTCGCCCGCGCCGACGACACCGCCGGTGAACATGTCGTACCGCGAGGGGAAGACCAGCTTCCCCGGGGTCCTGCGGTGGACGAAGATCTCCCCGGCCGCATTGGTCACCAGGACGAACACACAGCGGTGGCAGAGCCCCCGCGCGTAGACCTCGCCCCGGGGCGCCTGACCGATCACCCGGTCGGACGCGTCCACGACATCGAGCAGTTCCTCGGCGGCTCCCATGCCACCCCGCCTTCCCCCGGGCGGTGCCTCCCGGTGATCCGACTCGGTCCGGGGCGTTGACGGGTTACCGGACCGTACGGAAGATCGGACCGGTCGCCGTCACCGCCGGCCGCCCCACCGGACGGGCGCCCGGTCGCCCGCCGATCGTCCCACCCTCCGCGCCGACAAGGATGGTTGCCATGGCGTACGACGCTGATGTGATCGTGATCGGGGCCGGTCTCGCCGGTCTGGTGGCCACGGCCGAACTGGCCGCCGCCGGGCGCAAGGTCGTCCTGCTCGACCAGGAGCCGGAGGCCTCCCTCGGCGGGCAGGCCCACTGGTCCTTCGGCGGGCTCTTCCTGGTGGACTCGCCCGAGCAGCGGCGGCTGCGCATCCGGGACAGCAGGGAGCTGGCGCTCCAGGACTGGCTCGGCACCGCCGCCTTCGACCGGTCCGAGGACCACTGGCCCCGCCGCTGGGCCGAGGCGTATGTCGACTTCGCCGCCGGGGAGAAGCGGGCCTGGCTGCACCGGCGCGGCGTGCGGTTCTTCCCCGTCGTCGGCTGGGCCGAGCGCGGTGGGTACGGTGCGCGCGGCCATGGCAACTCCGTCCCCCGCTTCCACATCACCTGGGGGACCGGGCCTGGGCTGGTCGCCCCCTTCGCCCGGCAGGTGCGCGAGGCCGCCGCCCGGGGCCTGGTCGAGCTGCGCTTCCGCCACCGGGTCACCGGTCTGGGCACCACCGGGGGCGCCGTCGACACCGTCTGCGGGGAGATCCTGGAGCCCTCCACCGCCGAACGGGGCACCGCGAGCAGCCGCGAGGTCGCGGGCGCCTTCGAGCTGCGGGCCCCGGCGGTGATCGTCGCGTCGGGCGGTATCGGCGGCAATCAGGAGCTGGTACGGGCCCACTGGCCGGAGCGTCTCGGCACCCCGCCGCGCCGGCTGCTCAGCGGGGTCCCGGCCCATGTCGACGGGTTGCTGCTGGGGGTCGCGGAGCGGGCGGGCGCCAGCCGGATCAACGGCGACCGGATGTGGCACTACACCGAGGGCATCGGGAACTGGGACCCGGTGTGGGAGCGGCACGGCATCCGGATCCTGCCCGGTCCGTCCTCGCTCTGGCTGGACGCGCGGGGGCGGCGGCTGCCGGTCCCGCTCTTCCCCGGCTTCGACACCCTGGGCACCCTGGAGCACATCATGCGCTCCGGCCATGACCACACCTGGTTCGTCCTCAACCAGCGGATCATCGGGAAGGAGTTCGCGCTGTCGGGCTCCGAGCAGAATCCGGATCTGACCGGGAAGTCGGTCCGGGGGGTGGTCGAGCGGGCCCGTACCGCCGTACCGGGGCCGGTGCGCGCCTTCATGGAGCACGGCGCGGACTTCGTCGTGGCGCGGGATCTCCCGGCCCTGGTGCGCGGGATGAACGAGCGCACCGGGGAGGGGCTGATCGACGAGGCGGAGCTGCGCGGTGAGATCACCGCCCGGGACCGGGAGATCCGCAACCCCTTCACCAAGGACCTCCAGGTGACGGCGATCCGGGGGGCGCGCAACTATCTGGGCGACCGGCTGGTCCGTACGGTCGCGCCGCACCGGATCCTGGACCCGAAGGCGGGGCCGCTGATCGCGGTGCGGCTGGGGATCCTCACCCGTAAGACCCTGGGCGGGCTGGAGACCGATCTCTCCGCACGGGTCCTCGACGACGGGGGCGAGGTGCTGCCGGGGCTGTACGCGGCGGGCGAGGCGGCGGGGTTCGGCGGGGGAGGGATGCACGGGTACCGCTCGCTGGAGGGCACCTTCCTCGGCGGCTGTGTCTTCTCCGGGCGGGCGGCGGGCCGGGCCGCCGCGCGTGCCGTGGCCTGAGCCGCCGGGGGGTACGGGTAAGGGCGGGCGGTCCGCTGGGGACCGCCCGCCCTTACCCGTACCGCCGCTGTCGCTACAGCACCAGCGAGAGCAGCAGCACGAAGACGATGCCGACCACCGAGATGATGGTCTCCATCACCGACCAGGTCTTGAGCGTCTGGCCGACCGTCATGCCGAAGTACTCCTTCACCAGCCAGAAGCCCGCGTCATTGACATGGCTGAAGAAGAGCGAACCGGCACCGATCGCCAGCACCAGCAGCGCCGACTCGGTCGAGGACATCCCGGCCGCCAGCGGGGCGACCAGACCGGCGGCGGAGATCGTCGCGACCGTCGCCGAGCCGGTGGCCAGCCGGATCGCCACCGCGATCAGCCAGGCGAGCAGCAGGGTCGGTATCGACCAGTTCTCGGAGATGTCCAGGATCATCTGGCCCACGCCGACATCGATCAGCGTCTGCTTGAAGCCACCGCCGGCGCCGACGATCATCAGCACACCCGCGATCGGGGCGAGCGACTTCTCGACGGTGGAGGCGAGGCGGTCCTTGGTGAAGCCCGCCGCGCGGCCCAGCGTGAACAGACCCACGAGCACCGCCGCCAGCAGCGCGATCATCGGGGAGCCGATGACATCGGTGACCTTCTGCACCGGGTTCTCGGGGTCGTCGACGACGATCTCGACCAGGGCGTTGGCGAGCATCAGCACGACCGGCAGCATCACCGTGAAGACGGTGGCGCCGAAGCCGGGGCGGTGCTCCAGGTCCTCGGAGGGGCGCGCCGGGATCATCTTCTCCGGGGCCGGGATGTCCACCCAGCGGGCCGCGTACTTGGCGAAGACCGGACCGGCGATGATCACGGTGGGGATGGAGACCAGCACACCGAGGCCGAGGGTGATGCCGAGGTTGGCGTCGAGGGCGTCGATCGCGACCAGCGGGCCGGGGTGCGGGGGCACCAGGCCGTGCATCACCGAGAGACCGGCGAGGGCGGGGATGCCGATCCGCATCAGCGAGTAGTTGCCGCGCTTGGCGACCATCAGCACCACCGGGATCAGCAGCACGATGCCGACCTCGAAGAAGAGCGGCAGACCGATCACCGAGGCGATCAGCACCATCGCCCAGGGCATGGTCCGGCCATTGGCCTTGGCGAGGATGGTGTCCACGATCTGGTCGCCGCCGCCGGAGTCGGCGAGCAGCTTGCCGAGGATCGCGCCCAGCGCGATCAGGACGCCCACGCCGGCGACGGTCGAGCCGAGGCCCTTGGAGAAGGACTCGATGGCCTTGCCGAGCGGCGCCCCGGCGAAGGCGCCCAGCGCCAGCGACCCGATGGTCAGCGCCAGGAAGGCGTGCAGCTTGAACTTGGTGATGAGCAGGACGATGACGGCGATGCCCGCGAGGACGGCAAAGCCGAGCTGGGCGTTGCCGGCCGAGGTGATCGGCGCTACGGCGTCCGCTGCCAGCATCTCGACGCTGAGACTGGTCACGGTGGTTCCTTGGTGAGTGGTGCGATGGGGGTGGGGGCGGGCCGGGGCCCGGTGCTACGTCTGGCTCTCGGTCCGGTCCCGATCCCGGTCCCGGTCGTGGCCGTGCAGGGCGGTGACCGCCCGCGCGGCGATCTCCTCGGGGGTGCCGGAGACATCGACGGCGAAGCCCGCCTCGTCCTGACCCAGCGGCTGGAGGGTGGCGAACTGCGAGTCGAGCAGCGCGGTGGGCATGAAGTGCCCGGTCCGCTCCGACATCCGGCGCTCGATCAGTACGCGGTCCCCGGTGAGGTGGAGGAAGACGGCGTGCGGTGCGGCGGCCCGCAGCCGGTCCCGGTAGGACCGCTTGAGGGCGGAGCTGGAGACCACGCCGCCGAGTCCCGCCCGGCCGTGGGCCCACTCGCCGATGGCGTCCAGCCACGGCCAGCGGTCGTCGTCGTCCAGCGGGGTCCCCGACGACATCTTGGCGATGTTCGCCGGGGGGTGGAAGTCGTCGCCCTCGGCGTAGGGAACGCCCAGGGCCTCGGCGAGCAGGGGGCCGACCGTGGTCTTGCCGGTCCCTGCCACGCCCATCACCACGACGACGTGAGGGGTGCTCATCTGGATGCCTCGCTGTTTCCGTCCCACCGGCGCCGACCACGGTGTCGACACCGGCCTGTCGCGCTACTGAAACCTATTAGGTACGACTTATTCAAGAGGGTGAGATCTAAACGTCATACTTTTTCTTGGACGGATGGCCGATGGGCGCCCCGTACCCTTGATCCATGACGACAGCGGGACCGGGCCTCCATGAACAGGTGCTCGACACCCTGGGCCTCGCGATCACCGCGGGTGAGTACCCCCGGGGCAGCGTGGTGCGCACCGACGAGATCGCCCAGCGCTTCGAGGTCTCCCGCACCGTGGTCCGTGAGGTGGTCCGGGTCCTGGAGTCGATGCGGCTGGTCGAGTCGCGCCGCCGGGTCGGGGTCACGGTCCGCGCCATCGAGGAGTGGAACGTCTACGACCCCCGGGTCATCGGCTGGCGGCTCGCCGGGGCGGACCGGCCCCGGCAGCTGCGCTCCCTGACCGTGCTGCGCTCCGCCATCGAGCCGGTCGCCGCCGGGCTCGCCGCCCGCAACGCCACCCCCGAGCAGTGCGCCGAGCTGACCGCGTGCGCCCTCGGCATGGTCGCCACCTCGCGCGGCCAGCGGCTGGAGGAGTACCTCGGGCATGACATCGCCTTCCACCGGGTGATCCTCACCGCCTCCGGCAACGAGATGTTCGCCCGGCTCGGCGATGTGGTCGGCGCGATCCTCACCGGACGCACCCGGCACCAGGTGATGTTCGACGACCCGGACCCGGCGGCGGTGACCCTCCATGTGGAGGTGGCGCAGGCGGTACGGGAGGGCGACGCCGAGCGGGCCGAGCGCATCACCCGGGAGATCGCGGTGGGTGCCCTCGCCGAGCTGGATGTGCTCGCCCCCGACTCCACCTCCTGAGCCACCCGTACGCCCCCGCCTCCTGAGCCGCCGGTACACCCCCGCCTCCTGAGGCCTCTGAGCCGCCGGTACGCCCCTGCCTCCGGAGGCACCGGTACGCCCTCTGAGCTGCCGGTATGCCCCGACTCCGCGCCGTGCCCCGTACATCCCCGGCCCCCGGCACATCGTGAATGTCACATCCCGTACGGCACTCCCCTTGTCCCTCAAGGGGTCGGGCCCCCGCCGTCCCGGCCGGTGATCCGCAATGCGCGCAAGCCATGATTTACTGCGACGGTTTACTTTTCCCGGGCCTTGCTTTATCCGCCCGCAACCTCAGAAAGTCCTCAGATCTATGTCTGTGTGACCTTCAGCACTGCCAGAATCGCAGGGCTGCTGATGACCCTTGCACCACACACGAAGGCGACTCTCCCCCCATGAGCGAACGCACCAGCGCTGTCGAAGCGCCGATCACCGCTGCCACGGCGAAGAGTTCTTCGAGTTCTCCGCATGTGGACGCCGGTGACGCCGGTTACCGCAAGGACCTGAAGTCCCGCCATATCAACATGATCGCTATTGGCGGGGCGATCGGTACCGGTCTCTTCCTCGGTGCCGGCGGCCGGCTGGCCGACGCGGGCCCCTCGCTCGCCATCGCCTACGCCGTCTGCGGTGTCTTCGCCTTCTTCGTGGTCCGCGCCCTCGGTGAGCTGGTGCTCTACCGGCCGTCCTCCGGAGCCTTTGTCTCCTACGCCCGTGAGTTCATGGGCGAGAAGGGCGCGTACACGGCGGGCTGGCTGTATTTCCTCAACTGGTCCACCACCTGTATCGCGGACATCACCGCGGCGGCGACCTATGCGCACTTCTGGGCGATGTTCAGCGATATCCCGCAGTGGATCCTCGCGCTGATCGCCCTGGCCGTGGTCCTCACCGCCAATCTGATCTCGGTGAAGTACTTCGGCGAGATGGAGTTCTGGTTCGCGATCATCAAGGTGGCCGCCCTGGTCGCCTTTATGCTCGTGGGAATCTTCCTGCTGGTGACCCAGCAGGACATCGGCGGGCACACCCCCGGCTTCTCCACCGTCTCCGCCAATGACGGCATCTTCCCGATGGGCGCGCTGCCCATGCTTCTGGTGATCCAGGGTGTGGTCTTCGCCTATGCCTCGGTCGAGCTGTGCGGTGTCGCGGCGGGCGAGACCAAGGACCCCCACAAGGTCATGCCGGGCGCGATCAACTCGATCATGTGGCGGGTCGGTGTCTTCTACGTCGGCTCCGTGGTGCTCCTCGCGCTGCTGCTCCCGTACACCGCCTACACCGGCGACGAGAGCCCCTTTGTCACCGTCATGGACAAGCTGGGCGTCCCCGGCGCCGCCGGGGTGATGAACCTCGTGGTGCTGACCGCCGCGCTCTCCAGCCTCAACGCGGGTCTGTACTCCACCGCCCGCATCCTGCGCTCGATGGCCCTGGCGGGCTCCGCGCCCAAGTTCACCGGCCGGATGAACAAGGGCCAGGTGCCCTATGGCGGGGTGCTGCTCACGGCGGCCTTCGGCATCGGCGGCGTGGCGCTGAACTATGTGATGCCCGGTGAGGCGTTCGAGATCGTCCTCAACCTCGCCTCGATCGGCATCCTCGGCACCTGGGGCATGATCATGCTCTGCTCGCTGATCTTCTGGCACCGCTCCCGGGACGGCCGGGTCACCCGCCCCGCCTACCATCTGCCCTGGGCCCCGTATACCCAGATCGTCACCCTGATCTTCCTGGTCACCGTGCTGGTCCTGATGTGGTCGGGCGGCGGTGTGGGCCGGACGACGGTGATGTTCCTGCCGCTGATCGCCGCGGCGCTCGTCGGCGGCTGGTTCCTGGTGCGGAACCGGGTGACCGCCATCGCCGAGGGCGTCCGGAAGGACTGAGCCCGAGAGCTTCCGTACCCCGGGGGAGGCCCCCGCGACCGAGGTGTCGCGGGGGCCTCTGTCTCTTCGCCCTGCCCGCCCGGCGGTCAGTGGTGCGGCCCGTGTCCGCCGCCGTGGTCGAACTTCAGCACCTCCCGGGGCATCACCACGAACGGCCGCATCATGCCCATGTCCTCGTGCTCCAGCAGATGGCAGTGGTACATGAACCGCCCGTGCGCCCCGGCGAAGTGGCCCATCACCGTCACCATCTCCGCCGCACCGACCCGGAACACGTCCTTCCAGCCCTGCTCGTTCGGCGGGACGGGGGTCGGGCGGGCCGGGTCGACGGCGACCGGGCTCCGGGTCCCGCCGAGCACGGGGTCGAAGCCCCCGACGGTGTACGCCTCGCGCGCCAGGATCTGGAAGTCGGTGAGATGGATGTGCATCGGATGGACCGGGGCGCCCAGATTGAGGAACGACCACTGCTCGTGGGAGCCCTCGGCGAGGGTGATGCCGAGACCGTCGTTGAAGGTCCGCGCGGTGCGCCGATAGGTCCGTACGGTCCCGTCCCGCCCCCTGACCTGGATCACGCCCTCGGCGGGCAGCCGGACCGAGGACTCCGGGATCTCCCGTGTCTCCCAGATCTCGGGGTGGCCCCCGCCGCCGACCGTCGCCGGGGGCGTCAGCACGATCAGCCGGTGGCCATGGGCCGTGTCGTCGTGCGCGTACCGCTGGAAGGAGCCGGAGAGCACCTGCGGCAGCGCGAAGTCGTCCGGCCGCTTCTCCCGGCCCACCCGGAACTCCATCACCTGCGGGTACGGGACGTTGTCCGCGAGGTCGTGCATCCCGGGGCGCTGGTTCCGTCCCCGGTTGACCAGCCGTACCTTCCGTCCCGCCAGCCCGCGGAAGTCGATCAGCAGGTCGAAGCGCTCGGCGGGGGCCACCACCAGCGGTGCCCCGCCGGTGAAGTCCAGGGGCACCGGGCGCGGCAGCAGCCCGCCGTCGCTGCCGATCTGATGCATCACCCCGGGTACGGGGGTGTCGTCCTCGTCCACCAGGACGAGCTGGTAGATCCGGGCGTTGGAGGCGTTCACCAGCCGGAAGCGGTACGGGGCCGGGTCGGTCTCCAGATGCGGCCAGATCACCCCGTTCACCGTGGAGTAGGGGCCGAGGAAGGGCAGGGTCACCGGCCGGCCGGTCTCCGGGTGGCGTGGGTTGATCACGGTCGTCTTGTGCAGCAGCCGCCCGTTGAGCCGGCCGTCCTCGTCGGTGTCGAGATTGCGGTCGGCGAGGATCAGCGGGATCTCCCGCTCGCCGCCGGGCAGCCCGAGGGCGTCCTCCTCGTCGTCACGGACCAGATAGGTGCCGACCAGACCCGCGTACACATTCCAGCGGGTGATGTTCATGGCGTGGTCGTGGTACCACCACTGCACGGCCCGGTGGTCGTTGGGGTATTCGGACAGCTGGGCGTCCCCGGCGGCGACGGCGTTGTCGGCCCAGCCGTCGTTGCCGCCGCCGGTCGGGGCGCCGTGCAGATGCGTCACCGACCAGGCGGGCAGCGCGGCCACCTCCCGGTTCGGCCGTACGCCCTCCCGGCCGGGCCGGTTGTGAGGGAGGGGCTGCCCCGGTCCGCCGGCCGGTACCTCCACCGCCGTGACCGGGTACGGGCTGCCCTCCGGGATCCGGTTGGTCCAGGCGATCCGGATCCGCTGGCCGCGCCGGACCTCGACGGTGGGCCCCGGCACCGTACCGTCGTACCCCCACATCAGGGTGGGCGGCAGCTGGGAGTGCATCCGTACCCAGGTGGGCCGCAGGGCGATCTCGATCTCCCTGCGGACATCGGGCTCGTCCGGGCGGAGCACCCGGGGCACCGGCAGCGCGTCGGCGTACGGCGTCAGTTCACGGCTGCGGCCGTCGCCCCCGGCGGTCCGCGCCTCCTCGATGATCTCCTCGGCGAAATCGGCGATCTCGGTCATACGTTCCCCCGTATGGTCGTTCATGTACATGGCGCACAGATCACCCGGTGATCCGCATACGGAATGACTGGTACGAAGGCGATGGAGTTTCTTATTACGGTCAACTTGGCCGAAAGTTCCGCTCTCTGAAGCCATGTGTACCGTGCATCTCAGCCAGTACGGCGCGGCGGCGTGACACAGAACGCGCCATAGTGGTCGTCGACCGATGGACAAGGAAGGGCAGGTAAGCGATGTCGCAGCAGGTGCTCGGTGTGATCGCGCCCGGCAGGGACGAACCGGTACGGGTGGAGACGATCGTCGTCCCCGACCCCGGCCCCGGTGAGGCCGTGGTCGCGGTGCAGGCCTGTGGGGTCTGCCACACCGATCTCCACTACAAGCAGGGAGGCATCAGCGACGACTTCCCCTTTCTCCTCGGCCATGAGGCCGCCGGGGTGGTCGAGGCCGTCGGACCCGATGTCACCGAGGTGGCCCCCGGCGACTTCGTGATCCTCAACTGGCGCGCCGTCTGCGGACGCTGCCGCGCCTGTCTGCGCGGCCGGCCCTGGTACTGCTTCGACACCCACAACGCCCGGCAGAAGATGACCCTGGCTGGGGGCACCTCCCTGGCCGGAGGCTCAGGGGGAGGCAGGGAGCTGTCGCCGGCGCTCGGCATCGGCGCCTTCGCCGAGAAGACGCTGGTCGCGGCCGGACAGTGCACCAAGGTCGACCCCGCCGTCTCCGCCTCCGTCGCGGGCCTCCTCGGCTGCGGTGTCATGGCGGGCATCGGCGCCGCCCTCAACACCGGCCAGGTCTCCCGGGGCGACACCGTCGCCGTCATCGGCTGCGGTGGCGTGGGCGACGCCGCCGTCGTCGGCGCCCGGCTCGCCGGAGCCGCCAGGATCATCGCCGTCGACCTCGACGACCGCAAGCTGGAGACCGCCCGCACCATGGGCGCCACCCACACCGTCAACTCCCGCGACCACGACCCCGTCGAGGCCATCCGGGAGCTGACCTCCGGCTTCGGCGCCGATGTCGTCATCGAGGCCGTCGGCCGCCCCGAGACCTACCGCCAGGCGTTCTACGCCCGCGACCTCGCCGGAACCGTCGTCCTCGTCGGCGTACCCACCCCCGAGATGAAGCTCGAACTCCCCCTCCTCGACGTCTTCGGCCGCGGCGGCTCCCTCAAGTCCTCCTGGTACGGGGACTGCCTGCCCTCCCGCGACTTCCCGATGCTGATCGACCTCCACCAGCAGGGCCGGATCGACCTCGCCGCCTTCGTCACCGAGGAGATCGGTCTCGGCGATGTCGAGAAGGCCTTCGCCCGCATGCACGAGGGCGACGTCATCCGATCGGTGGTCCGGCTGTGAGCACCGCCCGTATCGACCGGCTCGTCACCGCCGGGACCTTCGCCCTCGACGGCGGCACCTGGGACGTCGAGAACAATGTCTGGATCGTCGGGGACGACACCGAGGCCCTGGTCATCGACGCCGCCCATGACGCCGACGCCATCCTCGCCGCCCTCGGCGGCCGGACCCTGCGCGCCATCGTCTGCACCCACGCCCACAACGACCACATCGACGCGGCCCCCGCGCTCGCCGAGGCCACCGGCGCGCCCGTGCTGCTGCACCCCGACGATCTGCCGCTGTGGAAGCAGACCCACCCGGACCGCGCCCCCGACGGCGAACTGGCCGACGGACAGCGGCTCACCGTCGCCGGGGTCGAGCTGACCGTGCTGCACACCCCGGGGCACGCCCCCGGCGCGGTCTGCCTCCACGCCCCCGCCCTGACCACGGTCTTCACCGGGGACACCCTCTTCCAGGGCGGCCCCGGAGCCACCGGGCGCTCCTTCTCCCACTTCCCGACGATCATCGACTCCATCCGTGACCGGCTGCTCGGACTGCCGCCGGAGACGATCGTCCGCACCGGCCACGGCGACCCGACCACCATCGCCGCCGAGGCCCCGCACCTCGACGAGTGGATCAGCCGGGGACACTGAGACCGTACGCACCGGTGCGCCGGCCCCCTCCGGGACCGGCGCACCGGCATGTCGGCACATCGGCACATCGGTACACCGGTGTTTCACAGCACGAGCCGCAGACCGCTCTCCAAGCGGAGCGCCCGGCCGGTGAACGGATCGGTGAACTCCAGCCCCCGCGCCAGCAGCCGGAGCGGCCGGGACCAGTCCTCGGCCGCCCCCTCCTCCCGTACCACCGGATAGAGCGGATCGTCCACGATCGGCAGCCCCAGCCCGCTCATGTGCACCCGCAGCTGATGGGTCCGGCCCGTCCCGGGGAGCAGCCGATAGCGGGCGAGACCGCCCCGCACCTCCAGCAGCTCGATCCGGCTCTCGCTGTTCGGCTCGCCCGGCACCTCCCGCGCGGCGGGCACCCCCCGCTCCTTCACGATCCGGCTGCGCACCGTCCGGGGCAGTGCCACCGCCGGGTCGTACGCGGCCACCGCCTGGTACTCCTTGCGCACCAGCCGGTCCCGGAAGAGCGTCTGGTACGCGCCCCGGTCCTCGGGCCGCACCACACAGAGGACCAGCCCCGCCGTCAGCCGGTCCAGCCGGTGCGCGGGCTGGAGCAGCGGCAGATCCAGCTCCCGCCGCAGCCGTGCCACCAGCGTCTCGGTGATGTGGGAGCCGCGCGGTGTGGTCGCCAGGAAGTGTGGCTTGTCCACCACCAGCAGCCGCTCGTCACGGTGGACGATCCCGATCCCGGACGGCACCGGCCGCTCGGGGGCGAAGTCCCGGTGGAACCAGAGCAGCCGCCCCGGCTCGTACGGCTCCGCCGCCGCCACCGGGCCGGTCAGCGAGACGATCCGGCCCTCGGCGAACAGCTCCCCGACCCGTGCCGCGCCGATCGCGCCGCCGTACCGTGCCACGAGATGGTCGTACACCGTCCGCCACACCCCACCGGGGTCCTCGGGCAGCCGCACCCGTACGGGATCCACCCCCTCCCGCTGGGGCAGCGGCGGGGTCGGCGGGGTGCGATGTCTGCGGCTCACCGCCCGACCCTACGCCCGCCCGTGGGCCCTCCGCGCCGGCCGGGTCAGTGGTGGGTGTGGCCGAGGGTGTGCAGTTCGGCGGCGGCTTCGGCCTGACGGGGGTGGTGGTGGGTGGTGAGCGTGTCCAGGGCGGTGGCCAGTACCGTGCGGGCCTCCTCGGTACGCCCGAGCCGGCGCAGGACGCGTCCGAGTTCGAGCCGGGCGGGCCCGGTCCAGGCCGTCATGTCCAGCCCTTCGAAGGTGTCCCCCGCCGTGCGCAGGGAGGTTTCGGCCTCCTGCCATCTCTCCAGGGCCGCGTAGTCGTTGCCGACGTGTTGCAGGGTGAAGGCCCGGTAGGTGGTGAGGAGATGGGGCGCCTGGCCCGGGATTCCCGTGTGGCAGATCTCCAGGGCGCGGAGGTGGTGTTCGAGGGCCCGGTCGGCGTGGCCGTGCTCGCGCAGGGTCTCGCCGAGGGCGTTGAGCGTGGTCAGCAGGGCCAGTGCGCTGGAGGGCGAGGCGCTGCGGCGATGGCAGTCGGCGGCTTCGTGGAGCCGGGCGACGGCCTCGTCCATCCGGCCGAGCCGGTGCAGCGCCCCGGCTCCGTAGCCCAGGGCCCAGCCCGTCTGGTCCAGATCGGCGCAGGCGCGGGCGACAACGAGGGCGGCGTCGGCGGCTTCGAGGGCGGCGCCGTGGTCGTAGGCGCAGACATTGTGGGCCCAGGCGAGGTAGTTGAGCTGGGTCGCTTCTTCGTGCGGGCTGCCGAGGGCGCGGGCGGCGTCGGCGGCGTACCGGAAGACGTCGACCCACTCCTGCCAGTGATGGGTCACATCGGAGAACCAGTGCATGGCTTCGGCGGTGTCGACGGCCTGCCGGTGCCAGCCGTGGGTGTGGGCGTGGTGGAGGGCGGCGAGCCACTGGGCCCGTTCGGTCTCCAGCCAGACACGGGCCCGGTCACGGCCGGTGGGCGCGGTGGCGGGGTCGGGGTCGCCGGCCGGCGCGTGATGGCGTTCGGCGTCGAAGTGGAGGGCGGCGGCGGTGGCGCGGGCCAGCATCCAGCGGGCGGTACGGTCCAGGGCCCCGGCCCGGTCCGCCGGATCGTCCTCGGCCGCCGTCCGCTCGGCGGCGAACAGCCTGAGCAGATCGTGGAAGCGGTACCGCTCGGCGGTGGGGTCCGCCTGGAGCAGTCCGCGGTCGCAGAGTTCCTCCAGGCCGAGTCCGGCGTCAGGGACCGGGATCCCCGCCAGGAGGGCGGCGGTCTCGGGGCTGACATCGGGGCCCGCGGCGAGGGCGCAGCGCCGCAGCAGCAGCCGGGGGACGGGGTCGAGCCGCTGGTAGGAGAGGGCGAAGGCGGCCCGTACGCGCAGGTCGCCCGCTTGGAGGGTGTCGAGTCGGCGTTCCTCGCGGTCGAGGAGTTCGGTGAGTTTGGTGAGGGTCTCCTGGGGCCGGGCGGCGAGGCGCTGGCCGGCGATCCGCAGGGCGAGCGGCAGCCGTCCGCACCGGTCGGCGAGGTCGCGGGCGGCCTGTGCCTCCCGGGCGACCCGCTCCGGGCCGACGATCCGGGTGAGGAGCGCGACCGCTTCCTCACGGCGCAGCAGGGGGAGGTCGACGCGGTGGACGGCCTCCAGGCCGGTGAGGCTGTTGCGGCTGGTGACGATGGTGAGGGAGGCGCCGGCCCCGGGCAGCAGGGGCCGTATCCGGCCCTCGTCGGCGGCGTTGTCCAGGATCAGCAGCAGTCGGCGGGGCGCGGCCAGTGAGCGGAACAGCCCGGCCCGGTCCGCCAGGCCCTGGGGCAGGGCTCGTTCGGCCACTCCGAGGGCGCCCAGCAGTCGGGCGAGGGCGTCGCCGGGCCGGACGGGTTCGGGGTCCATGGCGCGCAGGTCGAGATAGAGCTGTCCGTCGGGGAAGCGGGGGGCGAGCCGGTGGGCCGCGTGGACGGCGAACGCGGTCTTGCCGAGGCCGGGCGCGCCCGCGACCACGGCCACCGCCGGATGGGCGGACTCCGCGCCGTCGGCCAGGGACTCCAGGGCCGCCAGGGCATGGCCGCGGGCGGTGAAGTCGCCGGTGTCCCGGGGCAGGGAGAGGAATCCCGGCACCGGCGGCTCGGGGGCGGTACGGGCGCGCAGTCGTCCCGGGCCGGCGGTCGCCTCCAGGGCCGCGGCCTCGGCGGCGCTCAGCCGCAGCGCGCGGGTGAGGGCCTGGACGGTTCTGCGCTGGGGGCCCGGGGTCCGGCCGCGTTCCAGATCGGCGAGGGCCCGTACGCTCACCCCCGCGCTGTGGGCGAGCTGTTCCTGGCTGAGCCCGGCGCCGAGGCGCAGGGCGCGCAGGCGCTGCCCGAAACCGTCGGGCGTCCTGGTCATGTTCCCCCTCGGTGTGCGCCTCGGGCCGGGGTGTGATGGCCCGGCAGAAGTATCGCGCACGGTACTTCTGCCGGTGGTTCTGCCTGGTGGCGGTGGGGCCCCGGCGCTGGAATGGGGATGTGGCCCCGGGTGGCCCGCTGGTGTCGAAGCCCCTGGGGTGCAGGTCTGCCGAGGCCCGGACGAAAGGTGTCTCCCCACCATGACGATCGCTCGCCGGGCGCCGCTCGCAGCCATGGCACTGGCCCTGACCGTCGCCACCCTGACCGGCTTCACCCCTCCTCCCGACCGTCCCGACCGTTCCGGCTCGATGGAGGTCTGCTCCCCGCCGCATCCGGGGGGCCGCTTCCTCTGCGACCACGGCGTGCTGTCGGCCGGGGCGGCCCTGGCACTGGCGGTCCCGCTGGCCCCGGTGTCCGGGGCGGTCACCGGGGGAGGCCTCTTCTCCGGGACGGCCCCGTCGGCCGATGGGGCGTCGGGCGGGGGCTCGGTGATGACCCGCCAGGCGCCGATCCTGGACGCGGCGTACGAGATCACCGACCTGGTGCAGAAGTACCCGGACCGTGGGTACAACGGCTTGAGGATCTCCGTGGAGACGTACGGATACACCGTCCGCTGGAAGGGGAAGCCGCCCGGGAACATCGCCCGCGTGATCGCCTCGCACCGGAGGAAGGGGCTGGACGTCACGGTCGCCGCCGCCCGCTACAGCGCCGTGGAGCTGAAGAAGCGGTCCCATGCGATCATCACCTCCGGGGTCCGGGTGAACGGCGCGCGGATCGTGAGCGCGGGCCCCGGCAAGGACGGGAACTCCCTCGCCGTCGGGATCGAATCCCCCAGCGCGAACCGTCCCGTCACCAGAAAGCGCAAGGCCTCCGGAGGGATTCCGTCCGCCCTGACGCGGGGGATTCCGGTGACCCTGCGGACCGAGAGCGCCGCATCCCCCCTCGGCGACGAGCGCACCGGGTTCCGGGGCTCCATGGTCTTCGGCGGACAGGGCCTCCGGACGGCCGACTCGGCCTGGTGCACCATCGGGTTCACCGGCCGGGCCGGCTCCAAGGACTACGTCATCACGGCGGAACACTGCGCCACGGGAACACCCGGGCGGTTCCGGACCGCCACCGGGGACTCCTTCGGAACGCTCCGGTCCAGGGATGTCGTCAACGACGCGGCCTTCATCGAAATGGACCCCGGCAGATCGAACGGGTCCGCCGTCGTCGGCGGCGACCCCGTCAGGAGCCCCGGGCAGCCGGTCCACCCCGTGATCGCCACGGCCGATGTGTTCGAGGGCCAGTTCGTCTGCCTCAGCGGATCACTGACCGGAGAGGTGTGCTCCCTGCCGGTCACCGACGGATTCCGATGGGTGCGGACCACCGACGGCAAGGTGCGCTGGTCCGCCGCCGCCGGCCGCTGGGACTACCCGGTCGATCACACGGCCGGCCCGGGCGACAGCGGCGGCCCCGTCTACAGCTACCGACCCGGCGGCGTGGTGGCCCATGGCCTCATCTCCTCGGGCACCGGAGTGAAGCCCTGCCCGAACCCGCTGACCGGTCGCCCACGGTCCGACCTCTGCTCGAAGGTCACGCACTTCACCAGCATCGAACGCGCGATGGCCCGGTACCCCGGGATGTCCCTCACCCGGCGGTGAGGACGGCCCCCGCGGGCCCCGGCCATGGCGGCTCCGCTTTCCGCCGCCTACCCCACCCCGGGACCGAGCCGGTGGAGCACCGCGTCGATGATCTCCGGCGACTCGGGCGACGCGGCCCCGTGCCAGTGCGGACTCGCTCTGACCAGTTTCTGCCGGAGCTCCTCGGCCAGGGTCAGACGCTCGTGGGCCGTCGGTGCCAGAGCGATGCGGCGACCCCAGCGGACGGTGTCCACCACAGCGGATTTCATCTCCTCGTAGGCGAGGTAGAACCCCAGGTTGTCCTGCCAGCCCAGCCTGCACTCCGCGGGTGCCGCCCGCTCCCAGCCCGCCAGGACACGGTGCCGGTCCGATGCGTTGTGCGCCGTCTTGTGCAGGTGATCGGCCAGGTCGTACACCGGATCGCCCCACAGGGCGAGCTCCCAGTCCAGGAAGACGACCGCCGCTTCGTCAAGAATCATGTTCTTGCGGTGGATATCGGCGTGCAGCAGTCGGAACGGCCGTCCGGACAGCTCTCCCGCCGCCCGCTCGGACAGCGGTCCGCAGGGATCGGCCGGGATGCCCAGATCCTGGTACAGGCCTTCCAGCGAACTGTCCGCACGGCTCCGGATCTCCCGGACGCCGGTCAGGAGCCGCAGCGCGAACGCCTCCGTGTCCCCGTCCTGCGGCCAGTCGGAGGGCACGGGCGGAAGGGCGGTACCCGGGACGCGGAGCATCTCACCGAAGAGCTGCTCCAGGCCGTCCAAAACTATCTGCGGCAGTGACGTGCCGCTGTCGGGCGAGACTTCGTCGACCCGGCGTCCTTCCACGAACCCGTGGATCTGGAATTCGGGATCGGCGCTGGTGTGCAGCAGTCGGGGTGCCCGGGAGATGTACGGCTGGATGGCCTCCAGTACGGCCGACTCGGGCCAGAGCGTGAGGTCCATGGACTCTGCGCCGGGCCCGGGGGTCCGCACGAGCACGGGGCCCGTGTCCGTGTCGACCCGGACATTGTGGTGGTAGAACCCGGCCAGTGATCCTTTGTGTGTGCGGGCCTTCTCGTACAGAGCTAGGGAGTCCATGCCCCTCCCCCTACCCACGGGGCCAGGGCCCGAGCGACCCGTGCCCGGGTCATCTCCGGCGGGGAGCCCCACACGGCGCGGGCGAGGTTGAGCTTGCGTGCCAGCCGCCCGGTGAGGAAATCGCGCTCGGCGGCGTCGGCACCGGCCAGCTGCTTCGAGTAGCGGACCGTGTCCACGATCGCCGACTTGATCCGTTCATGGGCCAGATACAGGTCGAGATCGGCCGCCGGCCCCGCCGTGCAGGCCGAGGGCAGGCGCTCCCGCCACTGCCGGAGGGTCTCGGCGTACTGCTCGTCCGGGTAGTCCATCTTGTGGAAGTGGACGGCGATCTCGTAGAGCGGATCGCCCCACAGCGCCAGCTCCCAGTCGAGGAACCAGGTCGACCCTGCGGAAACGATCATGTTCTTGCGGTGCAGATCCGAGTGGAGGAGCGTGAACGGCCGGGAGGCGAGCGTGGACCAGCGCGGCTCGACGACCGCGAGCGGCTCGGCCGGGATGCCGAACGCGTCGAACACGGTGGCGTAGGTGTCCCGGTACAGGTCGTGGACGGACTGGGTCAGTGCCGCGAGCCGCCGGCCGAACCCGGCGCCGTCGCCGGACTCCGGCCAGTCGGCGGGCAGCGCCGGAACCTTCTCCCGGGGAATGCGTACCAGCTGGTCCATCAGCGTCACCACGTCGCCGATCACATGCGCCGGAACCGCGCTGCCCCGGGGCGAGAAGTCGTTCAGTACCCGCCCTTCGACGAAGTGCTGCACCTGGAAGCGGGGGTCGGGCGACGCATGGCGCAACCCGGGTGCCTGATCGACGTACGGTCCGGTGCAGGCCAGCACGTCCTCCTCGCGCCACAGCCGTACGTCCATGGTGTCCGCGGCCTCCAGCGGAATACGGACGTTGACCTTTCCCTCGTCGGTGGGCAGTCCCACATTGCGGTTGTAGTAGCCGGCCGCGGACTCGTCGGATCGCAGCGCCCGCTCGTACAGCGCCAGCCAGTTCACGCGGTCTCCTCAAGGAACATCGACAGGACGGTTTCCATGCGGTCCTGCAGCTCCGCCGGCGAACCGAGTGGCCGTACGGACGGGCGCGCCCGGTCCGCGAGGGCCGTCAGCTCCTCGCCGCCGAGCCCGAGCCGCTCGGCGGCGCCACGGATCGCCAGGATCAGAGACGGGTAGACCTCGCACGCCGCGAACTCGCGCGCGGAGTGCAGGAGCAGCTCTCCCGCCTCCGTTTCCCGGCCCTGCCGGTGCAGCAGAAGCGCCCGGAACATGTCCGCACGGGCCCGCCCCGAGCGATAGCCCGCCCGGTCGAGGGCCGCGTTGGCGCTGAGGTACGAGGACGCGGCCCGCTCGTACTGGCCGAGCCGGGTCTGTGCCATGGCCATGGCGGTGAAGGCCTTGCCGATCTCGTGCTGGGCGCCCAGGTCGCGCTGTACCTCCAGGGCCGCGGCGGCCGCCCGCACGGCCGCCACCGGATCGGTGAAGGCGTACAGCTCCGCCTGATTCGTTTGTACGTTCGACAACCCGATGGCTGCGTTCGCCGCCCGGTACTCCGCCTCCGCTTCGGCCAGCAGCCGGGCCGCGCTGTCGAAGTCCATCAGGAATCGGTGGCCGAGGTGCATCAACCGTTTGAGGTCGCCCCGGATCACCGCGTCGTCGGGCATACAGATCCCGTGTACCTCCTCCGCGAGCGCGAAGGCGCTCCGGAAGTCGCCCTGCCACATACGGAGGTCCGCCACGCAGTATCCGGCCGCCGCGCGCGCCTCCCCGTCGTGCTCCTCCCAGACCCGCTCGAAGATCGATGCGGCCAGGGTGCTCTCCCCGGCGATACGCCGTGCGTTGGCTCCGGCCAGGGCGAGCCGGGCGGAGACGAGTGAGCGCACGGGCCGGTCCAGACGGGGGGTGAGCTCGATCGCACCGGCGGCGTCGCCCCGGTCCAGCCTCGCCTCCGATTCCAGGCAGTCCGCCGCGTCGCGCAGGGCGGCGAGCGATTCCGGTTCCCCGCCGCTGTCCCCGGCAGGCGGCGCCGCGAGATGGTCCCGCAGATCCTTGACGATGCCGTCGACAGCCTGCCTGCCGCTCTGGACGACGGCCCGGTCCGCGTGCCGCTGGATCTGTTCCGGGGTGATGTCCGCCGCGTGCAGCCCGTGGAAGACCGCCTCACGCAGCGGCGAGAGCCGGGCCGGACCGGGGCTCCGGGCCGGCTCCCGCTCCATCCGGTCGGCCAGATCCTCCCAGTACACCCGCAGGATGCCGTGGGCATGGCGCTGGACGGCGGGGGAGAGGTGCCGCTGGAGCGCTCCGATCATCAGCTGGTGCAGCCGGTACCACCCCTCGGGCAGCGGGTAGGCGAACGAGTACGCGGTGAGCGACTCCCAGACCAGCAGATTGGCCGGCAGGTCAAAGGCGCGGCCGACCGTCTGAAGCACCCCGAAGTCGAAGGTTCGGGCCACACTGAGCAGCTCCAGGATCCGTACCTCGTCCGGCGAGACATGCTGGAGGAAGCGCTGAACGATCTCCTCCGCCGTCCCCGTGTGCCCGGGCCGGGCCCCGTTCTGCAGATGGGTGTCGACGGCCAGGTGCAGATAGAACGGCACCCCCTCGCTGGCCTCGGCGATCGACCGCTGCCGGGGAATCTCGGTGATCCCGGCCTGGGTCAGCAGATCGAGTCGGGCGTCCATGGGCAGCCCGTCCAGCTCCGAGCGGCGGATCACCGCCGCCCAATCCGGGTCGTACGCCGTCCAGCGCAGCGCCTCCCGGCTGGCGAGCACGGTGAGTCCGCCGTGCAGCTGGCCGAGCAGATCGCGCAGCCACGCGTCGGACCCGTAGGCACGGCCACCCGGCAGCGGGGTGGGTACGAGGGCCTCGTAGGCGTCCACATAGACGACATAGGGCTGCTCCGCCGCCGAGGTCCGCAGCTCCTCCGAGAACAGATACGAGACCGCGTGACCCAGCTCGGCGTTGCTCAGGCTGTCGAGTTCCTGGAGTGTGGGATCGGCCTCGATCCGCTGGCGCCGCTTCCGGTTCTTGACCGTTTGCCCCGTCAGCCGAACCAGTCCGGCCGCCGTCCCGAAGACGGGCAGCCCCATCGCCTCGTCGAGGATCCTGGAGAGGATCTCGCTCTCCTCGGCGAAGGGCGTGGTCGTGGGGTTCAGCTGGAGCTGGGGATGGACCCGCTGCCACAGCACCGCGTAGGCGATGTCGAAGCGGTCGAACTGCACCCCCTGGGCGCCGAACTCCACACGGAGTACCGCGAGCGCGTCCTCCTGCTGCCGCATGGTCGGCAGCTGCAGATCGAGGCGCGCGGTCCGGTAGGCGTCGGGCGTGCGGTTCCGTAATTCCTGGAGCAACCGGGACTTGCCGATCCCGCCGACACCGACGACGTTCAGAATCCGGGGCCGGTCCGCGACCTCCCGCAGCTCCTCGTCGTAGGCGCTGAGGATCCCCTCCCGGTTGAAGAACTGCCGCTGCAGAGCCGAAACCCGTCGGTACTGCGGTCTGATGGCCATGGTGGCCTCCCCCGTGTCGCCATCCGCGTGCGAGGGGCAGGCTAGCCGGATCCATGAACCGCTGAAAGCTCTTTCCGCCCCGCTGGGACAGGCTCCGGACATGCAGAAAGGCCCCACATGAAGTGGGGCCTTTTCTGTGTGGTGTCCGAGGGGGGACTTGAACTCTTCCTTCGGGCACCAGCCCCAACCGTCTCTGACCTGCGGAAACGCTGGTGACATGCCGCAGAGTTGACAGTCTCCATTGGCCATGTGTTACCAGCGTTTCCGGCTGTTCCCGGGCGCTGTTGGTCATGCGTTGGTCACGTTACCAACGGTGTGCCATGGGCCTCATGCCGAGATGCATCAAGGCGAGCCGAGCAGGTACCTGAAACGGGTGTTGGTCGGGACTGAGTCCTTCTCACCCAGGCTAGCTGTGGCCTCACGGCATGTGACCTCAACGAACGTTTCAACGGCGGCGCGGTCCGCCTGTCGCCAACTGGCGAATCCGTTCAACCAGGCCATGGCCTGTTCGGGGGGCTGGCCGAAGGCCATAAGCCATCGGGCCGTGTAGGCGGCATCGACCCAAGCGGGTCCGAGTGCGGGCATGGCCCAGTCCACGACATACGCCTGTCCGTCTCGGTCGATCATGACATTGTGTGGGTTGGTATCCGTGTGAAGAAGGTGGGTGCCGTGGAGGGCGTCTGCCTCTCCGGGCCTCAGGTGTCCGGCCAAGGTGTCGGCCAGTTGCGGGATGTGGAACGACGGGGTCTTCAGGTCGTGCATCCGGCGCAGGATGGCCCTGACCGCGCCCAAGTCGCCCGTGCCGGGCCCATAGTCGACGTGCCTGCCCTCAACGTGGACGAACGCCAGACAGAGCCATCCGGCCCACTCGAAGCGGTGGCGGATGGTCGGCCCAATACCGGCAACCACCCCGTTGAGCCGCTCCTCGCACAGCAGCCCGGCCATACCCTTCTCGTCGGTGATGGGCACCCCTTTCAGAAACAGGCGCCCGCTCCTGCGGGTGTGCATCTTGAGTGCCACGGCGCAGTTGAACCCACTGCTCACAGTCTCGGCCGCGACCACCGCCCCGGCACGTGCTTCGATGGCGTCGCGCAGTTCGGCCGGTAGCTCTTCCCACTGGACTCGGTCGGTCATCGATTCCTCATGTCGACGCGGGGAGGGGCACCGGAACGACCGGCACCCCTCCCCTTCTGCTAGATCACGTGACTATCGCTGAGTGTGCCCGCACTTGATGCAGCGCTGAGCCCCACTCCACTGCTCGTACTGGTGGTCGCACTCGTTCAGAATCCACGGCTCTTCCATAGCTGAACCTCTCTTCTGCCGGGTGGTGCGTTTCCCGGCCCGGTCGGGCCGGGGATTCCCGTCCCCGCCGTGTGCGTGTCTGCGGGGCCGGAAGCTGTACGTCTACCTAGCGCGTCGCCGGGCCCTGCGGCGGGCTTCTGCGGGCCGCCGACGCCACCATGTGATGGCCGCCTCGGACCGGTTCCGTATCCGCACATTCCAGTCGCTGAAGCGGTCACGGAGCCATTCAGCGCGCACGCCGTAGTCGTGGGCTATCGCCTTGATCGACTCCCCGTCGTGGTACCGCTCGATCACGTCGTTTCTCTCCGCAAGGACGCGTCCGCGTGCGACGACGGTCTGCGGCGACGGGTATGCCACGGCTTCTCCTCGTAAGTGGTGGGCCCGCCGGACTGCCTGCGCGAGGGGCCAGCAGTCCGGCGGGGGTCATGCCCGCCCCCGCCGGAGCCGTCGGGCCGGGGGAGCCTGATCAGTCGGTTTCCGGCGGAGGCGGAGTCTTCAGTGGCTGTTCCTGGCGAGCACGATCAGTAAGAAGGCCACAGCCGAGTAGGCGACCGCGAAGCCGAGAGCGACGGCCGACGATCGGAACTTGTTCATGCCACCCCTCGGCCCATGCGGCGATCGTTGTCGTCCCGGACCCATGCCCGGAGGGCGGCGAGTACAGGATTGTCCTCCGAGGAGGCTGCGGGGGTGGCGGGTTCGACGGGGCCACGGTCCGGGCAATCCGGATCAGGGCACTGACAAGGCGGGAACCTCAGGGGGTTCAGTTCGGGATGGCCGCGCAAGCGGTTCTGGCCCATTGGTTGACCTCCGGCCAGGCTGGAACGGGGGGTGACCTGGCATCAACTAGCTCTCCATGCACCGGACATGTGCTCAGTGCTTGGATTTCCAGACTGCACGGCGGTACATCGCCATGCAAGACTTCATAGCGATGTACCGCTGTTAGTGAGTCGAACTGGTGGCTTGTCCTGCGGGGCGAGCGCTAGACCACTTTCATCCCGAGTGATGGAAGTCCGTCATACTGAGGGCAGGAGAAGGAGTGGAGATGGCTGAGGGGCCGACAGGATCAACCGTTCCGCGCCGACAGTTGGGGCGGCACCTCAAGGAGCTGCGTAATCGCGCCCGCCTGACCGTCCGCGCTGCGGCAGCGAAGCTGGAGTGGTCCGAAGCGAAGATGTGGAGGATCGAGACGGGGCAGACTCCGTTGCGGTCCCTGGATGTCCAGGCGATGTGCACGGTCTACGGAGCACCGAAGGACCTGACCGACGCGCTGATGGGTCTTGCCAAGGAGACCAAAGCGCGTGGCTGGTGGCACGCATACGGAGATGTCATCCCAGAAGGCTTCGACGTGTACGTCGGCCTGGAGGAAGCCGCCACGGGCCTGTCCTCATACGAGAGCGACGTTGTTCCGGGACTGCTCCAGATCGACGGTTACGCCCGTGCGATCACCCGCATCCACTACCCGGACATGGAAGAGGCAGAACTCGACGGTCGG
Organism: Streptomyces sp. NPDC000594; assembly: GCF_040299965.1. Taxonomy (NCBI): domain Bacteria; kingdom Bacillati; phylum Actinomycetota; class Actinomycetes; order Kitasatosporales; family Streptomycetaceae; genus Streptomyces; species Streptomyces sp. NPDC000594. The sequence goes on along the minus strand of NZ_JBEPCY010000018.1, from coordinate 12,517 downwards.
GTACGGCTGCGAATCGAACGCCAGACCCTGCTCACGCGCGTGACTGATCCGCCCACTCTCAGGGTCGCCCTGGCTGAGACCGTGCTGCGCAGGCCCATCGGAGGGCACGCCGTTATGGCTGCCCAGCTTGCGCACCTGGTCTATGTGTCCGAGCTGCCGAACCTCTCGATCCGGATCGTGCCGTTCGGCGTCGGTGCCCACATGGGAGTCGTCACGGGCCCCTTCGTCATCCTCCGCTTCCCGGTGAACGGCGACGGGGTTGAGATGGAGCCGCCAACCGTCTACGCGGACGGGTACACAGGTGGCCTTTACCTCGACAAACCAAAGGAAGTGGACCAGTACGAGACCGCATTCGAGGGCATCTGGGATGCGGCGCTCGATGAGCAGGCGTCAAGGCGCTTGATCGCCGAGGTGGCAGGGAGCTATAGGGAGCCATGAACAGGAAAGATCCACACATCGGACAGTGGCTGAAGTCGAGTTACAGCAACGGAAACGGGAACTGCATCGAGGTATGCCTCGCCCTCGATGCGGTAGCTGCACGGGACAGCAAGGTCACCCATGGGCCGGAGGTGACCGTGAACGGCTCTTCGTGGTCCGCGTTCGTCCACGCGGTCAAGGACGGCGCGTTCCACAGCGCATAGGCCCCGGCCCATGACGCAGAGTGCCCCGACCGGAGTGATCCGGCCGGGGCACTTCCTTTGTTTGTTCAGAGGAGAGCGAGGAAGGGGTTGTCCGTACGGGGAGTGAGCGAGGACGGCTGCTCCGCCGAGACAGTCGGGTTCGCGGGGCGGTAGGCGGCCATGTGGACGACGGTGGCGCGGTTCTGTTCACGTTCCGTGCTGGCCGGCTGCGGGTTCGGGGCCTGTTTCGGTTCCTCTGTGTGAGCAGAACTGTCACCCCGGAGCGTGAAGACGGTGGACGGTCGGCCGGTCTTCCCAGCCTTTTCGACGGTGACCGTGAAGTCCGGGAGGGCTTTGACCTCTGCGGCGGTGGCTCCGACGAAGGGGAGTACCTGGGAGGAGGTGGCGCGTCCGCCGTGCATTTCAATGCGGGCCCGGACCTTGTCCGTGAGGCTGGGCGCCTGACGCTTCGCCTTCGGGGAGGTGGCTCCCTTACTAATCCTCACGGTGTCGTGGACGGAGCGGCGGACGAGAGTGAAGGCGGCGTGCAGCATGTCGCCGGTGATGGTTTCGGAGCACTCGGAGGCTGCGAGGCAGGCCGCGACCCGCAGGGTCTGTTCCGCTGTCCGTTCGATGAACACGGCCTGGGACTCGGGCAGGGTCTCCCCCAGGATGCGCGCGTAGCGGCGCACGATCCGCCAGAGCGGCCGGGCATCGTCGGCAAGGGTGATGGCCCGGGGTCGGGCGGTGGCCCATCCGTAGGCGTCGGCAAGGTCGCCCCCGTCCACGGTGGGCAGGCTGGTCCGGTCGTCGTCCAGCATCGGAACCGATCCGAGGAGGAAGGGGAGGATGCGGTTGTACGAACCTCCGGCCGCTTCCGACTCCCCGACGTATTTGGTCCAGTCGGAGGGAGTGATGTGGGAGTGGAGGACCATGGCCGGGTTGCGCACTTCCTGCGCCTCTTCCTTGGTCGTGTTCCGCAGGGTGGCCCCGTCCCACGCGGCCCGCAGTTTGGTGGTGAACGACGGGTCCCGCTTCACCCGGCGGAGCACTTCCGACCATTCCTCTTCTACCACCAGGGCCCGCACGTCGCGCCCGTGCTCCGTCTCGGCCGTCGCTTCCTGCTGCTGCCACAGGTGGTTGACCATGCTCGCCCCGGACGTGATCCCGGATGTGGTGTGGGTGGCGAGGAAGCGGCCCAACGGTCTGTCCAGGATGTGGCGGGCATCCCGCAGTGCCGTTCCCTTCCCCCGGCCCGTTCCGGCGACCAGTGCCGACCACAGGAGTACGGGCCGTGCGCTGCCCCGGGAGGACACGGTGACCGTGCCGCCGATCGCGGCCGACCACATCGAGAGAACGGCCACGTAGATACCGAGCGAATCGGCTTCCGTGAACGGTGCGATCTTGCGGACCGCCCGTCCGATGGGACCGTACAGAACGGGGGTGTTCATGCTGCCGCCGCTTCCTGGGAGTTGGTTCGGTGCCGGGGGCGGACCGGGCGCCAGCGGCCCCCGTCCTTGATCACTGCTTCGGGGTGCTTCGGGGTGGCGGGGCACAGGGGCAGGCTGTCGCCGCCGTCGGCCGGTACGACCACGGCCTTGCAGCGCGCTTCCTTGGCCTGTCCCACCTGAGCCGACCGCCTCACGGTGGCCAGGGCGAACGGGTCGCTGCTGACGATGCCCTCACGCTGCTTCCCGTTCGGGGCCGTCCACGCCACCCAGCTACCGGGGGCGTAGTCGCGCTTGCTGGGCTTGGCCCCTGCCCCGTAGCCGGTGGCGTTCTTCCACACGCTCAGGTCACGGGGCCCGGGGTGCCGACCGCCACTCGGGACGGTCGGCCCGGTACGGGGTGCGGCACTCAGGCCGCCGCCGCTTTTCCCTCCGGGGCGTTCCGGTGAGCCGTCTCGTACGCGTGTCGCACACGCATCGGGATGCGGCCCTTCGAGGGGACGGCGTAGCCCTGTTCCCAGGCCCATGCCCGCACGGCACGGTTGCGGTCCCGCTCGCTCAGGCCCGACCGGTCTGTCTTGGCAGGCTCCGGAAGCGGGTCACCTGCCGTGAACTGTCCCGCCCGGATCGCGTCGCGGAACCGGCCCGGGGACCGCACGTCCATGCAGGGGATGTCTCGCTCTGCCGCGTCCCGCAGCTTGGTTCCGTTGCGTTCCCCGCCCTCACCCAGGATCAGCAGAACGGTGGAGTCGTCGGCCCGGCCCACCACCTCGTACCCGAGGTTCCGCACCGCCTCACGGGCCGTGTCCCACTCGTACCCCGGTATCTCCCCCGCGATCATCACGGACGGCACCGGCTCAGGCCCGGAGTCATCGGAGTCCGCCTCACAGGCTCTCGTGTCCGCGCCCGCTTCCCGCTCCGTCTCGATGACGGACTCCGGTTCCCCGGTCGTCGTGCCGTCGTCCGGCGCAGGCTCACCGTGCGGTTCGTGGCCGTCGTCCACCCCCGCTCCCAGTGCATCCGTCAGGTAGCGGCTGAACGTCGCCTGGTGCGCCCCGCACAGGTCCCACGCACGCTCCCCGAGAGTCAGGGTTGCCGTGGCGTCTTCCTCGCTCCCGTCCCGCGCTATGTGAGCGTCGCACAGGGTCTTCAGAACGGGCACGAGAACGGTCCTACGCATGACTCTGCATTCCTTCGTTCGTGTGTGACAGGGATTCTCAGAAACCGGGCCGGAGCGATGCGCTCTGACGGCCGTCCGCATTCGTCGCTGCGGTGTGAGATCAACTCTGCCGACGATCAATCACGAAACGATTACGCACAGATATATGATGCGTAACTAAGGTGAATGCAAGAGGTGGGGGTAATGCGTGTTAGTAAGGAATGAGGACCCACCGGGGGTGCCTTCCTCGGACCGTGTACGGGTATCAAATTATCAGGCTTTCCCGATTCCCTGGTCTCATTTTCCTGGGAATCACGCCCTCGGGAACTCCAGAGAGGTGTTTTAATCCAGAATGAGCGCAATATGTAGCGGCGTGCGTCACTTCTCAGTGCTGTGAAGTGACAGATTCCGGGAATCACACCTAGTGGCCCTCGACTGGGTCGATTTTCGTCACCCTGAGCGGCGGCCGGCACCCCCTGAAGATCGACGGAGGGTGAAAGGAAGCGGGCCCCGCCGGTCGGCGGGGCCCACAAATCCTGCGGTCAGGCCGCCAGTGCCCATTCCACGGAAGCCTTCACGATGCCCTTGGTGGGCTTGGACTCATCAAAGGTGCTGTCCGCCTTCTTCGTGTCCATTCCCGGGTACCGCACGATCTTGCCGCCGTAGAGGTGCAGCGTGTCCACGTAATCGGCCCGGTACTTCTCCGACTGGCCCTCGCGGAAGCCCGTGAACTGGCTTGCGTAGGTGGCGAAGTCCTTGTGCCCGGCGACGATGTCCACACCGGTCGGCATGGCCGTGGTCGTGAGAATCGTGAACCCGGCCAGCTTCGCCACCACGCCGTTCGCCGTCACACCGCCCTCACCGTAGGCGGCGGCGTTCGCAACGGCCGGATGCTCGATGAGATACCGCTTCACACGGGGCGAGACGACGACGTAGCGGCCTGCGGGAACGTCGTTGTCGTCCAGGGCCAGCATCATGTCAAGGATCGCACTGTAGAGCGCCTGTGGCGCGCTCTGGGCCGTCGCCTTGACGGTCGGAAGGGCCGTTGCGCCCTTGGCGATGGTGTCACCCATGAAGGCGTCCGCCTCGCGGGCAAGGGCACGGATCATCTGCTGATTGATCGGCGAGTCCAGATTCTCGGCGCCGAGCTGCACCCGCTCCGAATCCTCGATCAGGATCTGAAGATACTTCGCCTCAGTGATCGGGAGACTCTGGGCAACGGTTTCCGGACGCTGGGCCGTCATCCCGTCAGGGAGCTTGTAATCTCCGACGGTCGGACGGGCCAGGCTGTTGATGTGGACAACATCGCCCTTCTGCCGAATCTCCCCCTCGTACTTGTTGTTGGAGACGATGGGGGATGCCCAGACCAGCAGTGGATCGAAGGCACAGAGAAGCAGGGCGTCCCAGAGTTCCGGGACAAAGGTCTTAGTCCCGGGGGCCTGGTAGTTATAGGTCATATGTGTACTCCAGCTCAGCGCTTACGGGTGTCAAGGGAAACGGGAGGCCGGTCAGGGATGGGCCCACAGCGGCCAAGCCCCAGATCCTGGGCAAAAAGAGGCTTCTTCAATGCCTGAAGCGGCTTGAGAACCAACTCGATGGCCTCAGGCGACGGGGAACCGTCCTCACCGAGCAGCTTCGAATGGTCCAGGTAATCGGCGAAACCGTCAGGCAGTTTGATGCCGTCCTGGGCCGCCTGCGCCCGGAGTTCAGCCGCGGCCAGTTTGGCGGCGTACTCCCGCTGCACCTCGGCCCGGACGGAAGGGACCGGATCGGCCGGCCTCGCATCAGGGAACGGGGAATCGGTCTGGTGGTCGCTCACGGCGACACCTCCTCGGAATCTAATCAAGTGATCACTACTTGGGGCTCTCGTCTGCCAGACAGGCCGCAACCGCCTCCGCCGTTCTGCGCCCCGGCGAGCCGTCTTTCTTGACCAGGACCAAGAGCGAAGTACGCAAGTGCCGTGCGGCGAGAACCAGCGTTGTAAGGCTCGGGCTGGTGGCGCCCGACTCCCACCGGTGAACGGTGGACGGCGCCACACCCATGGCCTGTGCCAGATCGTCAACCGACAGGGCCAGAGCGATACGACGGGCAGCGAAAACGTGTCGGTCGAACATGAAAACTCCACTCAGTTCCATGCAGAAATGCATGATCGTGGACATGGAAGAACCCCGGGCCCACGCACGGCCGGGGTTCTGGATCCCACTCCTGAGAGAGCTATCTAAGCAACCCTCTCACTATGTATGTAGGTGTGATCACAGGCATTCAATGACACCTATGCATGAAAATGAGTCTCAGATCACTTCAAGCCGCCCAAGAGCGGCCGTGGTCAAGAGGGTAAAAAAAGAAGGGCCGAGGCTCCTGTACCCGCCCCGGCCACACTCTCCCTATTTAAGAAAGCCCGTGCTTTCCCCCCTTGCAATCAAGCCGCCGAGGCCGCCGATCCGTTAACGGTGCCCTCGCGCACGCTGCGGGCCCATGAGGGCGACGAGAACGGTTCCCCGCCCCGGGCGACGTTGTCGCACTCCAACTCCCACTCCCGCGCCCGCTCCGGCGTGCGGAACAGCCAGTCACTCCGTCGGCCGTCCCAGGGGACATTGTGGCCGTGAGTGGCGCACTCTTCCCGCGCCCTGACCGGGGCATCCATAGAGGCCACGTCGGACGGCACCAACAGACACCGGGCCGAAGCCGAGGGCGCCAGAAGCCCGGCCTTGACGAGATTGCCCCGTACCTGCCGGTACCGTCCGTCGCTGTAGGGCTCCCCCTTCTCGTTCGTGAGGATCAGTTCCAGCTCACCGGACCCCAAGGGGGCGTGCCCTCCCCGCTGCATCCGGTCCAGCGCCAGCAGCCACATGCGGGTCTCCAGATGCAGTAGCGGACTGCCTATCGCGGGGTTCGATCGCTCCGGCCGGTAGACCTTGGTGAACCAGTAGCTCAAGCCGATGCCTCCCCGTCCAGCCACCTGTCCAGATCGGCAGGGCGGCAGCGGAGCGCCTGGCCGACCTTCCGGAACGGAATCTCCCTGGCCCTCCAGTTCTTGTACACCCACCCCTTGGGCTTATCCAGGTGATCAGCCACATCGTCAACGGTCATCAGCTTTGCGCGCACAAGATCCCTCTGCTGGCCGGTGGGCGACCATTTCGCCCTGCTGCTATCCGGCTCACTCTCAGAATGCCCATGCCGAACAAGTTGCGCCACATTCGGTTTGGTGGTGATCGTCACAAGACCCGAACTTGACGCTGCATGTTCGGGTCCTGTTAGTCTCGATCTTGTGAACAAACCAAAACCACATGAGACAGGCCATGAGTGGCACCGCGACGGAGACGAGTTGGTCTGGCGCCGCGCCTACGGCCCCTGGGTCGTCATCGCGCGCTGCCCTGTCGCCGCCCCCTTCGGTGGCCCTTCCGAGCTGACTGTTCGCCTTGCGGTAGGCGGAAGCGACGAGGACATCGATCAGGGCATGAGCGAGGCACTGGAGACGGACGGCATCCCGGCCAACCTTCTCCGCCGGATCCCGATGGCAGAGATCAAGGCGGGGGCCCGCGCCGCGCTGGCCCGGCAAGAGGACAGGGTGATGCGCGGCCCGTACCCGGTGCCCTCACGCTGTCGCTCAGACGAGGACTACACGCTTCTCGTGGCCGAGCTGGCCCGGATGCGGGCCACGGGCACCACCGCCCCCCAGGGGGAGCTGGCCGGCCGTTTGGGCATCGGCAAGGCCACGATGTCCGAGCGCATCAAACGATCTAAAGAACTCGGCCTGTGGGACGGACAGAGGCTCACCGACAAGGCGTTGGCGATCCTCGCTCACTGGCAGCGTGAGCAGGAAGGCGACTGACCCACGTGGCCAAGAAGGGCAACGGGCTCGGCGGTACCCCCGTGGAGATCAAGCGGGCGGGACGGCCGAACACCTGGGGCGTGCGTACGCCCCTCCACTTCAACAAGGCAATCGGAAAGCAGGACCGCTACTGGATAGGCCGCGAGTACAAGACCAAGACGGAGGCGGAAAAGGCGCTCCGTCAGTGGCACAGCGACCACGAGGCGGGCAAGGTCGCGGCCCGCTCGGACATGAAGCTGGGTGACTGGCTCGACAAGTGGCACACCAACCTCAGAAAGGAGGGGACGACCGTGGCCGGGTACGAAACGAAGATCCGTCTGCACATCAAGCCGCACATCGGCGGCATCAAGCTGTCCGAGATCACGGACGACACGCTGAACGATCTGTACCGGCTGCTGGAGACGGCACCCTGCCCCACCAACAAGGGAAAGCCCCTGGGGGCGAAGAGTGTGCGGCACGTGCACAACATCCTCTCCGGGGCCCTCGGCGCGGCCGTTCCGAAGCTGATCCCGTCCAACCCGGCCGCCGCCGCCAACCCGCCCACCGGGCGCGAGATACGGGCACAGGAACGCGACTTCCCCACCCTGGACGACGGCCAGACGGCCCGCTTCCTGGCCTCGGTGTGGGAGCCGTGCGGCAACCGGGCCTGTGACAGAGGGGTGACGCACCACTGCCTCCGGGACGCTCCCCTGTGGACCGTCTACGCCGCCACCGGCGTCCGGCGCAGTGAGGCACTGGGCATGAAATGGTCCCTGATCCACTGGGACGAGGGCTCCATCGAACTGGGCTGGGTCGTCGTCGAGGAGGGCAACGGCTACCGGCTGCGGAAGCTCACCAAGGACGGCGACGCCAATGCCCGCATCTACGTGGACCAGGCAGTCATGAACGTTCTCAAGCGGCAGAAGGAGCGCCAGGACGCCGAACGGGAACGGCTCGGCCCCGCGTGGGTCGATCATGACCTCGTGTTCGCCCGGGACGGCTTCAAGCTGTACCGGGGCGAGGCTGGCGGGCCACAGGACCCTGAGAAGGTCTCGGCCCGCTGGCGCACCCTGCGGAACCGGCTGCGCCTGCCGGACGACTTCCGGATTCACGACTGGAGGCACAGCAAGGTCACGAACGATCTGGAGGCCGGGGAGAACCCCGTAGAGGTCTCCGCCAACGTCCGGCACCACTCACCCGGCTACACCATGGCCCGGTACGGCCACTCACGTAAGGACGGAGCGCGCCGACTGGCTGCCTCCGGCGCGGGCCGACTCGGCCTGTCATCCCTGGTCTGATCAGGAAACTTTCTGGGCCGTTGGTCACGTGGTTGGTCACGCCACTGCCCTGAAATGCAAAAAACCCCAGATCAACTGGGGTTCTCGCTGGTGTCCGAGGGGGGACTTGAACCCCCACGCCCGATAAAGGGCACTAGCACCTCAAGCTAGCGCGTCTGCCATTCCGCCACCCGGACCGGGTGTCTGTCGTTCGGCCTGGGCCGTTCCGACGAGGAAAACCATAGCAAACATTCGAGCCCCCGATCACGCCCCCCTCGTCAGGCCCCGGGCATCGGCCGGGCCCGGGGCGGGGGGCGTCGTGGGGCGGTGGGGCGGGGGTGCGGGGCTTCCGGTGTGTGACAGACCCATGACGCCCGGCGCCGGGCCTTGGGGTCCATGGCGGCGCGGGAGAGGATGGGCCGGGAATCACCAGCAGCCACAGCGGGAGGAATCAGCGTGAGCGAGTCGAACACGGCCCGTGCCGTCTCGGGCGAGGACGAGGTCGTCGACCTCTGCCGCGAGCTGATCCGGATCGACACCAGCAACTACGGCGACCACTCCGGACCGGGGGAGCGGGTCGCCGCCGAGTACGTCGCGGAGAAGCTGGCCGAGGTCGGGCTCGAACCCCAGGTCATCGAGTCCCACCGGGGCCGCGCCTCCACAGTCGCCCGGATCGAGGGGGAGGACCCCTCCCGTCCGGCGCTCCTCATCCACGGTCACACCGATGTCGTCCCGGCCAACGCCGCCGACTGGACCCATGACCCCTTCTCCGGGGAGATCGCCGACGGCTGTGTCTGGGGCCGGGGCGCCGTCGACATGAAGGACATGGACGCGATGACGCTCGCCGTCGTCCGGGACCGGCTGCGCAGCGGCCGCAAACCCCCGCGTGACATCGTGCTCGCCTTCCTCGCCGATGAGGAGGCGGGTGGCACCTATGGTGCGAAGTACCTGGTCGACAAGCACCCCGACCTCTTCGAGGGCGTCACCGAGGCCATCGGCGAGGTCGGCGGCTTCTCCTTCACGGTCAACGAGAATCTGCGGCTCTACCTGGTGGAGACGGCGCAGAAGGGCATGCACTGGATGCGGCTGACCGTGGACGGCACCGCCGGGCACGGCTCCATGACCAACAAGGACAACGCCATCACCGAGCTGTGCGAGGCGGTCGGGCGTCTCGGCCGGCATCAGTGGCCGGTCAGGATGACCAAGACCGTGCGGTCCTTCCTGGACGAGCTGTCCGACGCGCTGGGCACCCCGCTCGACCCGGAGGACATGGAGGCCACCCTGGCCAAGCTGGGCGGCATCGCCAAGATGATCGGCGCCACCCTGCGCAACTCCGCCGCGCCCACCATGCTCGGCGCCGGATACAAGGTCAATGTCATCCCCGGCCAGGCCACCGCCCATGTCGACGGGCGTTTTCTGCCGGGGTACGAGGAGGAGTTCCTGGCCGACCTCGACCGGCTGCTCGGCCCCCGGGTGCGGCGCGAGGACGTCCACGCCGACAAGGCGCTGGAGACCGGCTTCGACGGCGGTCTGGTGGACGCCATCCAGAGCGCGCTGCGGGCCGAGGACCCCATCGCGCGGGCCGTCCCCTACATGCTCTCCGGCGGCACCGACGCCAAGTCCTTCGACGACCTCGGCATCCGCTGCTTCGGCTTCGCCCCGCTCAAGCTCCCCCCGGAGCTGGACTTCGCAGGGATGTTCCACGGTGTGGACGAGCGGGTCCCGGTCGACGGTCTGAAGTTCGGTGTGCGGGTGCTTGACCGGTTCATCGACGCCTGCTGAACCGGATCGGGTGACAGCCGTCGATCCGCCCCGAAAAGACACTCCCATAATCGTGACTGTGTGCGTGGCTGACTGAAAAGAGTGAAAGGAACATCGGGCTCGTAGCCCCGTTCCGTCTCCTTCGTTACAGATGTTGCGGTCCGTGGCTGGGGCCGCAACCGCCAACAAGGAGGAAGAATGATCAAGAAGGTCGTCGCCGTCGCGGCTGCCACGGGAAGCCTGATGCTCGCGGGCGCGGGCGCGGCCGTGGCCGACGCCGGTGCCCAGGGTGCCGCAGTCGGCTCCCCCGGCGTCATCTCCGGCAATGTGGTCCAGGTCCCCGTGCATGTGCCGGTGAATGTCTGCGGCAACACGATCGACATCATCGCGCTGCTGAACCCTGCCTTCGGCAACACCTGCGTCAACGCTTGATGGCGTGACCCGGCCCCATCGGGTCCGGGTTCCACCCCGGGCGGTCCCGAGTGCGTGCCAGGCACTCCGGGGCCGCCCGGCATTTTCCGCTCCCGGGCAGAGCGCCCGGAGGGCCTGTGAAGAAGGCAGGACATCAGCTATGCGACAGGTCACGCGCAAGGGCCTGATCACCATCGCCGCAGCGGGCGGAGCGCTCGCCCTCGGCGGGGGATACGCACACGCCGGATCCGGTGCCTCCGGGGCGGCCGTGGGCTCCCCCGGGGTCGCGTCCGGGAACGCCGTCCAGGTGCCGGTGAACGTCCCCGTCAACGCCTGCGGCAACTCGGTGAACCTCGTCGGTCTGCTGAACCCCACGTTCGGCAATACCTGTGTCAATGAGTCGAGCGGTGCGGCGACGGCGCCGGGCGAGGCGCCCGGCGGGGTACCGGGCGGCACCCCCGGCGGGCTGCCGCCCGGGGCGCTGGCCCCGACCGGCGGCGGCGCCCAGGCCACGGGGGTGGCCGCAGGGTCGCCCGGCGTCGGTTCGGGCAATGTCGTCCAGGCACCCGTTCATGTCCCGGTCAACGCCTGCGGCAACAGTGTCGACATCGTGGGCGTGCTGAACCCGGCGTTCGGCAATGAGTGCGTCAACGAGTCACCCGGCAATCCGGTGGTTCCCCCGCCGCCGGTCGAGCCGCCGGTCAAGCCGCCCGTTGAGCCGCCCACCCCTCCGAAGCCGCCGGTCAAGCCCCCTCAGGAGCCCGGCAACCCCCCGGAGCCCGGTAAGCCGCCCACCCCCTCGGAGCCAGGAGGCCCCCGTACCCCGAACGAGCCCACGCCTCAGCTGGCCGAGACCGGATCCGAGTCCCTCGGTGTGATCGTCCCGGTCGGGGCGGGCATGCTGCTCGCGGGAGCGGTGCTCTACCGCCGCGCCCGTGCCTCGGCGCGCTAGGCACCGGTACCGGTACGCCCAGGAGCGGGCCCCGCGTCGGCGGGGTCCGCTCCTCGCCGATCACCAGGTGGCCCTCAGCTGGCGGATGATCCGCCGCCGCAGCCGCACCCGGCGGCTGCCGTCCCTCCGCAGCGTCAGCCGGTCCAACTCCCAGTGGCCGTACTCGGCGTGGTCGGTCAGCAGGCGGGTCGCCTCCGCCCGGGAGACGCCCCGGGGCACGTACACGTCGACAAATTCGTATTCCGGCATCGCATCTATTGTGCGGGCACCTGCCCGGTACGGATAGCGTCTGCACTATGTCTGATGCTGCGCCGCCCACCGCTGCCGAGGTACGTGCCGCCGCCGAGGCGGTCAAAGCCGCACTGGACCGCCACCTCGCGGCGGTCGAGAACCGCACGGGGGAGGACGACCCGGCCGTCTACGACGCCTTCAACGCCCTGGCCGTGGCGGCGGAGGCGTACGACGAGCGCCTCTACGACCGCTACGACGAGGTCACCCCCTTCGAGATCCCGGGCGCGGACGAGTCCCTGCCGCCCTACGCGGGCCCCGAGGAGCCCAGCGCGCTCAGTGTGCTGATCCGCCGGGACTACGCGGTGGCGGAGCCCGCGCGGCTGCTCGCGCAGGCACGGCGCATCGCCGACCTCGACCCCGACGAGGCCGCCCCGGAGCGCGGCCGGTCCGCCCGGACGGGGGTGCATGCGGCGCTCGGGCTGGTCTTCGGGGAGTACGAGCCCGATGAGATCTCCTCCCGGCACCAGGAATTCGGACTGGAGGAGGGTGACTCCACCCTCTGGATCTCCGCCCTGGACGAGCTGCCCGACGCGGGCGAATGGCTCAGCGCCCCCTTTGAGCAGGCGGACCCGCAGCGGGTCGTCATCCGCTACGACGTCAGCTCCGTCTTCGACGACGAGTATGAGGATGAAGGGGACGAAGGCGACGAGGGCGGTGCCGGCGGGGTCGGCGATGGGGCCGGGGCCGGTGGCCGGGCCGCGTCGGACGGGATCCAGGACACCCTGCCGGTCGACCGGGGCTGACCCGGGCACCCGGTGGCGGTCGGGCCGGGGTCCCGGTGACCGGC
>NZ_JBEPCY010000017.1:0-164615 GCF_040299965.1 Streptomyces sp. NPDC000594 | reverse complement strand
GCGGACCGGTCGGCGCGGTCGGGACGGCGGGCGGCGTCACGGCGCGGAAGGATGGTCGGGCGGCGTGCCGTGTTACGCCGGGCGGGCGCCCTGGCGCGCGGTCTCCTCCGGAGACACGACGCGCGTTCCTACGGAACGCCAACAGATGCGCCATTCCTTCGGAATGGGGACACAATTGCTTCGCAATTGTGTTGTGTCCCGGACTTCGTCCGGGTATTCGACCTCCGGTCGAATTGCATTTCACTTCGTGAAATGCGAGGGGCGGGCATTCACCCTTCGGGTGAATGCGGGGAGCCCACTCCGTGGTCTCCTGCGCGCTCCGCGCGGGCAGCGGGGGCGGGTGGTGGGGTGGTTTTCGTGTTGTTGTCGGCCCGGGCTGTGTTGGGGGGTTGCCGGATTGGCCGGCGCTGGAGGGTGCGAGGTTGCCGGGGGTCTTCCCGGGGTCGTCTCCGGCGGCTTCGGGGGGCGGGGGGGTTGTTTCGAGCCGGGTCCGGATCGGCTGGGGGATGACGGACTGCTATTTTCTGACGCCGTATCAGCGTATGCGGTATGTGTCTTTGTCGAATCCGGGCCATACCTCCCGGCGGCTCCTGGCATTACTTGATGCACTTGCAGAGCTTTGGAATTCTCCCCCCACCCCAAGAGGTCTATACCATATTTCGAATTTGATTCCTGGGAAATACGCGTCCGGTATTCTCTCGATTCTGCTTTGAGCAATAAAACGCATCGTGCCGCACAGTCCTTTGTCGACTGTGCGGCACGGTGGTGAGGGGTATTCAGGCGCCGATACTGACGGCGCCCACGTAGGCGTAGGCGCCGTAGTCGGAGTCGAGTTCGGAGATGACGTCGTCCCAGATCTCGTCCAGGGTGCCGTCGTCGCCGGCGGCCCACGCCGTCACCGCGTCGTCCCAGATGTAGCGGCCCTGGACCGACCGGTCCGCGATGTCCCGCCGGTACCTGCCGGGAACCCTCGTCTGGTCGACGGGATAGATCTCGATCCGCCGGCCCCGGCCCTCATTGTCCAGGATACGCAGCAGGGCACCGGACCTGACCACATTCTCACGGCGCCGGCTCCAGTACGCGGCATCGACCGCCGCCCGCTTCGGCGCACTCGGCGTCACACCCCGCTCCCACGACCGCAGAAGCCGGGCACCCACCCCCCGGCGCTCCAGCTCCGCACGCCCCGCCCCACTGTCCAGATACCGCAGACGGGCCTTCAGACCGCGTGCGGTGGTGACCGGGGAAGCGATACCCCCCGCACGCACAATCCGGTCCAGCTCACGCCGCAGCCCCTCACCCCCGCTCACCCCCTGCGCATCATGCTTCCCCCACTCACCCCACTCATCAACGGCACGGGTCACGACGCCCCTCCCAGGGTGTAGACGTGCTTGGGCTTCACCTGCGAGAGATCACGACCCCGCCGGAAAACCGCCTCCCAGTCACCCGCCACATGCAACTCATCAGTACCCGACATCTCTACAACCGTCAGACCGGCAGCATGTGCCTTATACGCTTTGAACCACAGATTCGCGAAAGCCTGACTCCGGATAATATGCATCCAGTCCGGACGCCGCATTTCACGGTTCGCCGTACTCTCACCAATGGTCGACACAAACTTAGAATACATCGACTTCACATAATCCAGAGCGAGTTCATCACCACTGGCGATCGCCTCCCTCCGCACCTCGGCAAGCGCCCGCCGCATTTTTTCGAGCAGTCCCTCGGTGGCTCCGGAAGTCCACGACTCATGGATGACAGGGGCCTCGCACAGGCCCTCCCGCGCGCAGCGGAGCAGCAGGCGGAGAGTGGGCTCCGTGATCCAGAGAGGGCCGGGCTCCTGACGCGCACCCAACGGAGAGGGAAGGTCGGGAACCGTCCAGCCAGGCGGGGTGACACGGTGCACACCGGCGCGCCTGGGATCATGGACACCGTCGTCACTGTGGACCAGACGACCGATCGGCAACCACGTCTTCAGGGCCGCCAGATAGGCGCCGTTGATGTCGAGCGCGGTCACATCCAGACGGACATGACCCGCACGGGCAGCCCGGTGAAGATCCGCCGAACGCCACTTCGGGCGGCCCTCCCACACCTCATCCGCACCCTTCTGCGAACGCTTCCGCAAAACATCCTGGGTCGGCGGGAAGTCGGTGTGCTCATACCGGCCACCCACGCGGGAGGCATGAAACAAAGCCATCACATCCGGGACCGCACACTTGATCAGCGCGGCACGAGCCGCGTCCACATCACCATGGTGCACAGCCAACTGGTGACCGACCGCACCACGAACCCGATCCGCAAGAGATCCACCAGAAGCAGACCGGCGGAGCGCAGCGCCGCCCACAGACACAGCCGAAACCGCAACCGAGGCTGGGGCAAGGCGCACCCCCCGCACCGGGCCAGCCAGAGGCGGCGGAGCGGCAACCGGAGGCGCAGAAACGGGCTCCTGCTCCTGAAGGGAGGGAACCGGGGCGGGAGCGGCGGCAGGCGACGGAGCGGGAGCCGCAGCCAGAGGCGGTGCAGGAGCGGCGACGGGCGACGAGGCCGGAGGCGGAAGCGGAGCGACGGCAGGGACGGAAGCCGGTGCGGCAGCGGGAGCCGGAACGGGACATTCCCCCACCGGGGCAGCCGAGGGCGACGGGCCAGGGGACCAGACAGCAGCCGGGGACGACGGAACGGAGGCGGCAGGGGCGGCGACCGGGAACAGGGCAGAAGCCGGAGCGGGCGCGGAGGTGGCCGGAGCAGCCAGGGCCTGGGCAGCCGAACCCGAAGCCGCAGACACAGCCGCAGAAGGCGGAGCAACAGCAGAGGCAGGAGCCGGAGCAGAGGCCGCAGCGGCGTCGGGCGACGGTGCGGGAGCCGAAACCGGAAGCGGTGCAGGGGCGGAAGCCGGAGGCGGAAGCGGAGCGACAGCAGAGGCCGGGGCAGGAGCGACAGCAGAGGCAGAGGCCGGGGCAGGAGCGACAGCAGGGGCAGAGGCCGGTACGGAGCGGTCCTCCCACACCGGGGCGGCCGAGGACAGGGCAGGAGCGGACGCCGGGGCGGAGTGCTCCCCCACCAGGACAGCCGAAGGCGGTGCGACGGCAGGGGCAGCCGGGGACGACGCGGCGGGAGCGGGCACGGCAGCGGCCGGAGCAGCCGGGGCCAGGGCAGCCGAACCCGAAGCCGAAGAAGAAGCCGAACCCGAAGCCGCAGACGCAGCCGCGGCCGCAGAAGGCGGAGCGACAGCAGGGGCGGGAGCCGGGGCGGTAGGGGGTGTGGGCGCGGCAGCCGGAAGCGGGACCGGAGCAGCCGGAGCTGAGGCAGGAGACGAGGCGGCCGGGGCAGAGGCCGGGGACGAGGCGGCGACCGGGAGCACGGAGGCCGGAGACACGGGCGCGGGCGCGGGCGACGGAGCGGAGCGCTCCCCCACCAGGGCAGCCGGGGGCACGGAAACGGCCTCCTGACCCCGGCCCTGGCCCTGGTCCCGCTCCTGGTCCTGGCCCTGGAGAGCGGGGACGGGAGCGGGGGCGGCAGCCGGGGACGACGCGGTGGGAGCAGCCGAGGACGGCGGAGCGGACGCCGGGGCGGAGTGCTCCCCCACCAGGACAGCCGAAGGCGACGCAGCGGCAGCCGGGGACAGGGCAGCAGCCGGGGCAGGAGCGGGGGCGGACAAAGGAACGGGGCGCTCCCTCACCAGGGCAGCCGGAGACGCGGAAACGGGCTCCTGACCCTGGTCCCGCTCCTGGTCCTGGCCCTGGAGAGCGGGGACGGGGACGGGAGCGAGTGCGGGTACGGGTACGGGAGCGGGGACAGCCGGAACGGGGGCGGGGGTGGCCTGTGGTGCCCGGCGGGCGGTGATGCGGTCGGCGGGGAGCCTGGAGACCGCGTGAGAGGGCCCCGCCAGCAGGTCCAGGGTATGCATGCCCCAGTGCGCCGCGAGCGCGTCACACTCGTCCAGCGACCAGTGAGCCTGCCCCGACTGACGACGGGACACTTTCAACTGCGACAACCCACACCCGGCGCCCACATCCACCTGACGCTCCCCCGTCAACTGCATGACCGCCGCCACCGTCAAACGCAGAATCCCCTCAGTACCCAGCATGAACCCCACCCTAACCCCACACGGCAGTCGTTTTACGACTACGACACCTGATTTCCGCACGGAATGGTGGGGGCAGGCTGGTCGTACGAGCCACACCCGCCACACCCCACCACCACCCACGACGAGAACTGCCCAGCAGGCCACCCGAGCGACCCGAGCAGCCACCACACGCCACCACAACCACCACAGGCCACCACCGCGCCACCGCCGGGCAGCCCGGCAGACACCAGCCGCCGCGGCGGCACGGGGCCCGGCCGCCACAGCCAAGACCACCAAAACGGCCGATGGCCCGACAGGCACCAGCCGCCGGGCAGCGGGGAGTCCGGCCAAGGCCGCCAAGGCGGCCGCGGCGGCGGCGGGCACGCGACACGGGCAGCGCGAGGCACAGGCACGCGATGGACGGGGACACGGCGCGCGAGCACGGGACACCGGGACACAGACACGCACCAGAACAGTGCTCGCCGTGGTCGATCAGCCGGCCCCGACCGGCACCCCTGCCCCTCGCAGTCACCCACAGCAGGCACCGGCCCGGGCCGCCCACCCGCCCGGGCTCGCCCACCCGCCCGGGCCGCCCACCCGCCGGACACCCGAACTCCACCCGGACAAGGCCCAGACAGACACGAGGAACGCGAGGAACGCGTTCACACATGACGCTCCGGTCCACAGAAACAACACCACCACAGACATACGGCTCCACCGACCACCACGACCAGAACCGCCAGAACAGCAGACACAACAGCCGCAACAGCACAGGAACACAGCCAGGACAGCAGCAGCAGAACAGCGCGGGAGGGACGGACCCTCCCCCTCAAACCCCCGCACACAGCCCCGGCCAGAGCAGGGCGCCCGGGCAGGCGGTACACGACCGGGACACCCCGCACAGCCCACCCAGACCCGCCACAACCACCCAGACCCAGAACCACACCCAGAACCGGAGGCGGAGGCAAAGACAGGACCAGAGCCAGGACCAGAACCGGGGACGGAGACGGGGGCGGAGGCAGGGGGCAGGGGCAGAACCGGGACCACACCCAGGGGCGCAGGCGGAGGCGGGGACGGGGGCGAGGACGGAGGCGGGGGCGGGGGCGGGGGCGAGGACGGAGGCGGGGGCGGGGGCGGGGACGGCGAGAAACCACACCCGGGCCGGAAACCCGCACCGGAACCCGCCGGGACAGACCCACCCCCGGAACGTCCAGGCAGCGGGGGACCACACCCGGGCCAGGAACCCGCACCGGAACCCGCCGACCCAGACCCACCCCCGGAACGTCCGGGCAGCGGGCACAATGGACTCATCCCACCACGGCCGGCCGGGCTTCCCATCCCGTACTCACCCCGTCACCACCTCCCACGGTCCGCCGAGTACAGCCGGAACCGGCACAGCAAGGACACATACAAAAGCAGCGGCAACGGGAACAATGCAGCGATAGCCATGTGGTGGGGCAGATACCGGAACACCAAACCACGGAAAGAAACAGAACCAGACCACACCCGGCGCTGCCGACCAGCTCCCGAAGCCCCTCAACAGACAACTCGACCACAGAACCACCACCGCAGCCGTCATACCGGACGCCCCGCACCCGCAGAGCGACCTTCAACAGCATGCACTTCAACGGCAGCACCACACACCACACACCAGGCTGACGGCGGCACAGACCCACCACCGACCCGACCCACCACCGGCCCGACCACCAACCACCAACCAGCAGCCAGCAGCCAGCGACCAGCGACCGGCGACCAGCAGCCACCGACCAGCGACCGGCGACCAGCAGCCACCGACCAGCGACCGGCGACCAGCGACCGGCGACCGGCGACCAGCGACCAGCGACCAGCGACCAGCGACCAGCGACCAGCCGGACTCCACACCCACCAACCACCCACACCCAAAACCGGAGCCAGGGACAGGGGGCGAAGGCAGAGCCAGGGACAGGGTCCAAGGGCAGGCAGGGGACAGGGGCGGCGAGAAACCACACCCGGGCCGGGAACCCGCACCGGGGCCCGCTGACCCGGACCCACCCCCGGAGCGTCCGGGCAGCGGGCACGATGGAATCATCACGACATAGGACGAATGGGACCCCCGCACTGCTGACGCATGCAGCGAGCCTGGCGGAGTGAGTGGCCGCCGGGCAGGACACCCAGCACCGGGGTCCAGCACCGGGACCCGGGCGGTACAGGCGCAGGTTCGCGGTCATATAGAGGTGGCGGTCCGCGCGAATCGTGCGTATGCGACGTTCGCCTCTCCCTTCAGTGTCTCTATTAGTACAAATTTCCCTTTGTTTGATTATTTTTCGATTCACTTATCGGGGTTGTCAGTGCTGTGCCTCATGGTTGCCCTTATGAGCCTCACCAGTGAACTCAACGACCCGAACTCGCCCCTCTCACGTTTCATGGAAAGGGAGCTGCCCGCGGTTTCACGGATCACCGGCAGTCTGCGCAGTCAGCTGCCCCTGCAGCCGCGCACCGTCACACCGCAGGCAGCCGGGCGACCCGACTACCGCAGTCTGGGCCGCGCCATCGACCGCCGGCTGCGGGTCGCCTTCGGTGCTCCCGTCGACGCCGCTCTTCTGAATGGAGTCCTGTACGCAGGCATCGACGCGGCAGAAAGGTCCTCCCGCGCCGTGGGACAGGCCGTCCATGGCTGCGGGCAGGCATTGCTCTCCGAACTCAAGGCGCAGCCGGCGGCCTCCCCTGGGGTCATGACGTGTTCAGGTCCTGTCGAAGAGCGTCTGAGCCGTCTGTGTTTCGCCGCCTCGTACTTCGAAGAGGTCGCCCGGGCCGGTCTCCGGGCGGGTAATCCTCTCTTGCGTCTGGATGCGGGCGGCGTCCTCGACGATCTGCTCGTCCAGGTCCCGGCCTATGTCCCGGGAGACATCGCGGGGCAGGTGGAACTCGCCGAAGCCGATGGGGCGCTGGGGTGGGCAACACGGCTTCCCCTGGACAGGCTCATCTGTGCTCCGGTCTTCAGCGGCAGCAATGATGTGGGCGGCGCCGACGCGGACTTCATCGCGGACGGTCATCTGATCGACTGCAAGGCCACCACCCGTCCCGATCGTTTCGGTTCCAGGAAGGAGGTGTACCAGCTGGCCGGCTACCTCCTGTTGGACTACGAGGACGAATACGGGGTGGACAGGGTCTGCTTCTACCTTTCCCGGCAGGGCCGGCTCGTGATGTGGCCGGTGGAGGCCTTCCTTGAACTGCTGGGCGCTCGCCGGTCCCTGCCGGAGCTGCGGGATGCCCTGCGCCGCGCTCTGCATCAGCCGGGCACCTCAGCTAAGCCCCAGAAGCCGCTCCCTCCGCAAGCGACACAGGAAAGCCTCTTCGACGAGAACAGGGAAGAGAGCAAGACGGAAAGCGGCGAGGACGGCGAGGACCGCTCCGGAACCAGCTGACCCCCAACCACCACGAACGCGGCCCCTCCCACACACCCGCAGGGGTCACACCCCTCCCAGCCACAAGCAAAGCGAGGCACGGCCGGATGCACAGACCGAACCAGACGCGGGCTGACGCCATCGAGCGCTGCACCCGGGGCTTCGGCTTCCGCTGCCGTCCGCCCGGAGCACCGCGTACAGAGACCGGCCCGCGAGCGTCCACCGACCGGCACTACGGCACCACCACGCCACCGCCGAACCCGCGACCGACAGCCCCACGCGGCCGGAGACGTCCGGCCGAGGCCTGGCTGAGCGTGGAAAGCAGCCGACAGGTACGGGCGGTGCGGAACGGCTCTGGGCCCAGCTCACCGAGCCCGCCCGGCCTGGCGACGGCGGCAGGGTGGGCTGTCGCGCTGATCACACCCCAGGGGTAGCTCGGCGGTCACCGCCGAGAACACCCCTCTACGCTCGGAGCATGACTTCCGTGAAGCAGGCACAGACAGCGACTCGGCGTATCGGAATGGGTGCGGCCGCGGCCTGCCTCTTGTTCCTGGGAGCACCGGCCGGCCCCGCGTACGCCGCGCCCGCGTCCCCCGCCCCGGACTACCACATCTGCGGAGCCGTCCTGTGGAACGCCGTGGCCGGGGTGACCGCCGCGCATTGCCTGGACATCTCACTCCCCCGCTAGATTCCGCCGCCCCGCCTCGCAGAAGCCGGGTGAAAGCGAACGTGGCGCCGATACGGCGCCGGAGACCACAGCTACGCCAGACGGTAGGCCAGGGCATGGACGATGGCGTGATTCCACTCGACTGGCATAGGGGGAATGCCTCCGCAAGGCAATCTCACGGGCGCCTCCATGCCTCAACGGGACCGAGAACTGGCGGCAGTCGAACACACGAGCCCGCCAGTACCCGGGTCGTCCTCAAAGAGCCCGAACCACAACCGGCCGCGCCAAGGGCCGCGCGGCCGGTCGTCTCAGGTGACGGTCAGAACCAGTACTGCGGGGCTGTTCCGCTGCATGAGCGCTGTACGACGCCCGCGCCGTCCGCCGTGCTGCCGCCGAGGACCTCCAGGCACTTGTTGGAGTGCTCGTTGACGATCTGGTAGGCGCCGCTGCTGTCGAGATGGGCGCGCCATTTCTGCCACCTCATGCCGTTGCAGGTCCGCTGCGCGATGATCGCGCCGTCGGCCGTGCTGCCGTTGGCGGCGTCCAGACACATACCCGAGTGGTGATTCCTGAACTCGGTCAGTCTGCCGCTGACCTCATTCACCCACAGCTGCCAGTTCGTGCCGTCGCAGGTCCGCTGGGCGGCGGGCGCGGCGTAGGCCGTACTGCCGCCGGGTATCTCCAGACACTTCATCCCGTTGGCGTTCTTCCAGTTCCATGGGGCGCCGAGGGCGCCCGCCCGGTCGTTGTCCGCCGCCGCGGTGGCGGCTGGGGTGGCCGCGGCCGTGAACAGCAGGAGTACCGCCGCCACCGTCCTGACCCGCCTCGCTGTACGAACCTTCATTTCCGCTCCCTGCATCGCTCGGCATATCCGGCGGAAACCTCTTCCCCCTCCCCCGGCCCGTCCATCCGGCCGGTGCGGGAACTGTCCTGATCTCCGGCACCGTGGTCCGTTCCGGACTTCTTGACAGGGACCGTCCGTGATCCCTGAGGCGACACCGGGGCATTTCCGGCCGGGGCACGGAAACGACCCGGATCACTCGGCGGCACAGACAGAGGGCACGACGGGCAGAAGCGAGTCGCCAGGGCCTTCGTGTCTCGCTATCGGGTCACGGCCGGGAAGGGGAAGCCGCAGCGCAGCCCGGCCAACACACGGCGCAGGGCGCAGGTAACAGCGACAACTCTGCCCCACGGTGACCAGCTCGACATCCACCGTCATGGACACCAGGGCACACCGTTCTGACCGGCAAGAACAGCCCCACCAGCACAGCCTCCCGCCCGGCGGGAACAACGAGCGAACCTTCTCTACAGGCACCCGCTGGGCAGGAACCGACCCCGGTCGCCGAGCCAGCGTCAACAAACTCCGACAGAGCCACACGACAGTCGAACCCACAGAACACGCCACCACCAGGAAGCACCACCCCACACCACACACAAGCCGAAACAGCACCGCCGAACAGACTGCCCACCCGCCACCACCCGGCACACGGGCTGCGGCAGCATCTCGCGGTGGCGGATCAGCGGCCCATCCGGATGCCCCGGCACCCCGGTCCAAGCCCTCGCCACCGCGCTGCGCACGTCTCCTGAAGCTCCTCCAGGAGACCGTCAACGATGTGGGCGGTCCCTCAGTAAACGCCACGTTCCCGAAGGGTCATTCAAAGCTGGCCAGTGCCTCGCGTGCCGCTGTGGTGAACTTCTCCAACCAACGGTAGAACTCGGCCTCCGCCAACTCGTACACGACTTGTGCGCCCTGGTCCGATCGTTCGAGTGGGTGGAGAGCCCTGTTGGCAGCGACCACCGACGTGCCGAGGGCCTCTGCGGCCTCAGCCACACTCGTTGGCCCCTCCAGAACGGCAAGGCGAATACATCGTCTCAGAGGATCGAAGGCCACACGCAGCTCGCCGCGGAGCTGTCCTATGCGCTGCGTCATCTGGTCGTCGGTTGCCGCCAACACACCCTTGACCTGGAAGTAGAGTTCCGCTGTCTCATGTGCGCGTTGGATCACATCGACGTAGACCGCGCGGCGCGATTCACGCACGCGGTCCCGCTGTTGGGTCCGTGATGATGCCTCGACCTGAATATGGGCGGCGCGGGCAGTTCCTCGGCCGGTCACCCAACTGGCGAGAACAGCGGTTCCGCCGGTGATGACAGCCACCCAGAGCGTAGAGTCCACTGGCTCAGTCTCGAAGCGGCGTCGGTTCCACTCCAGATCGCCGATTGGCCATTTGGCCCGTTCGGGCAAGTCGGGGACGACAGCCCACGGAGAGGGCCGCGACCGCAGACCGCCCGTGGGCCCCTTGCCCGGCGGTGGCGACACGCCGGGACACGCGTGAGCTCCACCCGGCCGCAGCAGCCCGGGGCCGGAGCACGCGAGCAACCCCGCGCTCGACGACCGTGCCGCACACCGCTCCGCTCCCTGTGGACTCCACTCTCATCGGATTGTCCGGCGTGGTGGGTTCCTTCGTGCGCGCTCAGCTCCGGCTGTGGCGCGGGCGGTTGGTTCGCCACAGGTTCGTCCGGCCACCGGGGTACTGTCGGGAGGCCCGGCCGCGCCCGGTTGCTGGCAGCGGTTTCGGCACCAGGTACAACGCCTGGCGCAGCCGGGACGCGTCCGTGTGCTCCTCCAGGCGCACGATGCGCCGCTCCAGTTGCTCGGCAAGCAACTGGAGGTACTCGGTGTGTCGCGGGGCGGGTTCGGCTTCGTCATACGAGTCCTCCGGGATGTGGGGTGGTTGACCACAGCCTCACCTCTCCCGCCCGGTGCCGGGGCCGGGAATCGGGTGACGTCCCGGACAGTGGCGCAGTGACCTCACACCCCGTCCCACGGGCGGCCGCGCTGCCGGCGGCGGACAAGGCCAGGGTGATCCGGGAGCCGGCCCGTGACGACAAGGTGGCCGCCACCGTCACCTCCGAGCTGTTGCAGCGCCCCCGCGTCGCCCTTCGGGCGATGCGCAACGACGATGTCCGCTTCACGGTCAACCGGGCGCAGTTCGACAACTCCGAGGAGAGCCGGGAGAGGATCCATGAGCGGGTCCCGGCGGTCCGCAGGATCGAGCACACCATCGAGTATCTCGATCTGGTCGGCTCCGGCCACCAGTACGTCGCCACCCTGGGGCGGCTCGTTCCCCGGCTGCGGGACCAGGAGTTCACCGAGGACGAGCGGGAGACGGTCCGGCGCTCGATCGCGAAGGTTCGCGGGGCCGCCGACTGGCTGGAGGCCGCGCTCGACACCGGCCGCCTCACTCTGGACGAGCAGCTCGCCCAGCTCCTCAAGGGCCCCGAGCCCGGCAAGTCCGCGGCCCATCCACACCCCGGGCGGCACCCCAGCCCGCTCCTGGGCATCCGCCAGCGGCTCACCGGCACGACTCCGCACCGGCCGAGGCTTCCGCCCTGGCCTGCGCGTCGAGGGCTTGCGCCGCTCCCCGGGCGTCCACGAACTCACCTGGGCACCGGACGGCCGCGCGATGTGGTCCTACGGCCGGGTGGTGGTCGTCGGGCTCTCCCACGTCGTGTGGCACCGAATCGGGACCCGCAGCATCCTGGACCAGCCCCTGGCCGGCGGCCTTCTTGCGGGCGTGGTTCGGCAGTTGGTCGGCTGATCTTTCCGATGGCCAGGAGGGGACCCACCCTGGTCCCGGCCCGTACGCACCGGGTCTCAGCGGGCGGGGCCTGGGCCCGCTCGTGGCCTCGCCCAGCTGTACGTGCGGGATGGTCCCGGGAGGCCGGAACGCAGCAGAGGCTATCCGCAGCCGGTCGACGGTCCAGCCGGGCAGGCGGTCAAGGGCGTGGGCGGAGCCGGCCCAGACCTGGGTGATCCGAGGGTGGGCGAGACGCAGAACGGCCCCCCGGGGCCGTGAGTACGGTCGGCCCGTCAGAAGGGCAGCCGGCCCCGGGCGCGGCGGCCGGCGGACCCGCTGCGGCCGACGGCGCGGGCGCTGCTGCGGAACGGCTTGCTGAGGAGACGGCCGAGGAGACCCGGCGCCTTGCGGCCCAGGCGGGAGCCCGTGCCGAGGGCGCGCTGTGTGCCGCGCTCCGGGTGGCGGGAAAGTCGGGGCAGGAGGAAGCCCAGAACGGCCAGGGCGGCACAGACAGCGATGGCGGCGATGATCACGCGGGTCTCCTTCCGTGGCCGTGGTGGCGGCCGGCTCCGCCGGAGGGGCGAGGACGCCGCACCACGGGGTGTGTGCGGTCCTTCTCGTAGAAGGACTTAGGCTGCCCGCCTACCCGGTGACCCGGTCGAGAAACGCAGGGGCGACTTCGAGGTACCGGTCGGAAGCTGCCGTGCTCACCGAGCTCGCCGGCCAGTGCGTGGGCTCGGTCGTCCGGTACGAACCTGCCACCTGGTCCAAGGCGCCTACATCGTGGTGGCCCGGCGATCCACCGTACGGGTGTCCTTGTCCGGCGGGCGGCGGGCGGCGGGCGGCGGGCGGCGGGCGGCGACGCGCCTACCGCCTGGACCGCGGCCGGGTTCCTGATCGAGTACAGGAGGTCGACCAGGTCCACCAGTTCCTCACCGATGTCCGCGGTGACGTCGGTGCCCGGCGTGAGCTGGCACCGTCTGAGCGGGCAATGCCGGGCAGTCCCCCAGGGCCGGAAGTGGGAGTTCTTCTGCCCGTGGGAACTGCCCGGTCCGGGCCGGGCGCGCAGTACTGGCTCAGCGGGTGGCGCGGTGGCTGGACGGGGAGGAGCCGAGCCGCCAGTCGGACGGCTTCCGGGAACGGAGGGTGTCACCGTGCTCGATGAGGGCCTTGCTCAGGGCGAACTCGTGATCGGCTGCCGAGAGCTTCCGGGGCGCGCAGCCGGGGTGTCCCCAGCCGTCGATCCCCTTGGTGACGCCCTCGCCTTTGGCGTGGTCCTTGAAGAAGGCCGGGGCGGTGCTGCTGCCGTGCGGTCCGTGTGGCAGCAGCACCGCCTCTCTTCTGAAGGGCGCCCTCGCGGTGCTGGTCGTCGTGTGCACGGCGGCGTCGTTGCGGCCGGAGCGCCGTCCCCCACGGGGGCGGCGGGTGGGGTGCGGGCTGCGCGGATCGCGTTGCGTACGGCGGGGCCGGCGACCCTCGCCCGCTCGTCGAACTCCGCTGTCTCCGCTGCTCCGGCCGTCTGGCTCTCCTTTCGTCCCGTCGCGGTCGCACACTTCCGCCATGGTCAGTGACCGGGGGCGGACCGCGCCGTTCCTCGGTATCGGCATGCGCCGCGTGGACGGGTCGTCAGAAGGCTCTCAGTAGATACTTGGTGGAGAAGCCCCCGCTCGTGGAGCAGTCCAGCGTGCTCTCGGTTCTGGTGTAAGTGAAGCCCGAGGGGATGGTGCACGCCCATAGCCCGGTGGCGGGCTTACGCATCAGATAGCGGGGGCTGAATCCGGTGGTGGAGCAGGCGAGGGTCCGCTCCACGCTGGTGTAGGTGAACCCCGGCGCCGAAGAGCAGGCCCAGAGGCCATCCGCAGGGGCCCGCAGCAGATACCGGACGCCGAAACCGGTGGTGGCGCAGGCGAGCGTGCTCTCCGCCTGGCTGTAGACGAAGCCCGAGGGGACGGAGCAGGCCATGAGGCCGTCGGCGGGCGGCTGGACGAGGTAACGGGTGCGGAAGTCGGTGCCGCCGCAGCTCAGCGTCCGTTCCACCTGGGTGTAGGTGTAGCCGGGCGGGACGGAACAGGACCAGAACGCCGAGGTGGCGCCCGCCGACCCGGCCACAGCCGCGGTGCCGCCGTCGGCAGCGGGCCGCTCGGGCGGGGCCGCCGCGGCTGCAGCGCCCGTCGGGAAAAGAACGGCGGCCAGCAGCGCCGCCGCAGTCCCGGCTCCGGACAGCACCGTACGCACTCTCGATCTGATCATGAGGAAGCACTCCTTGGGAGTCGTTCGTCCAACGGAACCCATCGCAGATCGTGCGTTCGAAATAGTCACAGCTGTACAGGGCTCCGGCAAGAGCACCCAGGACCACCCAACCGGGGTCAGCCACTCCCGGTAGCCGCCTGCCGGAACATCCGCAGGACTGGCTGCCACCCCAGGGGCTCATCGTGTTCCGGGTCCTGGTGCTGGTCCTCGTCGAGTGCGGCGGTATCTTCCCGGCGGCGGCACGGGCGAGGGAGTCATCAAGGCTGAGTCTTCCGGGGTGCTCACGCGATTCCTCCGGTGGTCCGGCCCGGGGCGCCGGGCTGCTGGGTGTGCGGCGAGGGCGGGGCGGGCTGTGGCCGGGGGGCCCGTGGGCGGCAGCGCGTTCCCGGATGCCGTCCCGGAGTCGGGCGACGGCGGCTTCGAGCGTCCGGCGGGTGTGCGGGCGGCTTCGATCTCCTCGGGCGAGGGGAGGTGGGTATGTCCAGTTGCTCTGACCGGGAAGGTCCACCGGGTCGTTGGTGTGTTGAAAGGCCGGGCCTGGCGCAGAAACCGGTTGCGGGGGCTGGGGCACGCCTGAGACGGTGCGGGCTTCCGTAACACATGTGAGGCTCCCGTGACGACTTACTTCTACGGTGCCGACGAAGTCCCTTTCGGGTGCTTCTCGAACTTTTCCGATCACGGCTTCGACCTCGACGGGGTCTGGTGGCCGACCTCGGAGCACTACTTCCAGGCGCAGAAATTCAAGGGCACTCGTCACGCGGATCTCGTCCGGCGGGCTCGCACACCGCTGCGGGCAGCGGAGCTGGGCCGTGACTCGTCAAAACCTCTGCGGAGGGACTGGGAGCGGGTCAAGGACGACGTGATGCGCCGTGCGGTGGCAGCCAAGTTCCGCGCGCATGCCGATATTCGCGACATTCTGTTGTCCACCGGTGACGAAGAGATCGTCGAGGACACCACCACCGATCACTACTGGGGTCGGGGCAGGACCGGGAACGGCAAGAACATGCTCGGGCGGATTCTGGTGCGCACCCGTGGCCAGTTGCGCGCCGAACTCGCCGAAGCTCTCGACAGCGATGGCCGCCGCCCGAGGCGGTAATCCGGGGCATGCGTGCGGTGTGCCGCACGTGCAGGACGACTCAGGCCACGGTCTCGGGGACGGGGCGCCTTCCCCAGCGGATGCCTCCGGCCGTCGTCAGATGCGGGCGATGAGGGCGGTGGCGTTGTCCGCGTACGGATCGGGCAGCGCGCGTGCCCGCCGGACAGCCCCGTCGACCAGGCACCGGGCAGCCGTACGGGGCGCGCCGGTGAGGCAGTCGGCCAGGTCGCGGTCGTCCTCGCCGTAGGGCTCGTAGGCGCCGTCGCTGGTGAGGGGGAGCCGGCCGGGGCGGGCCGGGCCGCCGACGTGTTCCACGGCGGGGTGGCCGTAGCGTTCTTCGGTCTCCTCGTCGTCCCAGCCCGCACCGAGGCAGGCGGTGAGGACATTGCGGTCCCCGTGGCCGTCGTAGGCGCGGCGTTCGTTGTGGTCCTCGGTGACCAGGTGGAGGTGTCCGTCGAGGAGGAGATGGGCACGAGCATCACCGCTCCACCCGAAGGACAACGTCCCGCCCGTGCCGTCGGCGTCGGGAGCGTCGGGGGTGCGGACGACGACGACAGCGGCGGCGCACGGCAGATGGAGTCCGTGGTCGGAGCGGCGGCCGGGCTCGGCGGCGTACCGGGCGCGTTCGGCGCGCAGCCCGGTCTCGGCGTTGGCGTGGAGGGCTGCGGTGCGGGCCGGGCGGCGGGCGGCGGTCCGTGTCCAGGCCCGGACGGTGGGGGTGTCGCCGACGCCGTCGAGGAGGACGTACGCCCGGGCGTCGCCGGGTGCCGTCCATACGGTGGTCGCGTCGCACTGATGGTCCCGGCCACCGAGCAGTTGAGCGGTCCCATAGGAATCCACAGCAGGGGGCCTCTTTCCCTTCCGCCGCGAGTCGGCGGCGGGGTGTGCGGACAGTTTCGGTCTCTTCGGATTCGGCAGGCGGTGGCCCCCGGGGCGGAACGGGTTTCGCGGTGCGCGACGACCGGAGGACGGTGGCTGCCGCCCCGGGGCGGCGCTCGTCCGCTGCGCCGGACGGGTGAGAATGGACACCGGCGCCATCCGGGCCGCGATGCCCGTCGCGCCCATCAGCGGACGCGCGGCGGCGGACCGGATCGCCGAGACGCTCGGCACCCCGAGCCCGACCGCCTACGGCGCGCGGGCGAACGTGACGGCATTCTTGGTACGCCGGTTCGTCGACCGCGGCCTTCTGGTCGACCTGAGCGCGAACCCGGACGGGACGCTGCACCACCCCGACCAGGTCGCGGAGGTCTGCCGCCGCGAGCACCTGGCGGATCTGGTCGCCGCCGACACCCCGCTCGGACCCGAACAGGCCGCAACCCGTCTCCGCGTGCGCCGTGCCGACTTCGACCACATGGTCCGGCTCGGCTGGGTCCGCTCCCCGCAGTCGATCGAGGTCCGCTTCGGCACCAGCCGGGCCAGCGCCGTCGACATCGCCCCCTACACCACCGCCTCCGTCGACGCGATCGTCCCCGCACACTCCGACATCGACTGCGACCAGCTCCGCGCGGTGGAGAAAGGCCGGCGCTCCCCGCTCGCGGT
Source organism: Streptomyces sp. NPDC000594 (assembly GCF_040299965.1). Taxonomy (NCBI): domain Bacteria; kingdom Bacillati; phylum Actinomycetota; class Actinomycetes; order Kitasatosporales; family Streptomycetaceae; genus Streptomyces; species Streptomyces sp. NPDC000594. Next base: position 148,042 of record NZ_JBEPCY010000017.1, on the reverse strand, counting down.
GCTGCGCCCGGCACCCGTACCCGCAGCCGCCTGAGCCTGCGGACGCCCGTACCGTGCTACGCCGGTGTTCCCCCGCCCGCCGCGTACCAGCCGTCCAGGCAGGGGGCCTCTTGTCCGGACGCCTCGGCGCCGCTTCCGCCGCCACCGGCCGTGCTCGCGGTTCATGTGGACGCGCCCACACCGCCACGCCCGCCGATCGTGCCGTTCTCGCCGCTGTGGGTCACCGGTGCGACCGTCATGCAGTGGAGTACCGGTGAACCTCCCCCTCCCCCGGCGCCATCCGGTGTCCCGGATAATCCTGGCCGTGACCGTCCTCTCGGCACTCGTATCCGGCGCACCCGCCACCGAAGCCGGGGCCGCCCCTGTCGCCGGGGTGGTCTCCGCCCGGGCGGCACAGGCCCCGCCCGGGCCGGGCACCTACACCATCAGCGCCCTGCACTCCGGGAAATGCCTCGGCCCCCGCGACGCATCGGAGTACGCGCTCATCGTGCAGCAGCCCTGCGACGGACGCGCCTCCCAGCGCGTCACCCTCGTACCCACCACCGGTTACCGGTCGGGCACCTACCTGTTCCGGCTCGACTCCGGCATGTGCTGGAGCGTCCACAACGGCAGCAAGGAGAACTACGCCGCCATCCTCCAGCGCCCCTGCCAGAACCGCTGGTACGAGTGGCTCGACCTCCACACCGACCAGCACCCCTGGGCCGGCAGCGTCATCCGCACCAACACCGGCGGCTGGACCGACAGCGACCGCTGGCGCGTCATCCACGTCCTCAACGCCAGCACCGCCGACGACACCCACCTCATCCAGTACACCCCCCACAACTCCTGGGGCACCGGCGCCAAGAACGACACCTTCCTCTTCCACCCCGCCTAAGGGATGGGTGTGTCAGTGGATCCGTTACCCACGCCTCGCGAGACGGGCACACCACCCATCAGCGACGCTCCGGCCGCCCGGCCGGCCAGCAGGGGCACAGTCGCACCGCACTCGAACGGTTCCGGTGGCGATGGTGCTCACCTGCCGGCCACCACAGCGCGCCGGGTCTCTCCGGCCCGGCACATCCCCTCAGGCGGGTACGAAACCGAAGGTGTCGTTACAGGCTCCGCCGCCGGAAGCACTACAGGGCAGCCGGACAATGTCGGCGCTGTCGGCCGCCGCAGCGTTGCGGACGGGGAAGCAGAGCTGCCGTGGTTGAGGAATGCGATCCGGAATCGGGGATCTACCCCAAGGGTGAAATGAGGCCTACCTGTAGCCGGCGGCGGGGCACGATGATGCGCACCGCCCGAAGAGAGGTACCGGCCGCCGTACGGACAGCGGCCGGCCCCTGGGTTCGCCGGTACGGTCAGATGCCGGTCTTGCCGGCGATCCAGAGGCGATGGCCACCGGCGTTGGTGTAGACGGACGGGTAACTTCCGCTGCAGGTGGAGGGACCCCAGCTGACAACGCCGATCAGGCGGCCGTTCCGGGCCAGCGGGCCACCGCTGTCGCCGTTGCACGCGGACGGGCCCGCCGCCCCGTCGTGGGTGCACAGGTGGTTCACCGGGCTCAGGTTCGCGCCGGGCCAGCGCAGCCGGCATTCGGGAATGGGCAGGACCGTGACCGTGGCCTGCCGAAGGATGTCCGCCCGCCCGCCGCCGGCACTGACGCGCCCCCACCCGGTCAGGACCGCGCTCCCGCGGGGGACATCCGGCAGATCCTGGAGCGCGATCGGCTGGGTGCCCGGGTTGAAATGGATCGGTGCGCTCAGCTTCAGGAGGGCGATGTCGTTCGGCATACCGGCGGCGCCGCCGTTGTAGTCCTCGTGGCCGATCGCTTCCGCCACCGGGTACACGGTGCGATAGAGCGTGGGAGCCGCGAGGGAGTTCGTTCCCACCATCACCCGCATGCTGCCCGCCGGAATCCCCAGGCAGTGGGCCGCGGTCAGCACCCACCGGGCGCCGATGATCGACCCGCCACATGTGTGGAACCACCCGCCGGAGCGCTGGACCTGCAGCGACACCTGGTAGGGGTAGGCGTTCTCGGGGGCCTCCGTCCCGCCCACGACCAGGGCGACCGGCGGCTCGACCGGCGGTGGTGCCGCTGATGCCGTGCCCGCCCCGCCGGCCAGCCCGGCGGCCGACAACACCCCCACCACACCCGCGACCAACCACCCGGTCCAGCCCCTGGCCATCACCGCGCCCGCATTCCTTTCTCTGGTACGGGTGAGCAGGGAAGAAAGAACGGTCAAAACACGTAAGCGCATGGGGAACCCCTCTCGGACGGGATACGGGCAGACCCGGCACAACCCCCGGAAAATCGGATCGTATGCCCGCCCCAAAGCCCGCAACGATCCCCCGGAAGAGTGACCACCACCCCCACACATCCCCCCGGGCAGGAACCCGAGCCGGAGCATTCGCAGCCCGGAACGCCCGCGGTGCGCCCCGGGAATCCCGCCCGGACGGGTCCGTGGGCACCTACCGGCCGGAAACCGCTCGGACCGCTCCGGCGGGAAGCCCGGCACGGTCGTCATGGCAACGGGTGGTCCATGGTGTCGAGGCAACTCGTAGGGCAACTTGTACGGCAAGTCGCAGGGCAACTCGTAGGCAGCCTGCGGAAGAGGGGCGTTGGGCCGGGCTTGGTGTCCGTCGCGAGCGGCGCGGTCCTGGTCGGATCACCGCCAGGTCGGATCGGCAGGGTCGGCGCGTCCTGGGGTGGCCGTTCGGTGGGACGCCGGTTGTGCCAATGGTCCAGAGCGGTGTGCAGCCCCCCCGGGGGCGGTCAAGGGGGACATCAGCCCTTGACCGGATGGTTCACACCGGTCTCGATTCGCTTCTCGTCGCGGTGGGTGAGGTGACCGTTGGTGAACCGCCCGTAGTGTCGGTGCAGCGTGAATTGCCAGGTCTCGTCGGCGGCGTGGCGCTGTACGTCGGCGGCGACCGCGCGGGGGTGCCCGGTGAGCCGGAGGGCGGTCTGTTCGTAGTCGCGGGGTGCGAGGTCCGGGGATGCCTTTGATGTGGCCGGGCACCCATTCGGTCCCGCCCACCTTCACCTTGAGCAGCGCGTCGGTCTCCTCACCTTGGAGGACGAGATCGGCGGTCTCCTCTTCCACCGGCTTCGACGGCGGAGCTGTGGGCGACGAGTTCGCGGGCGCGGGCGGCGATGCGGAGCTGGTAGCGGGAGTAGCGGCGGTGGCCGCCGGTGGAGCGGAGGGGGTGATGAGGCGGGCTTCGGCGCCCGGCCGTAGCTCGTCATCGGCGGTGCTATGTCTGCGCGGGTGAAGAGCTCGACGCTGTGGCGCGGCCTGCCGGTTGGGGGAGCGGCCGAATTTCCGGATCGGCACTGTCTGTAAAAATTCTATTGCCTAGTGTGACGAGCGTGGGAGGGTCGATCCGCGCTGACTGCGTGGACTCCTCCTTCCGACGGGATCGCCGATGTCGCCTGAACTGCCAGTTTCCCGGGACGAGCGTCTGAATCGGCTGCGTCAGCGGCTGCGGAACGGTACGCCCGCCACCTCCGCCGGAGGGCGGGTGGAGGCATCGAAGGGGGCGCGTCTGCTGTACGGGGTGATGCTGCACGGTGCCGCCCGTCTCCAGGCCGGTCTGGAGCTCACCGGTCTCGAAGAGCAGCTGGTCCGGCCGGTGGTGCAGTTGTTGTCGGAGGAGGAGGTGGGCGACTTCGGCCGGGTGTACCAGGAGGAGGCGGCCACTCGGTCGCAGCTGCTCCCGGAGACGCTCGCTGCCCGCCCGGTCTCCGAGGGATACTCCGTTGAGGACCTTGTTCGGGACCTGCCCGGGCTGCGCGAGGAGATCGCGGCGCAGGCGAATGTGAGTACGGTCGACCTCGCCGCCCTCCCGCCGGCCGGGGAGGACGGCGCTCCTGCCGCGCCGGACTCGGAGGAGTTCCAGCAGGGGATGGCCGCCTACGGGTACGGGGCGACGGTGGTAACCGCCTCGGGGCCCCCGTCGGCCGAGGCCGCGCAGGAACGGCCGCCGCTCCAGGTCGACATGACGCTGCCCCGCTTCTTCTGCCGTCACAGGTCCTGGGAGGTCAGCGGTTCGAACGAGATCTACTGGGCGCTTGCCGCCGGTGCCGACGAGGGCACCAGGCAGGAGAGCATCACCCGCACCTACGGCGATGTGGACAACGGCGAGACTCACAACCTGGACGCGAACACCGTTCTGTTCCGCGGGCAGGTCAGCAAGGTACTCCTCGTGCACATCGAGTGCTGGGAGGAGGACGAGAAGGTCGACCCCAAGCTGGCGGAAACTATCCGGACGATCGCGACCGGTCTCAAGGACACTGCCGAGATCATGGGCGTCCTGCCGGGAGGCACACCGTGGGAGCTGGTGACCGACTTTGTCGCGATGCTCGGCACCATCGGGCACCTCATCTCGGAGATCCTTGCATGGCTCGCGGATGACCTGCTCGTCCACCGCACCATCGCCTTCGACCGCGCAGCCATGAACCTGCTGGCCGACCCGGTGTTCACCCAGCCCGACGTCACCTGGTGGTTTGTGGCCGAGGCGCACTTCTCCCTCGACATCCGCGGCAGGTACTCCCAGCCCAGCAGCAACGACATCGCCCTCAGCGCCCACAACGCCTCCGGTTGGAGCGCACCGTCGCTTCCATGGCCGGGTGCCGCCAAGACGCCCGATGCTCCCGCGCTGGCGCTGCACAGCGGGAACCTGTACTGCGCGGCCCGCGGTATGGGCGATCAGATCTACATCAGCCGGCGGGAGAGCGACGGGCGGTGGACCGCCTTCCGCCAGGTCCCCGGCATCAGCTCCAAACACGCCCCGGCCCTGGCCTCCTTCAACGGCCAGCTGTACCTGGCCGTCCGGCTCAACAGCGCCGACAACAACGCCAGCAAGGCATGGCTGCTGTCCTCCGCCCAGGGCGACAGCTGGTCCTGGGTCCCCACGCCCGGCTACTGCCGCACCGCGCCCGCCCTGGCCGTCCACAAGAACCGGCTGTGGCTCGCCTCGTTCGGCGGCAACAACTACCGCAGCCTCATGGTCGGCAGCATGGGCCCCGGAGCCGAGTTCTGGGAGGGTCTCAAGGAATGGCCGGCCCACGAGTCCTACAGCGGCCCGGCCCTGGCCTCCTTCAACGGCCAGCTCCACCTGGCCTACCGCAATCCCGGCGACAAGATCTGTGTCACCACCCGCGACGACGCACTCAACCCCGCGACCCGCTGGCCCGCACCGACCCTGCTGACAGGATCAACATCGGATGCCCCCGCCCTCGCCGTCCGCGGGACCAGCCTCCACTGCGCAGTGCGCGGCGGAGACAACATCCACCTCTGCAACACCACCAACACCGGATGGAACACCTTCACCCCGGTCACCCCGGCCGGAAAGACCCTCTCCGCCCCCGCCCTGGCCACCACCGGCAGCGACCTGAACCTCGTCTACCGAGCACTGCACTAGCCACGCAGCCCCGGCACTCACCGCCGCAGACCGGACCGCTCCGACGATGCCGGCGTGACCGCCGGCGGCGAGCACTCGCTGCGGGGGCTGATCTGCCCGGCAACCGGCCTAGGCCACGCCTCCTCGGCCCGGTCCGGGTCCGGGGGCAGTGCCCCGGGGCTGCTCTGTGATTCGGTACGCGGCCCGGGCACCGTCGGGTCCTCTCCCCTGGTTCGGGTTCGGCGGAGGTGGGGAGGCCGAGCCGGCGGCGCGCGTCGGCGGTGGCCGCCACCACCGCAGCGAGCGCCCCGGCCGGACTCCGGGCCGAGCCGGGAAAGTGCGGCGGCCAGAACGCCGATCGCGTCCAAGGCGTCTTCAGGGCACACGTGCACCTCACGCGGGCCGCCATGGCCCACTGAGTGTGCTGCGTAAACAGGTTCGATCCGGGTGACCGCTCGCAGTGCGCGCCTCGAACACTCTGCGCGGCACGGGTCAACCGTGAGGCATGATGTCCCCAATCGGTCGGGCGGTCTGTTTCCCGGGCCGTGGGGGGCCGGTAAGAGTACAGGTATGGAACAGCGCAGCAAGGACGTGGCCCGTCGTTTCCTGGAGGAGACGGACGACCGCAACCGTGAGTACGCCTACGCCCACCTGTGCACCGCGGACTACCGTGAACACGACCCGGCCATGCCTCAGGAAACCGTGGGGCTCGACGAGGCCGCGCGACTGTACCGGGAGCTGGTCGCGGCTTTCGCTCTCAGACACACGGCCCTGAGCATGGTCGCCGAGGACGACCTGGTGTGCGCGCGGTTCATCGTGCGGGGCCGCCACATCGGCGAGTACCAGGGCTTCCCGCCGAGCGGCAGGAGCTTTGAGGTGTCCGGCCAGGTCACTCTGAGATTCCGGAACGGAAAGATATCCGAAACCTGGCTCAACTGGGACATGCAAGGCGCGATGGAACAACTGGGCTCGCCCCCGGCTTCCTGACGGTGACACACAGAGCGGGAGGAGATGGCGCGCCAGGGCGTACACACACAGCATGTGAAGCGACCCGGCCCATTGCGCGAGCGCCGCCTCACACCTTCCCATCCGCCGTGCGCCGCTCATGCCAGGCCCGATTGCGACAGCGGGGAGAGCAGTAGACCGCCGAGGCGGGAGTTTCCACCCCGACCGTCCAGCCCGCCCCGCGCACCGGGCAGACCGCCCGCACCGCGCTCCCCACCGCCTCCGTACGAGCTCTCGCCCGCCGCAGCCGACGCCAGTGCCGTGAGCGGCACGCCGACGAACAGAACACCACCGCCCCTTCGCCGCCGGCATCAGCGGACCACCACATCCCCGGCACAATCGCGGTCCGCCACGATCTTCATCGACCGCCACCATCCGCAGCCGGACCCGCCCGCCCCCACCCATGACCGGACCGTACGACCATCACCCGGACGTGTCACGAGTACCGGCGGAGGACGAACAGGCCATCAGCGCCGCTGGTACGTCAGATGCATTTGCGGGTGTTCCCCGGCATCTGGGCGAGGTTGAGCGTGCCGAGGTTGAAGACCGTTCCCGAGTTCACATACGACCGGGGCACCGAAATGGTGAGCTCCCGGGGGCAGGGGTGCGTCGCCGGGCCCCCACCCAGCTCGATGCGGGTGTAGATCCTCACCACCGGGTCGATCTGGCCGAGTTCGGTGTCATGGCCGGACAAGGTGATCCTGCTGGGCTTTGCGCAGCCCGACCGCCGCGTCGTCCGGCTCGGGTGCCGGGGCCGGGTTCGCCGGCGGCGGCACCGTGGTGTCGGCGGCCGGGGGCGCGGTCGGCGGGGTGAGGCTCCAGATGTCGGCGCGCGGATCCCCGTCGGCGGCCGGATCGGCGGCGGGGGCGGGCGGAGGCTCGGGGATGCTGAGGCTCCAGGGATCGGCGGGCATCTCGTCGGCCGGGGATGCGGTCTGCTTCTGCAGGCCCGCACCCGTGGTGCCCTTCGCGCGGGCGGCGGAAGTCGCCCATTCGCGGGCCTCGGCGTTCGAGAGGTTCAGTACCTGGGTCTCGCGGGCGCGGCCGCGGGTGACGACCTGGACGCGGCCGGGGTGCTCTGTGGGCATGGGGATGGGGCTGACTTCGGGGACGAGCATGCGTCAGGCGTTGAGGGTGTAGCGGACGAGGATGCGGGTGGCGAAGTTCTCGTGCATTTCGGGGCCGCCGATGGCGCGGGCGGTGGCGGACTGGGCGACGAGGAGGACGTGGAGGCGGACCTGGCTGCCCATGAACAGGATCTCGGCGAGCGCGTCGACGGCGGGGCTGGTCTTCGGGTCGCCGGACTCGCGAATCCTGGCCCAGTGGCGCTTGAGCTGGGCCATGGTGGCGTTGACCTCCTCGAGGAGGATCACCAGCCGGGGGCCGACTCGCCACGGTTCGCGCTCCAGGACGTCGTCGGCCAGCTGCTCAGCGAGGTCGAGGCGGCGCCGGCCTTCCCGGGCGAGCCCGATCAAAGCGTCGTGGATCACAGCGATGTCCCGGCAGTAGGTGACGCCGGGTACACCGCGCGCCCAGGTATGGGAGATCCACTTGAAGTCCAGGACGAACGCCTCGGCTCCGTGGTGGACGAACTGGCAGCAAGCGGTGCGCAGGATGGTCGACTTTCCGCCGCCGATGCCTGCGGAGATGAGGACGTGCGGGGAGTCGGCGTCCAGGTCGGCGGAGACCTTCTTCCGGCCCGATCCGAGGCCGATGAGCGACGCGGGTCGGTCAGCTCCGACATACCCAGCGGCACGGCGAGCCCTCATGTAAGGGGATCACCCACTCGCGCAGGAACTCCCGGCGTCCACGGGTCGCCAGCCCGTACACCGCGCCGCCGACCACCGCCGTGGAGGCGGCGCCGATCCCGCCGGCCTCCAGCATGGCGAGGATCTGGTCCTGGTCCGCCCACAGCTCCCGGACGGTCTCGACCGTGGTGTCCGGGTTCCGGCCCAGCAGGTAGCCAGCCTCCACGGCACCGGCTCCGAGGACGAGACGTAAGGCGAGCCGCTGCCAGCCGGGCCGGTAGGCGGAGTGGCGTACCGGTGCTTCGGCCTTTGGCAGGACCCGAGTGCCTGGGCGCCAGAGGGTGGCGTCGGTGCGGCGCACCCCGTCCGTATCCCGCCCGGCCAGTACCCGGCCGATGCCCACCGCGACGGACTCCGCCGTCTCCTCCAGCTCCCTGTCGAACTTCGTCTGCCCCACAGCCCGTGCCCTTCCACGCGTCGTACCGGTCCCGGGCACTCAACACCCAGAAGCGGACACGACCGTAAAACAGGGAAGCTGTGCATAGTTTTCGTCGAATCCCGGAGCAACTATGGATAAAAAATCCGGCCGGAGCGGGCGGGAAGGCGGCGGCTACGGTGAGGTGAATCGTTGGGCTGAGCAGGGAGTACCTATGGGGTCGGTGGCGAGGGAGCGGCTGTGTGACTGGGTGGTCGACAAGGACGTGGTGTGGGTCCACGGCGACCGGATCACCGACGGCCGCGTTGCTCTGGACATGCGGCTGATCGACGGTCTCGACCCGGACGTGGTGCACAAGGACGGGCGGTGGCGGATCCGCAAGCACACCTTCCCGGTGCATCTCGGTGACGATCACCCCGACCTCACCGGCGTCCTCCCGGCTCCGGGCCCCGGGTGGAGCCCGGTGAGGTGGTCGGACTGGTCCACGGGCGGTGTGCGGATCGGCGCGGTCCACGGCCAGCCGGTCGCGGTCGACCACGCCTGGCTGTCCCGCCTCCCCGACGGCTACCGGATCGAAGGCTCACCCGACCACGACATGCTGCGGATCGTGACCACAGAGCCCGCCCCTGCACTCCTCGCCGGGACCGGTACCCCGCAGCACCTGGTGGTCGGCATCGCGGTCCCCGCGCACACTACAACCGCGCAGGCCGGGGACGGCGTCCTGCGGGCCATTGTCGACGAACTCAGCACCCCGTAGGGCGCCCGTGCGAGCGGTTCAGGGCCCGGACCGGATGGGAGAAGGCGTGCGGTTCAGGGCGCGGCGGTGAAGGTCCAGCCGGTTTCGAAGACCGCCCACGTGTTGAGGAGAGTGATCAGGGTGCCGGAGGAGGGAGTCGCGTCGACGGGTTCGTGTTCGAGGATGCGCAGGCGGGTGCCCCGGGAGCCGGTGGGGTGTGGCTGGTCGGGTTTGGCCGGGTCGAAGGTGCTGCCGGCGAAGCCGGGGTAACCCATGGCCCACATCTGCCGGCGGCCTCCCTGGTCGTATGCCGCCTTCGGCTGCTGAGTGATCGTGCGGTCCGGCTGCACGGTCAGGGCCAAGCCGCTGTGGACGTTGACGATGTAGAAGAAGGTGTACCTGGTGCCGTGGTGGTCGACTTCGAGACGCCAGCGCTGGTGGGCGCCATTGTTGCGGGTGTGGATGATGGGGGCGGTGCCGGGGGCGATGGACGCGCGCGGCATGTCCCACACCAGCGTGGGATGGGACGCGAGGGCGATGTAGAGCTCGCCGTCCGGGGCCTGATGCGTCTCGTCGAGGTCACGGAACTGTGCCATGTATTCCCCCTGCTTCGTCCGCGGTCCCGTCACGGGACCGGGGTCGGGACATCTGCGCCACAGGGTAGGGAGCCCGCCCGCCGCCGCCCAGAACGCCAATCCGGCCACCCGACCCGCCCCGGCGGGAAAGCAGGGCCCCTCCCCCGGACCGGCGAACAGCCATCGGTCCTGGGCGCGGACCGGGAGTTCAGTCCCATAGCCGGGTTCACCGACGCTGGCGGCAGAAATGATCGCCGCCTTCGCGCCGATGTCGATCCGGTCCCTCACGTCGCTGTCCAGGGTGTTCACGTCGCCTCCGGCCGGGCCGCCTGACAGGGTCGTCCCGGATCTCCCCCCGGGAATGCGGCCCCGGGGGCGGGTCGGCTACCGTGGCGCGGGTCCTGGTCCACGTCGCCGGCAGGCGGACGACTGGTGGCGGTGTCCGGCTCGTGGGCGGGGCCGGGTCGGTGGTCGTCCGGCCCGTACACGGAACTGTGCATGGGCTTGACCCACCGTGAGGAAGACCCCTTGACCGCCCGGAATGGCCGTGACCGGCGTCATGAACGGGCTCGTGGCGACGCCGTCCGCTGTCCACCGGCCCGGAGCCGCACCGTAGTTCGACCGGCCGGGCGCAGCAGGTGTCCCGGCCCGCGAACAGCAAGGAGACCTTCATGGAAAATCGACGTCGCCGAAGACCCGGCTCGACCCGGAGCAGATCGGGCGGGCGACTATGTGGAGTTGGTCCGGCGGTACCGGAGCATCGAGGAGGAGCGGGCCGCGCTCGCGGTGTTCCACGCTAACAGTCCGGGGCTGGCGCGGCTGATCGGAGAGTTCGGCGCACTGCTCCTGGCCGGCCACCTCACCGCCGTGCCCGACGCCCGACGAGCACGCCGCATGGCGGGACCGTAGAACGAGGTGAAAGACACTACTCGGCGATCCACATCACGCAGGCTCATTGTCAGTGGTCGCGCGTCCGCTCATGCCGGTGACGGAAGGTCTACGTCCGGCTCTCTGGCCGTCGCGTCGCGCGCGAGCGACAATCGCCCACATGATCGAGCCCTCCGGTGGCCCGTCCACCTTCCGTGACCTGTCCGCCTTCGTCGCCTGCCCCCGCGTCAACTCTCTCGCTCTGTCTGTCGATGGCACTCGTCTTGTCGCCGCCGTGCAGTCGCTGTCCGGGGACGGGACGCGGTTCGTGTCCGGTCTGTGGGAGATCGATCCGACCGGGGAGCGCGACGCGCTGCGGCTGACCCGGTCCGACAAGGGTGAGTCGGCGCCGGTGTTCGGTCCGGACGGGACCCTGTACTTCCTGTCCGGGCGCGCCGCCGCGGACGGCGACGAGGACGAGGGCGCCGCGCTGTGGGCGCTGCCGCCGCGCGGGGAGGCCGTCGTCGTGGCCCGGCACCCGGGCGGGATCGCCGCGGTCACCGTCGCCCGGGACTCCGGCGCGCTGTGCCACACCGCGGGGCTGCTGCCGGGCGCCGCCGACGCCGAGGCGCACGGCAAGCTGCGCGCGGCGCGGAAGGACGCGAAGGTCACCGCGATCCTGTACGAGGCCGGGCCGACCCGCGCCTGGGACCACGACCTCGGTCCGGCGGAGCCGCATACCTTTGTCCGTGCCGGTGCCGACGCGGAACCGGTCGTCGCCGGTGGACAGGGAATCGGTCTGGAGAACCCGGGGGACACGGCGTTGTCGCCGGACGGTACACGGGTCGCGTACCGCCGGTTCGTGCCCGGGCGGGTCCCGGACGAGCACCGCACTGCCGTGGTGGTGGCCGACGCGGTGAGCGGTGAGGAGATCCACGTCGTGGGTGATCTGGAGCACCTCTACGAGGCGCCGCGGTTCACATACGACGGCTCGGCCGTCGTGTGCCGCCGGATGCGCTACCCGACGTACAACGACCCCTCGGAAGAGACTCTCGTCCGGATCGACCTGGCCGACGGCACGGTGCGGGACCTGCTGCCCGGGTTCGACAACTGGCCTGGTGGCGTGGTCTGTTCACCGGTGGACGACACGCTCTTCTTCACGTGCGACGAGCAGGGGCACGCGCCCGTCTTCCGGCGCGACCCGGACGGTGGCGTCACTCGCCTCACCGCTTCGGGTGCGTACGGCTCGCTGACCGTGGCCCCCGACGGGCGGACGCTCTACGCCCTGCGCCACGCGGTCGACACGCCGCCGACGCCCGTCCGGATAGACGCCGCCGCCGTCGACCAGACTCCGCCCGGGCTGCCCGCCCCGGGGGGCGTCGGGGACCTGCCCGGCACACTCACCGAGGTGCACGCGGAGGCGGACGACGGGTTCGTGCTGCGCGGCTGGCTCGTCATGCCCGAGGGCGCGTCCGCCGAGCAGCCCGCTCCGCTGCTCGTCGCCGTCCACGGCGGACCGCAGTTCAGCTGGAACGGCTGGACCTGGCGGTGGAACCCGTGGCCGTTCGCCGCGCGTGGCTATGCGGTGCTGCTGCCGGATCCGGCCCTGTCGACGGGCTACGGGCAGATCAACCACCGGCGCGGCTGGGGACAGTGGGGCGGGCGCCCCTACACGGATGTGATCGCGCTGGCCGACGCGACCGAGGCCCGGGACGACATCGATGCCTCACGTACAGCACTCGCCGGCGGCTCGTACGGCGGATACATGGCGAACCGGGTCGCCACCAGCACGGACCGGTTCAAGGCGATCATCAGCCATGCGGGTCTGTGGGACCTGCGGATGTTTCAGGGCGACACCGATGTGCCCTGGTACTTCCAGCGGATCTTCGGCGACCCGCTGACCCGCCCCGAGCGGTACGAGGCGGACTCGCCGCACCTGGACGTTGCGAAGATCCGCACCCCGATGCTGGTCATCCACGGCGCCAAGGACTACCGCGTGCCCGTCGGGCAAGGCGCCACACTCTTCCAGGAACTGCAGCGGCACGAAGTCCCCGCGAAGTACCTCTACTTCCCGGACGAGAACCACTGGGTTTTGAGGCCGAATCACGCTCGCCTGTGGTACGAGACATTCCTCAACTTCCTCGACCACCATGTCCTCGGCGCCGCATGGCAGCAGCCCGGCCTGCTGTGACCGGGTGACCTGCACCGACCCGAGCGGAACACCGCCTCAGCCGCCATCGTCCGAGGCAGCGGATCACCGCGCTCCCGGCCACACCGCCGAGCCGTCCCGCCAGCCCCCACAGCTCAGATCGTCCAGGCACGCGCACCTCACGGCCAGGGTCAAAGAACACCTGCTGATCGCGAGCGGGCGTGGGGGCTCCTTGTCCGGGCGGGTGTCCTGCGCCGCCCACCGGCCCAGCCCGTGCCGGGCCCGAGAGTTCAGGCGGGCCCGCTGGTACGGGGTGGCGGACCGGTCCCGAGCACCCACGCTCAGACAGCTGCGGCCGCCGCTCCCCGCTCGCGGCCCTGCGCCCTCCCACGGCGCCCGTCTGAGCCTGCGGGACCGCGTCCAGGGCTACGACGATGCTCCCCGACCGCCGCGCCCCAACCGCCCAGGAGAACGGCCAGGGCGCGGTGCTGCTCCTCCTCCCGCACCTGCTGTCCGCTGTTTCCACCACTGGCAGTGAACCCGGCGTCATCTCACGGGGAACAGGTGGCCAGGCCCAGCTCTTCGCACACCTCAGTGCGGCGGGGCGCAGTCTCGCCAGCCGGTAGGCAGCCTGCTCACAGGTGGGTGTCCAGGAACTCCCCGAGCGCGGTCCCGGCCATCGGACCGCTCGCGGCCGCGGTCGCCTCGCCCCGATCGATCAGCACGAAGGAGGGCGCGCCGGTGACGCCGTACCGCCGTACCGGGCCGGGGCACCTGGCGATGTCGGCCCGCACGACGATCAGCCGCCCCTGGTAGGCGTCGGCCACCTCCCGCACCAGGGGCTCCATTTCCTTGCACGCTGCCACGGCCTTGGGCCACACACCGTGGAAGTACGCGAGCACCGGGACGTCCGCCCTCGCCAGGATGAACTCAAACTCGGCGTCTTCCTGGGGTTGATGGACCCTGACTGCCATGGGCACTCCTTGACGCTCCACTCGACGCGAGGCAGTGGGTGCCTCCTTGTGTGTCCTGACCGCGGCGGCGCGCACCGCCCATCAGCGGCCCTTGCGCACACGCCCGGCCTTGCGGGCCTCCGCCATCATGCGCGCCTCCGCGGCCTTCCGGGATTCCTTCGGCGGGCGGCCCGCGTGGGCGCCCAGCCCCCGGAACGCCGCGTTGCCGGTCTTTGCCCTGTCCTGCACCGGCGGGCGCTTCGCGCCGGTAATGGTGGTCAGCCTCTCCTCGCCGGAGCGAACCTGGGTGACCGTGGGCCGGATGCCGACTTCCGACATCATCCGGTTCACGTCCCGGCGCTGGCCGGGCGTGACCAGTGTGACCACGCTGCCGGACTCGCCGGCACGCGCGGTGCGCCCGCCACGGTGGAGGTAGTCCTTGGGTTCGGAGGGCGGATCGACGTTGACGACGAGGTCCAGGTTCTCGACGTGGATGCCACGGGCGGCGACATTGGTGGCCACCAGCACCGTGATCGCGCCGTCCTTGAACTGGGCCAGCGTGTGCGTGCGCTGCGGCTGTGACTTCCCGCTGTGCAGAGCGCCCGCCTTGATGCCGCTGCTCCGCAGATGGCGGGTGAACTGGTCCACGGCGTGCTTGGTCTCCAGGAACATCAGCACCCGCCCGTCCCGGGCCGCGATCTCGGTGGCTGTCGCGTACTTGTCGGTGGGATGGACGTTCAGCACGTGGTGCTCCATCGTCGCGACCGAGCCCTCCGCCCGGTCGACCGTGGCGAGCACCGGCTCACTCAGATAGTGCTTGACCAGTTGATCGACGTTGCGGTCGAGCGTCGCGGAGAACAGCATCCGCTGCCCGCCGGGGGGAACCAGGTCCAGGGTCTGCGAGACCTGCGGCAGGAAGCCCATGTCGCACATCTGGTCCGCCTCGTCCAGCACCGCGATCCGCACCCGGTCCAGGTGGCAGTCCCGCCGGGTGACGAGATCGGTCAGCCGTCCCGGCGTCGCCACCACGACCTCGGCACCCGCCCGGAGCGCCGCCGCCTGCCGGTTGATCGCCAGCCCGCCGACCACGGTCGCCGACCGTAGTCCGAGCGCCTCCGCATAGGGGGCCAGCGCCTCGCTCACCTGCTGTGCGAGTTCCCTCGTCGGCACCAGGACCAGCGCGAGAGGGCGCTTCGGTTCGGCGCGATGGCCCGCCGTACGGGCGAGGAGCGCCAGCCCGAAGGCAAGGGTTTTCCCCGATCCGGTGCGTGCGCGGCCCAGGACGTCCCGGCCAGCCAGCGCGCTCGGCAGGATGGCCGCCTGGATCGGGAACGGATCCCGTACCCCGAGCCCCGCCAGCACCCTCATCAGCTCGGCCGGCAGTTCCAGATCTGCGAAGGACGCGGCCGACGGAAGGCCGGGGGCCGACGTCGCCGGCACCGAGAGCTCGCCCCGCGGGGCCCTCCCCTGCTCAGACCTGCCTGGTCCGGAGCGGCCGGAGGACGGCTGCGTCGTTTTCATGGGGTCCTTCCTCATTTCAGTGCCCTGAACGGGCTGGGGCCCGTGCCTTGTCCGGCACGGGCCCCAGCTGTCTGCGAGCGTGGCCCCGACCTTACCAGCGCCGCACTCACGTCAGCCGTCCCGCCGCCCGGCCGGCGACGGGACCGTTCTCGCGCGGCTCTCAGCGACGGCCACAGCGCCACCCTGCGCATGTCTCACCGTCCAGGACCACCGAAGCCTGGCTTTGTCAGTGAGTTACGGGTTCTGACACAGATCTTGGGGAGTCGTCGCGGAGCGTTACCGTGGTGTTCGATTGCAAGGGACTGACTCGTACGAGACGGCGTACGCCTTGTCGCCTGACAGCCATAAATCATACTCCCTCGGGTGCATCCCGTACGCGGCTCTGGCCGGCTGTGGACGGTGATGGTGCTGGTCAGGCGGACCGACGCACCGTTCTCGCGGCTCGCTGCCCCGCACGCATGGTCCACCACACGGCTCAACCACTCCCTGGAGCGAGTGGGGCTCGCTCCGGCCGGGCGGGCCGGCGCTCGCCTGGCCGGCGGGTGGTCTTCTTGTCCGGGCGGGTGTCCTGCGCCGCCCACCAGCCGAGCCCGTGCCGGGCGAGCTCCTCCGGCAGCCGCCCGTGAACGTTCACCGCCGATCCCGCACACGGGGAGCCGGCGGCGCCATCACGCCCGCCGGGGCGGACACCGGCCGGGCCAGGCAACGCCGGGGGCTTCGTGCTTCCCGGAGGAGACCACCGTGTCCACCTACGGGACCTGCCCCCGCTTCACCGCCGACCTGAACCGGCTCGCCCCCCGCCCAGCGCGACCGCTTCCGCCGGACGGTTACCGCGTTCGTCGACGACCTCCGCACCGGCGGCCCGTTCCGTCCCGGGCTCCGTGTGAAGGGCGTACGGCGCGCAACCGGCGATCTACGAACTCACCTGGTCCGTGGGCAGCGGCCCCGCCGGACGCGCAACGTGGGAGTACGGCACGCCGATAGCTCCCGGGCAACCCCACATCGCGCAGTGGGTGACTCTCTCGATGCCGCAGGCCCGGGGGTGGGAGATCCGCTTGTGGTCGAGGACGAACACGCGGGCGCCGTGGTGGAGCATCTGGCAGGCGACCGCCCACAGCGTCACCGACTTGCCGCCGCCCGGGGAGACGCTGACGAGAATGTGCGGGGATTCGGCGTCCAGGTCGACAGAGACCTTCTTCTTTCCCGATCCGAGGCCGATGAGCGGCGCGGGACTCGGGCATCTTCGCCGACCCGAGCGGGCCCGCGAGCGCCAGATGCAGAGGCTCGACACACTCCCGCCGCTCCCGCGTCAGTACCCCGTACAGGGCCCCACCGACGAACGCGGCCTGCGGGCGCGCCGATCCCTCCGGTCTCCAGTACGGCGAGGGCCTGGTCGCGGGTCTCCCGCAGCTCCCGGCCCGTCTCGACCGTGGTGTCCGGGTTCCGGCCCAGCAGGTAGCCGGCCTCCACGGCGCCGGCTCCGAGGACGGGGCGGGAGGCGGGCCGCTGCCACCCCGCCCGGTACGAACGGCGGGGGACGCGGTCCGGCTGTGGATCCGGGCGCGCCATCCAGCGTTCCCGGACTGGGTGATCCCCCGGAGACGGCGGTGGCCGACCCCGGTGCCTTCTTCATGTGCACCTTGTTACGGGCCAGCGCCTCCAGGGGCCCGTAACCGCCCGACGCCTCGGCGTCGGGCTCTGCGCCTTCCGGAACCGCTGGTTTTCCCAGTCCTTGAACCGCGTCGATGACCGGGGTGGTGCCGATGTTGCACGCCTCGCTCACGAGCAGGGCGACCACCGAGGTCGTCAGGTCCTTCATCCGGGTGGTGCCGTCGCCGGGAGCATCTTCTCCACGGTCTTGCGCGGCCGGTTCAGCGACCTCGGCTCGCCGAGCGGCTCACGCTCTTGGACCAGACTTGCTGAATCGTCCGGTAGTCGATCACGGCTATGTCCTCCCGCTGGAGAACCTCACGGGCCTGCGGCGACGTCAGGAACTCGTAGTCCGTCCGCCGCACGCGCCAGCCAGCGTCGACGGCCTGCGACTCCTTGTCACCCAGACTGGGGTGCACCGCCCATTCGTTGAGCCCGGCAGGCAGGTCACGCAGCATCTGCGCGTAGCGGGCCGCCTTTCCCTCAAGATCGAGGGAGAAGCTGTCCAGGAAGTCGTTGTCGGTGACCGGCAGCCCGCGTCTGCGCATCGCCTGGCGCCCGGGGTCGAGCCAGACGCGGACCGCGAGGCCGTACTCCGCTGCCAGCACCACGGTCAGGTCGAGGATGTCGTCGCGGCCGCCATCAGCCAGGCAATGGAAGTCCAGATGGGTCGGTGTGAGCCCGGCGTCGGCGACGGCGTCGATCTGGGCGCGGAACTCAAGTTCGATCTCATCGAGCCGAGCCTGGCCGAGCAGGGCAGCCCGGCCGACCGGTGTCGGCGAGAACAGCTCGCCCGCAGGGTCCAGCAGTGAGGGAACTCGCTCTCTGGCGATCAGAGGCCCCCATGGGATGTCGGGCATCTCGCATACCAGGGTGAGGTGGATCCCGAACGGGATCTGCGGCCGCCGGCTGAGCAGTTCCATGGCCTGCGGCGCCCCAGGACATGGGACCATCAGGCTGCACGAGGTGGCGATGCCCTCTTCGATCGATTCAATCACCGCGGCGTTGATCGCCGGGTACATCCCGAAATCATCACAGTTGACGATCAGCAGCCGAGCGCCAGGGGGATACCCCAGTAACTCACTCGACTGCTCCGAAGACACGACGGCCGCAGGAATGCTGACTTCATCCATGCCCTCAGTGTGCGACCTGGCCCGGACCTCCGCACGGCAATTTGCGCCGCAGAGCGACACGTCCTCCCGGCCTCTGTGGTCGGGGAGTTCACCGTTCCTGGGGAACGATCTGGTGGGCGACGGGGCCGGTCCGGCACGGGTCGCGCCGGCGAAGGGCACCGTAGCCGTGGGCGGCGTGGGCGCCGTGTCGCGGGCCGCTGGTCGCGGTGTCCGCGTGTCAGGGCACGGTGATGACGATCTTGCCGCGTGCGTGGCCGGTGGCGCTGATGTCATGGGCTGTGGCGGTTTCCTTCAGGGGGAACACGGCGTGCAGCGGGACGGTGAGGCGGCCGTGGTCGGCGAGGTCGGCCGCCAGCGGAAGTCCTGCCCAGCCCGGCGACTCTCCGGCTTCGGAGCGGGAGTACCGCACTCCGTGCCGGTCGGCGTCGAAGTCCGCGATGGTCACGACGCGGTGCGGGTCGCCCACGATGGCGACCAGTTCGGCGAGAGAGCCCTTACCGGCCGCGTCCAGGGCCACATCGACACCGAGCGGGGCCAGTGGGGCGAGGCGGTCGGCCAGCCCCGCCCCGTAGGTGACCGGTACAACGCCGAGCTGGTCGAGGAAGCCGTGGTTGGCCTCGCTCGCGGTGCCGATCACGGTGAGGCCGCGGGCCTGGGCGAGTTGGGCGGCGATGGTGCCGACGCCTCCGGCGGCACCATCGATCAACAAGGTCATGCCCTCGGCGGCTTCCAGTGCTTCCAGCACACGTGTGGCTGAGTCGATATTGCCCGCAGCGCCTCCCGCTTCCTCGAAGGACCATGACCGAGGCTTGGACGCCCACGCCTCCAGCACGGCGTACTGGGCCGCTGCGCCTCCCTGGTCGAGGAAGGGGACGAGGCCGAAGACCGCGTCTCCCACGGCGGTGCCGGTGACCCCCTCTCCCACCTCGTCGACGATTCCGGCAGCGTCCATGCCGGGGATATGGGGGAAGTCCACGGTGGTGATGGACCGCAGCATCCCCGAGCGCAGGTACCAGTCGGCAGGGGTGACTCCGGTGGCCCGCACCGCGATGCGGATCTGACCGGGCCCGGCGTGCGGCTCTTCGACCTCCTCCACGCGAAGGACCTCGGAACCGCCATAGCGGTGGTATCGCACAGCGAACATGGAAAGCCTCCGTACACAGGGCATGTCGTTCGGCGGGAGAACTCGCAGCCGCTCACCTCCGCGGCAGGGAACTGACCGCGGGGCACCGGGTCACGCTAACCCGCTGAACGGTCGACCTCTTCCGTCGGTGATTAAGTGGGAGACATGCCAGCCCAACTGCCTCGGAACCCGCCCTCCTCCGCCTCCGGCCTCCCCGCCCCGGGGCGGAGGGCCGATGCCCGGCACAACCGCGCCCGGCTCCTCCAGGCCGCCCGCGAGGCGTACGCCCTCGACGGCACCGACGTATCCTCCAGCACCATCGCCCGCAGAGCGGGCGTGGGTGCCGCCACCCTCTACCGGCACTTCCCGACACGCGGCTCGCTGATCGCCGCCGCGTTCTCCGAACAACTCGGCCAGTGCGTCGCAGCCCTCGACGAAGCCCTTCAGGACGACGATCCCTGGCGCGGACTTCGCAACGTCCTCATCAAGGTGTGCACGATGCAGGCCCAGGACCGCGGGTTCAGCGCCGCGTTCCTCTCACAGTTTCCCGACGCGCCCGACGTCCACCGTGAGCGTGCCCGCGCCGAGGAGGGCCTCGCCCGGCTGGTACAGCGTGCGAAGGACACCGGACAGCTGCGCAAGGACTTCGACCCGAGCGACGTCACCCTCCTGCTCCTGGCCAACGACGGCGTCGTGCGAGGGTCCCCGGCGGCCTCCATGGCCGCATCCCGCCGCCTGCTCGCCTACTTCCTCCAGTCCTGTCTTCCGACGGACGGCACACCCCTGCCCCGGCCCGCGCCACTCCGTCTTGACGACCTCTACAAGCCTCCGCATCGAACGGGGTGACCGCCGGCCTAGGGATTCATCAGGGCGGCGAAGGAGATGGCAGACCTCCGGGAGGTGCCGGTGATCATTCCGTATCTCTCGCGTCTCTCCAGTTCACCCGCGAGTTCATCGGGAGAGCCCGCCGGAGAGATAGTGCTCACGTATTTCTCTTCCCCTTTCTTGTCGATCTCCCGCCATGAGGTGAGGTATCGCACCCGCCGGGTCACATTGATGAAATTATTGCCGTGCGAGATTTCCCCCTGGTAGGCGACGTAGCTCACACGCTTGCGCCCGGGATCATCCTTGGGGAGGGATATTTTCTTCGCCCCCTTCTCCCATGAGTAGCTGGGGAGCTTGAATTCATCGGCGATCCGCACACGATCCTTGCGCAGGAAGGTGACCCACGCCTGGGCCGTCACCGCATTGAAGTCGGCGTCCCGGGGAACCTGGATCACGATCTCCTGGGTGAACCGCTCTTTCGTCTCAAACCAGTACCCGTTGCTGATGATGGAGCCTGAACCGACTCGTTGGAATGTGGCGGAGCCGGCGTAGAACTCACTGTCCTTGGATTCCTTCCTGTCTTTCTGCCATTCCCCCCTGGTGTCGTTCCTTCCCCTCTGTTCGAAAGCACTCCTCCTGCCTTCTACCTGGTACTGGCTGGCGATCGCATAAAGGGGGATCATCCCCGTGTTCTCGATACGGATCGTCAGCGGGAGATGTATCGCGGCAAGCTTGGGATCGGGCCTGGGGGTACCGAATTTCGCCTCCACCAGAGCGACGGGCTGGGTCGCATAGGGCTGATAGACGGAGGAGTACGTCACATTGATCGTGGTCAGCAGGGCGGTGGTGGTGAGTCCGGCGGTGAATCTCCTGGGATGGGGGACGCTCTCCCAGGCGCGACTCCGGCAGAGCATCCACACACTCCACAGCGACCAGAGCCAGAGGGGGACGAAGGCGAAGAGGTGGGGGGTGTACTCCAGCCCCTGGAGCCAGAGGAAGCACAGCAGGCCGGTGCTCACGAGCGTGATGAGTGTTCCCGCCAGGACGAGCGCGCCCGAGGAACGCAGGGTCCGCTTGCCCCAGTAGTCGAACGATGCCACCGCAGCGACGCCCGCGAGCGCGCCGAAGAGGACGAACAGAAGGCCGGTGAGTCGTCCGGCGAAGGTCAGCGCGTTGACGGCGTCCACGCTTCCGACGTCCACCAGCAGGGCCATGGAGCCGAACAGCCCGGCGGCCATGACGGTGATCGTCGCGCGTCTGTGCCAGGGGCGCTGCTCCCAGACCGAGGAGTCGGCGTTGTGCCAGTACACGGTGGCCCGGTCCGCCAGGTCCACATCGTCCGGGACCCCGGCGTGGCGCAGGACCCGGCGCAGATCGCGTTCCGACCAGGCGCCGCCCGCAGGTTCGCCGTCGACGGTGACCTGGCGCAGGCCCCGGGCGTCGGGCGGCTCGACGACGATGCGCGGGTGTGGGGTCATGCGGCCAGCGTCGGCCCCGGGCGCGGGGGCCGCACCCGGGGCTACTCCATTGCGGATCACCTGCGGAATCCGGCTCTGGTCAACGACCGACGTCGACGTCGAAAAGCTGCCGGACACCCGTTCCCGTCCCTGCTGCACTGGTACGGACTCCCCGTGACCCGAGCAGGACGGAAACCCGATGCCCGACGTGATCAGCCATGCTCCCCCGCCCCCGGCGCCGGCCCGCTCGCCGTTGCTCTCCTGGCTGGCCGTGGTAGCGGTTGCCCTCGGCATCTTCCTGATCGTCACGGTCGAGATCCTGCCGATCGGGCTGCTCACCACCATCGGGTCGGACTTCGCCATCACGGAGGGGACCGCCGGGCTGATGATGGCCCTGCCCGGCGTCCTCGCCGCCGTCTCCGCCCCGCTCGTCACGGCTGCCCTCGGCCGGGCCGACCGCCGTCCGGCGCTGGCCGGGTTCATCCTGCTGCTGGCCCTCGCCAACTTCCTCGCCGCCATGGCACCCGGCTACTGGCTGGTCCTGGTCTCCCGCGTGCTGGTCGGCGTCAGCATCGGCGGCTTCTGGTCCATCGGCGCGGGCCTCGCCGTGCGGCTGGTGCCCATGCGGTCGGTGGGCCGGGCCACCACGGTCATCTTCTCCGCGGTACCCCTCGGTTCCGTCCTGGGTGTGCCCCTCGGCACGTTCATCGGGGACGTGGCGGGCTGGCGGGCGGCGTTCCTCACCATGGCGTTCCTGACACTCGGGGTCTTCGCCCTGCTCCTCGCGGTCGTCCCGCCCCTGCCCCCGGAGCGGGCGGCGAACCTGTCGGTCCTCGGCGACCTGCTGCGCCGGACCGGCACCCGGTACGCACTCGCGGTGACGTTCCTGGTCGTGCTGGCGCACTTCGGCGCCTACACCTATGTCGCACCCTTCCTGGAGCAGGTGCCTCGTATGGACTCCGGCCTCATCACGGTCTGTCTGCTGATCTACGGCTCCGCCGGGGTCGTCGGCACGTTCCTCGCCGGTTCGGCCGTGACCCGTGCGCCCCGGGCCGCCTTCGCCACGGCGGCGGCCCTGATCGCGGGGGCGACCCTGGCGCTCGCGGCGTTCGGCCGGTGGGACGCGGTGGCGGTGGCACTGCTCGTCGTGTGGGGCGTCGCCTATGGCGCGGTGCCCGTGTGCTCGCAGACCTGGTTCGCCCAAGCGGCCCCCGGTGCGGCCGAGGCGTCCTCGGTGCTGTTCACCTCGTCGTTCCAGGCGACGATCGCGCTGGGCGCGCTGGCGGGCGGGGCCGTCGTGGATCATGCCTCCCCGTCTGCGGTCATGGTCGCAGGCGGGGCGACCGCCTTCCTCGCGGTCCTGACCATCGGGAACCACTGCCTCCGACGGCCCTGAATCGACCGCCGGAGGCAGGGAGCGACCGGCCCGCCTCAGCGTGCGGGCCGGCAGCCGGGGCCGGTAGTCGGGGGCGGAGGGCTCGGGGAAAGAGACGACCTAGCAGTCCTCCCCCGGGGTGCCGTCCGGGCCGCCCGGCTGGGCGGAGCCGCAGCATCCGGGCTCTGGGGGCGCGAGTTCATGGGCCGGGTCGATGGGGCGCAGATCGCAGCCCATGACCTTGTCGAAGATCCGCAGGGAACCGAAGGCGAACTCGATGGGCCTGCGGCGGCCCGGCCAGTCGGCGGGCGGGTAGGTCCAGTGCTTCTCCTGGACCTGGGTGTGGCAGCAGTGGACCGGTCCGGACTGGGTGACCTCGCGCCACCCCAGCTCGACGGCCCGACCCACGACGGCGTCGAACGCCTCGCGCGTCGCGGGGGCCTCGTCGCGCATGTCGACGCCGACATGGTCCAGGAAGGGCTTGGCCAGGGTGACGGCACCGCGGATACCGTCGTCCTGGGCGATGGGGATGGAGGAGAAGATGAAGTGGACGCCGGCGTCGGTGGAGTACTTGATGTAGCCCGGCTCCGCGTTCTCGGGCCGGTATCCCAGCACGGCCAGCTCCTGGTGCGGGAGCGTGTCGACGTCGTCCACCTTGATGTGGGCGTGCACCGAGTCGGTGTGGCGCACGGCTTCCGCGAAGGGGAAGTCGGCGTCCATCGTGGACAACACCTCGGCGCGCTCGGCCGCGTTGATCAGCCCGAGGTTCTCCACCTCGGTCAGGACGCTCTCGGCCTCGGATCGAGCCAGATCCATGACGATCTCCCTGGGTCCGTCGTGATGGTCGGAACCACACCCTTGGTGGTGAGATCCGATGACTCCTTGTGCCGCGGGAAGTGACCGAGGTGCGGCGATTTCGCGGTGCACTGGTCCTGCCACAAGGTATGAGCGGCTACGATTCCCGTCAACACAGCCTCTGATAGGTCCCGTTGATAAAGGGACCTCCCGCTTCAGTCCTCTCCGAAGTCCTCTCCGATATCCGCGATCGACCCGATGAATCGGCAGCGTCAGGGGGAAACCTTCCGTACCCGGCAGGCGAAGCACTTGTACGCCCGCTGGCCGGAGAGGTTGTCGTGGTACCGGTCGTCCACGAGCGTGTTGGCGGCTTCGTACCGGGGCCCGCCGAACGCGTCGCCGACCAGCTGGGCCGGGCCGAAGGTGTTGGGGAGGAAGACGGTGTCCTCGCGAATGCCCGGCCAGTACAGCGCGGTGGCGCGGACCGAGCCCCGCGGGCTCTCCACCTCGACCAGGTCCCGGTCCGCTATGCCGTAGCCGCGTGCGGTCCGGGGGTGGATCTGGAGCAGCCGTACGCCGTTGAGCTGTTCGCCCTTCGGGATCCAGTGGGTGACGGAGGCGAAGTGGACGACGCTGGGGCGGCCCGTCATCCCCATGAGGGGGAAGTCACGGTGGACGGTCCCGTCACCGGGGACCCCGAGGCGCACCGGCCGGGTGACGGCCTGGGGATTGACCGGGTTGGTCACAAAACCCGTCCCGTACGCGAGTGTCGGGTGCCCGCCGGTGACCTCGGGGTGTGTGTAGAAGACGGGCAGGGCGGCGTGTCCTGCCTCGGCGAGGCTCCGGTCCAGCGGCTCGGTGTGGATCTCGATCTTTCCGCTGGGAGTGAGGAACCGCCGTCCCTTCGCCGCCCCGAGGGACTCGGCCGCCGTGTACCAGGAGGGGTGGTCGCGGTAGAGGGCGCTGACGCCGGGGTGGCGGGGCGTCGGACAGGGCCAGCGCAGCGGTTCCGTGCGGCTCCTCAGGCGCTGCTCCGTCATGCCGCCCATGCCGGGGGTGTGCCGGACGAACTGCGCCCACAGGTTGGTGTAGTCGCGCCATGCCTCCGGAAAGGCGTCGTTCCAGTACGCGGGTGGGTTCCTGGTGTCGTTGCGTGCCAGCGCGCGGGCGAGGTCGATCCAGATCTCCCAGTCCGGCCGGGACTCCCCGACACGTGGCAGAACGGCCTCCTGCCAGCGGATCGCCCGGTCGTCGCGGCGCATGTAGACGCCGTCGAACTCCAGCCCGCCGCAGACCGGGAGGACGACATCGGCGTAGTGGGCGGCCTCCTCCATGAAGAGTCCGGTGTAGACATAGAAGCCGAGCTGTCGGAAGGCCTCCTTGACCCGGCCGGTGTTGGCGGCGGAGATGAGGGGGTTCCCCTGGGTGATGACCGCTTCGAGCCGGTACGGTTCACCGGTCAGGATCGACTCGGCGAAGTGGTCCGGTCCCACCGGCAGTGCCCGCACCGCCGGTTCCGGCGCCTTCACCGTGAGCGGCGGCAGATGGAGATCGCCCGGCCAGGTGTTGTGCATGAAGTTGCAGCCCGTGCCGAGTCGGCCGATGTTGCCCGTGATCGCCGCGAGGAAGGCCAGCGTGCGATAGGTGTCGAAGGCGCCGAGCTGGTGGGAGATCCCCGCGTTGCAGAAGATCGCGGCCCGGTCGGCACCGGCGTACTCCTCGGCCGTCCGCCGGATGGTCTGCGCGGGTACGCCGGTGACGCCCGCCGCCCACTCCGGGGAGTACCCCTCGCGGCGCAGGTGTCGTCGGAGTTCCTCGAACCCGAGCACCCAGCGCCGGACGAAGGCGCGGTCGTGGAGGCCGGCGGCGACGATGTGGTGGAGCATGCCGAGGACCAGGGCGAGATCGGTGTGCGGCTTGGGCGCGATCCACTCGTCGGCGAGCGCCCCGGTCGGGGTCCGCCGGGGGTCGACCACGACCAGCCTGGCCCCGGTGCGGTGCCGGCCCCGCAGCAGATAGTCGAAGGTGACCGGATGGGTCTCCGCCTGATTGGTGCCGAGGAACAGGAGGTACGTGGCGGAGGCCAGGTCCTCCTCGCCGGTCGCTCCGTCCACCCCGTACCCATTGGTGAAGTTCCCCAGTCCGAAGGTCGTCCTGAGGGCGTGCCCTCCGGAGTCGTTGCACACCGGTCCGACATCGGTGTTGTTGGGGCTCCCGAGCAGCGCGAACAGCCGGGCGACCAGGGAGCCGGTGCCTCGCGGAAGGCGTCCGCTGGTCCGGTTGGCGACGGCTTCGGCCCGCCCCGTGTCCCGCAGGGCGAGGAGCCTCACGGCGATGAGGTCCAGCGCGTCGTCCCAGGAGACCGCGCGGAAGACCGAGTCCGGCGAACCCTTCTCTCCTGCGGTCCTCACCAGCGGACAGGTCAGCCGCAGCGGGCTGTGGGCGAGGTCGACCATCATGGGGGCCTTCATACAGATGTTGCCCCGCTGTACGGGGTCGGCGTCCTCCCCCTTCACACTGATGACCCGGTCCGCCCGCAGCTCCACCCGGAGTCCGCAGTTGGAGTTGCAGAACTGGCAGGCGGTGACCACCGTCCGATCGGCCTCCAGCGCGGCGGAGCCCTCCGTGAAGTTCAGCTCGCCTCCGGCCGCCCCCGGCCCACCCGTGCCGGCTCCTGGTGAGACGGGGGACGCGGACGCCTCTCCCTCACCGACGAGGATCGCCGCACTCGTCACAGCCGCCCCCCGCATCAGGCGACGTCTGGACATGTCCTTGCCGGTGGGCACAACCGACCTCCCTGTCATGGACGGGGCCAAGCCGCGCCCCGTGGTGCGATGACCCCGCGATAGGTGCACGTCGGCGATGGGGAAACGGTTCTGTGTGCGCCGAGGGACCGATGGCCGTCGAGTCGCCCCTGCGGGCGCGGCGCCCGAGGGAATGGACTTGGCCCCACGCCCAGGAGCCCTTCCCGCAGAAGTGGCGGCAGGCCTACTTCTGCCGGTGGTTCTGCCTGGTCGCAGTGGTGGTGCGTTGCTGGAATGGGGGTGCGGCCCTTCGGCGGACCGCTCGCGGCAGGACGTTTCGCGGAGGGCCGGGGCAAGCACAGAACGGAACGGTCGGCATGCGGGTGGCGAGCGGTCGCCGGACGGCCGGCCGGCCCCATCCCACGAAAGACAAGGAACACCATGAAGATGAGAACTGCTGTGACCGGACTCGCGGCAGCCGCGTGCGCGTCGGTGTTCATGGCTCCGGGCACGGCGGGGGCGGCCCAGGCCCCCCAGGCCGCCGGGGGCAAGGCCGGCTCCTTCTGCGTCGTCGATGTCGCCACGCAGAAGACCACCTGCTACGACACCCACCGCGCGTTCGTGGCCGCGATGGGCGGAGAGCGGACCGCCGGCACGTCCGCCGCGCGAGCCGGCGCCCCCGCCGCACGTGCCGAGGTCGCCGAGATCGCCGGCGCCGAGCTGTACGAGCACGGCGACCATGGCGGCCGGGCCATCGGATACGCGCTGAGCGAGCGGTGCAAGGACGACGGGAAGTGGGACGCGGAGGTCATCAGGCTCTCCGACTTCAACGGAGGGACCAACTTCGACAACCTGACCAGTTCCGTCCGGACATGGGGCAACTGCTGGATCGAGCTGTACTCGAAGAGCTCCTTCCGGGGTATCAGCGACCGCTACTCGACCGTGCCCTGGGTCGGCACCAGAATGAACGACCAGGCCAGCTCCTTCAGGCTGAAGGCAGCCGGCGAAGTCATCCGCTGACCTCGTCGGCGGGCCCTGGGATTCGACAGCGAGAAGGGCGTTCCCCCAGGGGCGGCGGGTGCTCTGCGTCCTTCTCACCGTGGTCACCTCCGCCGCGCCGGCAGGGCAGGCACGACCCGCGTGGGCGGGCGGGCCCGCCCTGGCCGGCACCGGGGCGGTGAGGAGGGGGACGGGTCGGACCCGGGGCTCAGTCCTCTTCCAGGCGGAAGTTGTGGACCGAGGAGTCGAAGCGGTTGTAGCCCTCGTAGTTCACGAGGTCGTACAGGTCCCGGCGGTGCTGCATCTCGTCGAGGTGGTCCGTCAGTGCTCCCTGGTCCAGCAGGGTGGTCAGGCCGCGTTCCGCGGCCCCCATCGCCATGCGCAGCAGTGAGACGGGCCAGATGACGATGTTCACCCCCACGTCCCGCAACTGGTCGACGGTGAAGAGGTCGCTCTTGCCGAACTCCGTCATATTGGCGAGGAGCGGCACATCGATGGCGGCGCGTACCCGCGAGAACTCCTCCAGGGTGCGCAGCGCCTCCGGGAAGACGGCGTCCGCCCCGGCGTCCACCAGGAGCCGGGCCCGCTCGATCGCCGCGTCCACTCCCTCGACCGCGCGGACATCGGTACGGGCCACGATGAGGAAGTCGGGGTCGCGCCGGGCGTCGCAGGCGGCGCGGATGCGCTGTGCCGCTGTCTCGGCGTCGACGACCTGCTTGCCGTCGAGGTGGCCGCAGCGCTTCGGGTTGACCTGGTCCTCGATGTGCAGGCCGGCGAGGCCCGAGTCCTCGAATTCCTGGACGGTGCGGGCGACGTTCATGGGCTCGCCGAAGCCGGTGTCGGCGTCGGCGAGTGTGGGGAGGTCGGTGACGCGGGTGATCTGCCGGGTGCGGTGGGCGACCTCGGTGAGGGTGGTGAGGCCGATGTCGGGGAGTCCGAGGTCGGCGCTGAGCACGGCCCCCGACACATAGACGCCCTCGAAGCCCCGGCGCTCGATGAGCCGTGCCGAGAGGGGGTTGAAGGCGCCGGGCATGCGCAGCAGTTCACCGGAGGCCAGCCGTTCCCGGAAGGAGCGGCGCTTGTCGGTGTGGGTTCGCGTGGTGTAGAGCATGGGCCGGGCTCCTCAGAAGATTCCGGGTCGGCCGGTGGGCGGCAGCAGGCCTTCCCGGGCGATGAAGGTCAGGTCCCGTACCTCGTCCGGTCCGAGTTCCGGGAGGCGCAGCGCCAGGCCGAGGAACCGCTCCGTCTCGTCCTCCCCGATGACGGGTGCCGCGAGGGTGCGGAACTTCGCGATGTAGTTGTCGCGGACGAAGGGCCGGGCTCCGGCGGGGTGGGCGTCGGCGACGGCGATCTCGTCCTCGACGGTCCGGCCGTCCGTGAGGGTGACGACGATCCGGCCGCCGTAGGACTGGTCGGTGCCGCCCGCGTGGTAGCGCTCGGTCCAGACGGGGTCCTCGACGGTGGTGATCATGGACCACAGGGCGACGGTGTCGGGGCGACGGGCCCGTTCGGGTGCGTAGGAGTCGACGTGGTGCCAGCTTCCGTCCTGGAGGGCGACGGCGAGGATGTAGGGCAGGGAGTGGTCGAGGGTCTCGCGTGAGGCGTGGGGGTCGTACTTCTGGGGGTCGTTGGCGCCCGAGCCGATGACGTGGTGGGTGTGGTGCGAGGTGTGGACGACTATGCCCGCCACCTTCGCGGGGTCGGCCACCTCGGGGTGGTCGCGGAGCAGCTTTCTGGCCAGGTCGATCCATGCCTGTGCCTGGTACTCCGCCGAGTGTTCCTTGGTGTAGCTGAGGAGGATCGCCTCCTTGGGCTCGCCCGGGCCGGGCAGGGGTACCTCGTAGCGGCCTTCCGGGCCGTCGAGGAGCCAGGCGATGACGCCGTCCTCGCCTTCGTAGATCGGGGCGGGGCTGGTCTCGCCGCGCATCGCCCGGTCCACGGCCTCGACCGCGAGCTTGCCGGCGAATCCGGGTGCGTACGCCTTCCACGAGGAGATCTCGCCCTTGCGGGACTGGCGGGTCGTGGTGGTGGTGTGCAGGGCCTGGCCGATGGCCTGGTGGATGACGTCGGCGGGCAGGTCGAGCAGGGTGCCGATGCCGGCGGCGGCGGAGGGGCCGAGGTGCGCGATGTGGTCGATCTTGTGGCGGTGCAGGCTGATGGCGCGGACCAGGTCGATCTGGAGTTCGTAGCCGGTCGCGATGCCGCGGAGGAGGGCGTGGCCGTCGCGGCCGGTGTGCTGGGCGACGGCGAGGACCGCGGGGATGTTGTCGCCGGGGTGGGAGTAGTCCGCGGCGAGGAAGGTGTCGTGGTAGTCGAGTTCGCGGACGGCGACCCCGTTGGCGTATGCCGCCCATTCGGGGCTGGTCCGTGTCCGGGGGTCCCGTCCGAAGAGCGTGGCGCCCGCGCCGGACCGGCTGGGGGTGTGGGCCAGGGCCTGGTCACGTGCCGAGGAGGGGGCGGAGCGGGTGAGGGAGGCGGCGGCGACGGCGGCGTTGTCGATGAAGCGGTTGACGATCATTTCGGTGACGGCGTCGGTGACGTCCACCGGGTCGGTCGCCACCTCCGCCATCCGCCAGGCCAGTTGGTCCTCGCGCGGCAGGTTCTCCTCGCTGCGGTGGGTGCGTACGAGATGGTTCTTCATCGGGGCGTCTCCGTTGAGCTGCTGGTCGGGCCGTGTCCCTCGACGGCGTCCTTCTCGGTGGGACGCCAGGACTGGCGGAAGTGCGCGAAGCTGTTGTGCAGATGCACATGGGTGGCGTGGAGGGCGAGTGCGGCGTCCCGCCCGGCGATGGCGCGGGCGATGAGGGCGTGCTCGGACGCGGATGCCTCCAGCCTGCCGCGGGAGTGGCGGGCGGTGTGGCGCACCCGGGCGGCGTGGGTCCGCATGGTCTCCATCGCGTCGCGGAGGAAGGCGTTGTCCGTCGCTTCGTTGATGGCCTCGTCGAAGCGGCGGATGAGGGCGAAGTACTCGCGCACCGGTGTGCCGGGGTCCTCGGGGGCGCGGAAGAGGCCGTGCCATGTCTCGAAGTCTTCCGCGAAGGCCGTGAAGACCGCGGGTTCGCCCCGGGCGGCGGCGAGTTGGGCGGCCTGGGCCTCCAGGCAGGCCCGCAGTTCGAAGAGGCTCCGTACGTCCGCGTCGTCGATCTGGGTGACGACGAGGCCGCGTTTCCCGGAGGGTACGACCAGGTTCTCGGCGGTGAGGCGGCGGAGGGCCTCGCGGACGGGGGTGCGGGAGACTCCCAGGCGTTCGGACTGCTCCACTTCTAAGAGGGGGGCACCGGGCGGCAGGTCACCGTCGAGGATCTCCGACCGCAGTTGTGTGTAGGCACGGCCGGCGGCCGTGGAGGAAGTAGTCGACACAGCCGGAGTGTATACACAGAGGGCCCATCAGGTCTCGGTATGGGTTATATCTCGGCAAACTCTTGTCGACGTCCCCGCCTGTGTATACATTCCGTGCCCAACGCACTCCTCGGAGAGACAGGGACGTCTCCATGAAGATCACCCGTGTGGCCGCTGTATCCGTGGCCGCCGTCATCGCCCTCACGGCGTGCAACAGCAACAGCACCTCCTCGGACGGCACGGCCGATTCCGGCGGGAAGCCCCAGGCGCTCAACCGGATCGAGATCATCGCGCCCGCCGCGCCGGGCAGCGGCTGGGATCAGACCGCGCGCGCCGTCCAGGACACGATGAGAGCCGGCGGTCTGGTGAAGGCCCCGGAGGTCAAGAACGTCGCGGGCGCCTCGGGCACGGTGGCCCTGGCGCAGGTCGCGCCCCAGAAGGGGAAGAAGGATCTCTGGATCGCCTCCGGCCTGGCCATGATGAGCGGTGTCATCAGCAACGGCACCGGCGTCACCCTCGATGAGCTCACCCCGCTCGCCCGTCTCATGGGTGAGTACGAGGCCATCGTGATCCCGAAGAACTCGCCCTACAAGTCGGTCGAGGACCTCTTCAAGGCGATCAAGAAGAACCCGAAATCGGTCGCCATCGCGGGCGGCTCGGCCGGCAGCGCCGACCACATCTACATCGGACTGCTCGCCCAGCACTTCGGTGTGAAGCCCGCCGATGTGAACTACGTGCCATACAGCGGCGGCGGCGAGGCGATGACCGCGATGCTGGGCGGCAAGGTCCAGGCCGGCATCTCGGGCCTGAGCGAGTTCGCCGCCCAGGTCAAGGTCGGCCGGCTGAAGGGCCTCCTGGTCTCCTCGGCCAAGCCGGTCGACGGCGTCGAGTTCGTCCAGACCGCCGCCGACATCGACAAGGGCCTGGAGTTCCAGAACTGGCGCTCGATGATGGCTCCGGGCGGCCTGGACGAGAAGGTCACGGCGCAGTACATCGACGCGCTCAAGAAGATGTACGCCTCGCAGGGCTGGAAGGACGCCCTCCAGAGGAACTCCTGGAACGACAACTTCATCACCGGGGACGAGTTCTCGTCCTGGCTCAAGGAGGAGAACACCCGGGTCAAGGGAGTCCTCGACGAGCTGGGTCTCGCCAAGAACTGATCCGCGTCACGATCCCCCCACGGTGGGTGCCCGGCAGGACGCGGGCACCCGCCATCCCGGCGCGCTTCCCCCCGGCGCGAGAAAGGCACACTCATGAGCACCACACCCACGGCACCCGGGCCCGCCCCGGGCCCGGCCGGCGGGAAGCAGCGCCCGGCCTTCGGCGAGTGGGCGGTGACCGCCGGACTCCTCACCGTCGGGATCATCACCCTGCTCGACGGCCTGGGCCAGGCGGAGTCGACCTCCGCGTCGGGCGTCGGAGCAGGATTCATGCCCACGGTGGTCGGCGTCCTGCTCATCTCGCTCTCCCTGGCGCTCGGCGTCCAGGTGGCGCGCGGCCGGCGTGGTGAGGCGGACGCCGGAGAGGGCGACATCGACGTCCGCCGCACCCGGTGGGTGCCCTTCGCCGTCTGCACGGGCGCCGCCCTGCTCTTCATCGCCGGTGTCGACACGCTGGGGTACGTGATCGTCTCCACGGTGGCGTTCTGGCTCACCGCATGGGCCTTCGGGGCCCGCGACCACCTGCGGTCGGCGGCCATCGCGACCGTGTTCTCCCTCGCGGTCTACCTCGTCTTCACCAGGGCGCTGGGCATCTCGCTGGCCGCCGGTGTGCTGGAAGGAGTGCTCTGATGTCGGGCTGGGAAGGACTGCTGCACGGGCTCTCGCTCGCGATCACCCCGGAGAACCTGCTCTTCGCCCTGATCGGCACCATCGTCGGCACGCTGATCGGTGTGCTGCCGGGCATCGGCCCCGCGCTGACCATCGCCCTGCTCCTGCCCATGACCTATGGGCTCGAACCGGCCGGCGCGTTCATCATGTTCGCCGGCATCTACTACGGCGCCATGTACGGCGGATCCACCACCTCGATCCTGCTGAAGACCCCGGGTGAGTCCGGTTCGGTCATCACCGCGATCGACGGCAACAAGATGGCCCGCCAGGGCCGCGGGGCAGCCGCCCTGGCCGCCGCGGCGATCGGATCCTTCGTCGCGGGCACCATCGCGACGCTGCTGCTCGCCTTCTTCGCGCCGTGGATGGTCGAGGTGGCCGTCAAACTCGGCGCCCAGGACTACTTCGCGCTCATGGTGGTCGCCTTCCTCACGGTCAGCGCCCTCGTCGGCGGCTCGCCGCTGCGCGGACTGCTCTCCATGTCGCTCGGCCTGGTCGTCGGAATCGTCGGACTCGACTTCCAGAGCGGCCAGCAGCGCCTGACCTTCGGCGAGGTGGCCCTGCTCGACGGTATCGACACGGTCGTGCTCATCGTCGCGCTCTTCGCGATGGGCGAGGTGCTGTACGTGGCGGCGCACCAGACATCGAGCCGCTTCGATGTCATGCGGATGAACAAGGGCGAGCGGTGGATGACCCGCCAGGACTGGGGGCGCTCCTGGCGCCCCTGGCTGCGCGGCACCTCCATCGGCTTCCCACTCGGGGTCATCCCCGCCGGCGGCTCCGAGATACCGACGTTCCTCTCCTACACCCTGGAGCGCAAGCTCTCCAAGCGCCCGAAGGAGTTCGGGAACGGCGCGATCGAGGGCGTGGCCGGGCCGGAGGCCGCGAACAACGCCAACGCCGCGGGCACCCTGGTGCCACTGCTGACCCTCGGCATCCCCACCTCCGCCACGGCGGCCGTGATCCTCGTCGCCTTCCAGCAGTACGGCATCCAGCCCGGTCCGCAGCTGCTGGACACCCAGTCGACCCTCGTCTGGGGGCTCATCGCCAGCCTGCTCATCGCCAACGTCATCCTGCTCGGCCTGAACCTGCCGCTCATCGGCGTCTGGGTGAAGATCCTCAAGATCCCCAAGCCCTACCTCTTCGCCGGCATCATGATGTTCGCCCTGCTGGGCACGTACGCGGTGAACGGCAGCGCCTTCGATGTGGGTCTGCTGCTCTTCTTCGGCTTCGCCGGCTATCTGATGCGCCGCTTCGGGTTCCCGGTCTCCCCGATGATCGTGGGAGCGATCCTGGGCCCGCTCGCGGAGGTGCAGCTGCGCCGGTCGCTGGACATCGCGGGCGGTGACGTCACCACCCTGGTGTCGACACCGTTCACGATGGTCGTGTACCTCACCCTCGCGGCCGTACTCTTCGGCGGATTCCTCCTCCGCAGGTCCGCGCGCCGGCGGACCCCCACCGAGACGGCCCGTCAGGAGAAGGACCCCGTCGCGGCGGTACCGGAGTCCTCGGACCGTTGAGAGCCACCGCCGCCCTGCTGTGCCACGCCTTCCTCCTCCAGCTGGCCGCCTATGTCGTCCGGCCCACGTCGGCCTACCGTGCGATCGAACTCGGTGTGGACCCCCGGATGGTGGGGCTCATCGCCGCGAGCTTCGCGCTGCTGCCGCTCGTGGTGGCGGTCTCCATAGGCCGCTGGAACGACCGGGGGAATGTGGGACGGAGCCTGGTCATCGGCGGGGTGCTGATGACCGGGGCGGGGCTGGGGGTCCACCTGTGGTCGCGGAGCCTGACCAGCCTGCTGGTCTGGAACGCGGTGATCGGCCTGGGGCACCTCCTCGCGATCGTCGGCCAGCAGACCCTGGTGGCCCGGCTCGGGCGGGAGCGGCTGGACTCGGCCTTCGGCACGTACACCTTCGTGGGGTCGCTGGGGCAGGCGGCCGCCCCGCTGGTGCTCACGGTCGTCGGCGGAAGCGCGGTCCTCCCGGACACCGGTCTCCTCTTCGCGATCTACACCGTCACCTGCGCCGGTCTGCTCGCCGTGACCTTCCTCCTGCCGTCGCCGGGGAACCCGGACCGGCGCCCCGCCCGGGGGGACTCCCTGCGCTCGGCGCTCCGGGTCCCCCCGGCGACCCGGCGGACCATGACGGGCGCGATGCTGCTCAGCATGCTCGTCCTCGCGGCGGTCGACCTGATCCAGGTCTACCTCCCCGCGCTGGGCGTGGAGCGGGGGATCCCGTCGGCGACCGTCGGCATCCTGCTCTCCGTACGCGCGGCGGCCACCATGGCCTCGCGGCTGGGCCTGGCCCGCCTGACCACCCGGCTCGGCCGGACCCGGCTCGCCCATGTCTCCACCCTGGTGGCGGGTGCGGCCGTGGGCGCCCTCGCCGCTCCCCTGCCGGTCTGGGCCGCGGGGGTGCTGCTCGCCGTCGCCGGGTTCGCCCTCGGGATAGGCCAGCCGCTGTCGATGACGATCGTGACCACCGCCGCCCCGGCCGGAACCACCTCGACCTGGCTCGCGCTGCGCCTCAGCGGCAACCGCGTGGGCCAGTCGCTGGTCCCGGCCGTTCTCAGCGCGTTCACGGCCGGCATCGGCACCGGCGGCGTCTTCCTGGTGACCGGGATCGGGCTGCTCGGCACCGCGGCCATGGCACGGGTGCTCATCAGCGACGATCCCTGACCTCCTCGCCCCGGACACCGTCCGGCCCGGCCCGCCCGCCGGACACCCGCCGCCGGGGCACCGCCGGTGCCCGCGCCCGCGAGCCCCCACGGGCCCGTGATCCGGAGTGCGGCCGGTGTCCTCTCCCGGCGGCGGAGGCGGAGGCCGCAGCCCACCCCTGACAGGGATACCCAGGGCCGGTGGATCACGGTGTCGCGGGACGTAGGCTCGCCGTATGAACGTCAGCGACCTGGGCACCTTCCTCTGCGCCCGACGCGCCGGGATCGTCCCGGAGAGCGTCGGCATCGTCACCCGGAACACCAGCCGGCGGGTGCCGGGGCTGCGCCGGGACGAGGTGGCCCGGCTCGCGGGAGTGAGCGTCGCGTACTACACCCGGCTGGAACAGGGCCACAGCCAGAACGCCTCGGACTCCGTTCTCGACGGCCTCGCCCGCGCCCTGCGCCTGGACGACACCGAGCGGGCCCACCTCTACGATCTGGCGCGCGCCGCCGCGTACCGCCGCACCCGGCGCGAGCCGGAGCCCGAGACACCGCATCCGCGCACCCTCGCCCTGCTCGACTCGCTCCCCCACCTCCCCGCCGTCCTGCTGGGCCGCCGCAACGACGTCCTGGCGTGGAACCGGCTCGGCCACGCGCTGGTCGCGGGGCATCTGGACTTCGCGGCGCCCGCCGACACCGCGCGCCGCCCGTCGATGTCACGGATGCTCTTCCTCGACCCTCGGACACGGGAACTGGAAGCGGAGTGGGAGAGCTACGCCAGGACCCATGTCGGCCACCTCCGGCTGGTCCGCGGGCGCCACCCGGACGACCGGGAACTCGCCGGCCTGGTGGACCACCTCCGCACCCACAGCCCCGAGTTCGCCGCCCTGTGGTCGGACGGCCAGGTACGGGAGTGCACCTTCGGCACCCGCCGGCTGCGCCATCCGGTGGTGGGCGCGATCACCGTGACCTATCAGGTGTGGCTCCAGCCGGACAGCGACTGCCGCCTGGAGGTCTTCACCGCGGAACCCGGCACGGCGTCGGCCGACGCCCTCGGTCGCCTCGACACGCTCGCGCCCCCCGCCGCGCGGGAGCGGCGCTGAGCACACCGCCGGACCCGGCGGTCACCCCGAATCCATCGATCCATCGCGTACGGACAGCCGCTTCGGCATGCCCGCACGCCGTGCACAGGAGTACGTGTGAACAGGAACCATCACTCCGGCCGGCAGCTCGCCCTCGTCGTCGGCGGGACCGGTATCGCGGGTCGCGCCCTCTGCCGGGAACTCGCCGGACAGGGCCGGCGCGTCCTGAGCCTGTCGCGCGGCACCCCGGCACCGCTGGACGGTGTCGAGACGGTGCGCGCCGACCTGACGGACGCGGAGTCCGTGGCGCACGCGCTGGCCGGGCACGCTCCCACCCAGGTGTTCTTCACCGCCTGGAGCCGGCGGGCGACCGAGGCGGAGAACATCGTCGTCAACGCGGCGATGGTGCGGCACGTCCTGGACGCGGCCGGCCGCTCCGGCCGGCTGCGCCATGTCGCGCTGGTGACCGGGCTCAAGCACTATCTGGGTCCGTTCGAGGCGTACGCCACCGGCGCGGCGCGCGAGACCCCCTTCCATGAGGACGAGCCGCGCCTGCCGGTCCCGAACTTCTACTACGCCCAGGAGGACGAGGTGTGGGAGGCCGCCGAGCGGTACCGGTTCACCTGGAGCGTCCACCGTTCGCACACGATCATCGGGCACTCCGTCGGCCATGCCATGAACATGGGCATGACGCTGGCTGTCCAGGCGTCCCTGTGCCGCGCGGCGGGCAGGCCCTTTGTCTTTCCCGGCAACGAGGTCCAGTGGAACGGCGTCACGGACATGACCGACGCGGGACTGCTGGCCCGCCAGATGATCTGGGCCGCCACCACCGAGGGCCTGCCCAGCCAGGCGTACAACACCGCCAACGGCGATGTCTTCCGCTGGCGCTGGATGTGGCCGCGCCTGGCGGAGCTGCTGGAGGTCGAGCCGGAGGGGTTCGCGGAGCGGCCGCGCCCCCTGGAGCAGCAGATGGCGGGCGAGGCGGACGCCTGGCGCGCACTGGCCGCACGGGAGCGGCTGGCCGAGCCCGACCTCGACCGCGTCGCCTCCTGGTGGCATACGGACGGCGACCTCAACCGTCCGGTCGAGTGTTTCACCGATCTGACCCGCAGCCGGAACGCCGGGTTCACCGGCTACGCCGACACGTTGGCCTCGTTCGCCGCCCTCTTCGACACGCTGCGCCGGGAGCGTGTCATCCCCGGCTGACGGCCGTTCTCCGTACGGGCGGCGCGCCCTCCTCCGGTCCGTCGGCGGGCCGGCGGCACCGGATCGGAAACACCACCCGGACAGCACAACCCTTCCCCCCTCTGCCGAGTCAAGCACGTACACGGATCAACCACTCGGCCTGAAACCGCGATTGCCACTCGGGAAGGCCCTGTCAAGGAGATGGAACATGTCCTCCTCATTCAGCCTCGGGCGTGGCCTGGGCCTGGCCATCGCGACCGCTGTGGTCTGCGCGCTCACCGCGCCCACCGCGGTCGCCGCCCCGGCGCCGCCCGCGCCGGCGAAGACCAAGCCGGCCCTCTCCGACGACTTCAACGGCGACGGCTACCGCGATGTCGTCACCGCCTCCCCGTACGCGTTCGCCGGGATCAGGAAGTACGCGGGCAATGTGACCGTCCTGTACGGTTCGAAGTCGGGCACGCTCCGTGACAAGTGGCAGTGGTTCGACCAGTCCCAGCAGGCCCCGCCCGCGAGTGCCGAGCGCTACGACCACTTCGGCACCGCCGTCACCTCCGCCGATCTGGACGCGGACGGCTACGCGGACCTGGTCGTCGGGGCGCCCGGTGACGACGGTCCCGGCGGCGAACCAGCCGACATCGGCTCCCTCTCCATCTTCTGGGGCGGCAAGAACGGCCTCGGCCGTACCCCCGCCGTGATCAGCGGAACGGCCGGATTCTCCGCTATCGGCGGGCGTCTGGTGGCTGGCGATGTCAACGGCGACGGCACGGCGGACCTCGTCACGGCGGGCGTCTCCAGCGCCTGGACCCAGCTGCGCACCTACGCGGGCCCGTTCAAGCGCGACGGCTCGCCCGCCGGCGTCACGACCGACCCGGGCCTGCACGACGAGATCCGGGATCTGGCGGCCGGTGACCACAATGGTGACGGCATCACCGATGTCGTCGCCGTCGAGAACCAGACCGATCTGCCCGAGCGCCTCAGCACCTGGGTCTGGAAGGGCACCGCGCGCGGGCTGGTCTCCACCGGCAAGCTGGCGCTGAAGTGGGAGCAGGGCGGCGACAGCGTCGACCTCGGCGACATCAACGGGGACGGCTTCGACGACATCGTCCAGGGTCGTGAGGAGTACAGCGGGGACTATGTCCCGCCGGGGACCCTCGGCGGGATGTTCGGCTACATCCCCGGCTCCGCGAAGGGGCCGGTGGCCGGCAAGGCGAAGTTCGTCAACCAGGGCAGCCCCGGAGTGCCGGGCGCCGTGGAGCACGGGGACGGCTTCGGCTCCGAGATCACGGTCGGCGATGTCAACGGCGACAAGTACGCCGACATCGCGGTCGGCGTGCCCGGCGAGGACTTCGGCGGGAAGAGCGACGCCGGTGCCGTGGTGATCCTGCGCGGCGGCAAGAACGGCATCGCCACCAGTGGCGGGACGGTCTTCAGCCAGGACACCTCCGGGGTGCCCGGCGCGGCCGAGAAGGGCGACCTCTTCGGCGGGGGCGTCAAGCTCGTGGACGTCAACCGGGACGGCCGGGCCGACCTGGTCGCCGGCGCGCCCGGGGAGAACAGCCGCGAGGGCGCCGTATCGGCCCTCAAGGGCGGCGCCTCCGGGATCACCGCCAAGGGATCGATCACCGTCACCCCGCGCGGCCTCGGCCATGTCCCCAACCCCGGGGACCGCTTCGGCCTGGTCTTCGGCCACTGACCGGCAACGGCGCGCCCGCCCCTCCGCCCCGCCCCTTCCCCTCCCGCTCGCGAAAGTTGATGATGACGTCCTTCACTCCGGCCCGTGGTCCGGTCCTCACCGCCGCGATCGCGGTCGTCAGCGCCCTGCTGGTGCCGACCGCCTTCGCCGCCCCGGCAGCACCGACGGCCCCGGCGGCCCCTGCCGCGGCGGCCGCCTCGGCCACCTCGGCCACCTCGGCGAAGAACAAGCCGGCCCTCTCCGACGACTTCAACGGCGACGGCTATCGCGATGTCGTCGTCGCGACACCGTATGCGAAGGTCAACGGCGTACGCGCCGTCGGCCATGTCGCCGTCCTGTACGGCTCCGCCTCCGGCGTGCCGAACGGCAAGAAGCAGGTGCTCGACCAGGGGCGGCCGGGCGTTCCGGACACCCCCGAGCACGGGGACTGGTTCGGCTCGGCCGTCACCTCCGCCGATCTGGACCGGGACGGCTACGCCGACCTGGTCGTCGGGGCCTCCGGCGAGGAGGCCCCCGGGGCGAACGAGCATCTGAACACCGGCTCCGTCTCGGTGTTCTGGGGCGGCAAGAACGGTCTCGACCCCAAGGCGGTGGTGACCCCCGGCGGCGGATCGCTGCTGGCCACCGGCGACTTCACCGGCGACGGCAACCCCGACCTGGTCGTCCCGCTGAGCGGCGCGCAGGGGAAGGACAACCGTCTGCAGGTCGGCACCGGCCCGTTCCGGCGCGACGGCTCGGCCGCCCGTACCGTCACCGTCCCCATCGCCGAGCCCGACAGCCTCCGGGACCTCGCGGCCGGCGACTACAACGGCGACGGTTTCCTCGACCTCGCCGCCCCGCAGAACGCCCCCGACAACCCGTCCAGCCTGGTCACCCTGATCTGGAAGGGAACGAAGAACGGCCTGGTCGCCGAAGGGGTGCTGAAGAACGTCCCCGGCGGTGAGTCGATCGACCTCGGCGACATCGACCAGGACGGCTACGAGGACATCGTCTACGGCCGCAAGGGGCATTTCGGCGACGACTACACCGCCCCGGCCGTCGGCGGCCAGATCGTCCATGTCCCCGGTTCCGCGAAGGGTCCGGTGACCGCCAAGGCGAGGATCGTTCACCAGGACAGCCCGGGGGTTCCCGGTGCCGCCGAAGCGGGCGACGGCTTCGGCACCGACATCACGGTCGGCGATGTCAACGGTGATTCGTACGAGGATGTCGTGGTCGGTGTCCCGGAGGAGGCGCACGGCAAGAAGAGGCACGCCGGCGCGGTGGTCGTGCTGCGCGGCTCGAAGAGCGGCATCGCCACCAGCGGTGGCACGGCCTTCAGTCAGGACACCGCCGGGGTGCCCGGCACCGTCGAGCAGTACGACCGCTTCGGCAGCGCGGTCAAGCTGGCCGACGTCAACCGCGACGGCCGGGCCGAGCTGCTCGCGAGCGCCACGCACGAGGACGACTCCAAGGGCGCGGTCTGGGTCCTGAAGGGCGGCTCCTCCGGGACGACGGCCAAGGGCGCGGTCTCCTTCGGCGCCCCCGCGCTCGGGCTCCCCGCGTCGGCGGGCGACTGGTTCGGGCGCGGCTTCAACCACTGACCGCGTCTCCGGCCGCCCGGACCCCGCACCCGCTCAGGTGCGGGGTCCGGTGCGTGGGACGGTACGGGTGGCGGGGCCGGCTCACGGTCCCCGCGGCTCCGGAGCCGGAGCCGGAGCCGTCCCGGGTGCGGATCCATGGCAGCCGGTCCACATGTGACAGGCCGTCCCTTCCCCTGAGGCGCGGGTCAGGACGGGGAGACGAAGCCGGACTCGTACGCGATGATCACCGCCTGGGTGCGGTCCCGGGCGCCCAGCTTCGCCAGGACGGAACTGACATGGGACTTCACCGTCTCCGTCCCCACCACCAGCCGCGCCGCGATCTCCGCGTTCGACAGGCCGCGTGCCATGAGGCGCAGCACTTCGCCCTCCCGCTCGGTGAGCGCCGCCCGCAGTGGTGCGGCGCGGTCCGCCGGGCCGCCGTGCTCCTCGCCGTACGAGGCGGCCAGCCGCCGTACCGCCGCGGGGAAGAGCAGCGAATCGCCCTCGGCCACCAGCCGGATCGCGTGCACGATCTCCGCCGGGCGGGCCCGCTTGAGAAGGAACCCGTCGGCGCCCGCGCGCAGCGCCCCGTACACATACTCGTCGTTCTCGAAGGTCGTCACCACGATGATCTTCGGCGGCCGGGGTACCGTGCGCAGGACGGCCCGGGTGGCCTCGATGCCGTCCATCAGGGGCATGCGGACATCCATGGCGACGACGTCCGGCCGCAGTCGCCGCACCAGGGGGATCACGGCGGCCCCGTCGGCCGCCTCGCCCACCACCTCGATATCGGGCTGGGCGTCGAGGACGGCCCGCAGCCCCGCCCGGACCAGCGGTTCGTCGTCGACCAGCAGCACGGTGAGTGGCATCCGGTCAGCCTAGGTCACCGAACTGCCGGGTTCGGAAGGCCCGTTCACCGCAGCGGCAGGTCGACATGGAGCAGCCAGTCGTTCCCGGTCCGGCCGGCGCGGGACGCGCCGCCGAGCAGCGCGGCCCGTTCGCGGATGCCGCGCAGCCCGCTGCCTCCGCCGGGGGCCGGGGCCGGGGTGGCGGCGGTCAGGGGGTTGCGGACCTCCAGCAGGAGCCGGGCGCCGGAGACGGTGATACGGACCTGGACGGGGACGGGGGCGGGGCCCGCGTGCCGCAGGACGTTGGTGAGGGCCTCCTGGAGGATGCGGTAGCCCTCGCGGGA
Source organism: Streptomyces sp. NPDC000594 (assembly GCF_040299965.1). Taxonomy (NCBI): domain Bacteria; kingdom Bacillati; phylum Actinomycetota; class Actinomycetes; order Kitasatosporales; family Streptomycetaceae; genus Streptomyces; species Streptomyces sp. NPDC000594. The sequence goes on along the minus strand of NZ_JBEPCY010000017.1, from coordinate 106,035 downwards.
CACGGGCCCCGGCACCTCCTCCAGTGGCCCGGTCACCCGGGCGTCGACCCGGGCGCCCGAGGAGCGTGCCGAGTCCAGCAGAAAGCCCGCCTCGTCGAGGGCGGGACGGGCGGCGGCGGGCGGGCGGCCGGTCTCGCGCAGCACCGTCAGTACGCGTTCCAGGTCCTCCAGTGCGGCCCGCCCCGCCTCCTCGATGGTCTCCAGGGCCCGGTCGGTGAACTCGGCGTCCCCGGCCGTCCGGGCGGCGCCCGCCTGCACCACGGCGAGGGTGAGCGCATGGCCGAGGGAGTCGTGCAGTTCGCGGGCGATGCGGTTGCGTTCGAGCAGCCGCTCCGTACGGTCCTCCAGTTCGGCGAGCCGTTCCCGGGCCGAGGGGCCCAGCAGCCGGCGGGCGGCCGCCACCGTCAGGGTGCCCACGGCGGTGGCCAGGGCGAGGTTCGCCGCCAGCGGCACCGGAGCCAGCAGGGTGTACGCGCCGCCGCTGCCGGTCACCCGTGCCAGCGGATCGATCAGCCCCGCCCGGGCACCGCCCGCCCCGGCGAGGGTCAGCGTCATCGCCATGAGCTGACCCGTCATCAGGACGGCGGCGAGCCCCGCCTCCATGCGCAGCACCAGCCAGGTCCCGGTCCTGGCCCGGTCGCGCCAGGAGGCGGACGGGACGGCGGAGACGCCCGGCTCCTCGTCGGTCCGCACCCGTGCGTGCGGCCCGGGGAAGAGCATCAGCTGTGCCTGGAGTCCTTCCGCCCGGCGTACCACGGGGATAAGGGCCACCGCGAGGGCGAGGGGGATCGGCAGGGCCGCGACGAGCAGCCAGTCGAACGCGGTCGGGCGGCTCAGGCTGGGGTAGACCATGCCGCAGGTGAGGGGCACGATCGCGCCCAGGAGCAGATGGAGCCAGCGGGTGTAGGTGACGGCCCGGGTGAGCGGTGCGAGCGCGCGGCGCAGGGGCAGGGCGGTTCGCCGCAGGGGCCCGGCGGGCCGGTGCGGCGGTGGGGTGGCGCGGCGCAGGGGTGCGGTGGCGCGGGTGGTCGGCGGGGTGACCGCTCGGCGGGGTGCGGCGAGGGCGCGGCGTAACGGCCCCGTCGGCCGGAGCCGCGGCGTGGGTGTCCCGGCCGGCGGAAGGGGACCTGGCATGGCGTCATCGTTCCAGAGCGGGCCCGCCGGGGCCTCCCCCACGCGGGGGAGACGGTCCCCTCCGGCGGGGGAAGCCCTGCCGTGCCGGTCCGGCCAGGCTGGGGACATGATCAGTATCGAGGTCACCGACCTGACGAAGACATACGGCCGGAGCCGGACGGCCGTCTCCGGGCTGACCTTCACCGTCCGGCCCGGCCGGGTCACCGGCTTCCTGGGCCCCAACGGCGCGGGGAAGTCCACCACCCTGCGTCTGATGCTCGGTCTCGACCGCCCCGACTCCGGCTCGGTGACCCTGGACGGCCGCCCGTACCCGGCGCTCGGCGAGCCGTTGCGAACGGTGGGTGCCCTGCTGGACGCGGGGGCGGCCCACGGCGCCCGTACCGCCCTCGACCAGCTGCGCTGGCTCGCCGCCGGCAACCGTCTGCCGCGCCGGCGCGTGGACGAGGTGCTGGCCACGACCGGGCTCACGGAGGCGGCCCGGCGCCGGGTCGGGGCCTTCTCGCTCGGGATGCGTCAGCGGCTGGGCATCGCGGCGGCGCTCCTCGGCGACCCGGCCGTCCTTCTGCTCGACGAGCCGTCGAACGGGCTCGACCCGGAGGGGATCGTCTGGATCCGTGGACTGCTGCGCCGGCTCGCGGCGGAGGGGCGCACCGTCCTGGTCTCCAGTCATCTGATGGGCGAGACCGCCGCGTTCGCCGACCATCTGGTGATCCTGGCCAGGGGACGGCTCCTCGCGGATGTCCCCGTAGCGGACTTCCTCGTACGGAACGGGCGGACCCGGGTCCGGGTGCGGGCCGCCGATCCGGCGAAACTGCGGACGGCGTTGCTGGTCAGGGGGTACGGGGTGGTGGCGGACGGCGGCGACGGGTGGGTGGTCGAGGGCGCCGGGGCGGAACGGGTGGGGGAGATCGCGGCGGAGGCGGGGACGTCCCTGCGGGAACTCTCCGAGGAGCGTGCCTCGCTGGAGGAGGCGTATCTCGCGCTGACGGCGGAGGGGGCGGAGTTCGCCGCGCGCGGAGGGGCGGGCCGGGACGGTGCGCCGCCGCCGGGGCCGGCGGGCGCGGAGACACCAGGAGCATCGGGGCCGTCGGGGCCGTCGGACCCAGGAGCGCCGGGCACGGGAACGCCGGGGTCGGCCGGGCCGTCGGTGTCCCCCGCTCCCCCGGTGCGGGAGGGCTGACCATGTCTGTCACCGCCGTACTCCGCTCCGAATGGATCAAGATCGTTTCGATTCGGTCCGGCCCGGGGACGCTCCTCGCGGTCCCGGCCGTCGCCCTCGCGGTCACCGTGCTCGTGTTCGCCACCGCCGGCGCGTCCGAGGCGTACGGCGACGACCCGGTCCACCGCGCCTTCTTCGCGATCGGCTTCGCCCAGATCGCCGCCATCGCCTTCGGGACCACCGCCGTCGCCACCGAGTACACCGGCGGGGGCCTGCGGATCTCGCTCACGGCCGTGCCGCGCCGGGGGGTGTTCTACGCGGCCAAGACGGCGGTCGTCACCGGGGCCGCGCTCGGTGCGGGGCTCGTCGGCTCGTTCGCCTCGTTCCTGGCGGGCCAGGCGTTCCTGGACGAGGACGCCATCGGCCTCGGTACGCCGGGGGCGCTGCGGGCCTGCGCCGGGGCGGGTGTCTATCTCGCGCTGATGTCCGCGCTCGCCACGGGGCTCACGTTTCTGCTGCGCAGCGCCGCCCTGGTACTGAGTCTGCTCGTCCCCGCCGTTCTGATCCTGCCGTTCGTGATCAGTGATGTCGCCGGGAGCGCCGTCGGCTATCTGCCGGACCGCGCCGGGCAGCAGATCCTGCACCAGGACCCGACCGGCGGTCCCGGCGCCTGGACGGGGCTGGCGGTGACGGCCCTGTGGGCGGCGGCGGCGCTGCTGGCCGGGTGGGCGGCGGTCCGCCGGCGCGACGCCTGAGGCAGAGGGCGCCGGGCCCTCGGCGCGTCCGGCAGGCGCGGCCTCGCCCCGCCGCCGCGCCGGGCGGCACGTCCGGCTTCGGCCCGGGTGCTGCCCGCAGAAGGCCCGCCACCGGGCGCTTTCGCCTGATGGCGGGCCCGTCCCCGCTGAATGGCGTCCAGGCGGTCGCCGTCAGGACGGCACGGGGCTTCGCGCGGTGTCCGCCCCTCGTCCGCCCTGAGTCGGCGGCACACCGCGCCCGCGCCGGGTCGTGGTCGACCGCCATGACGCCCACTCCCCCGCGTGGGCACGGGGTGCGCACCCCTCCCGACCGGTCGCCGGGTACGTATTGCGCGGCGGTGTGTGCCGCGGCACTTGGATTTCCTATGGCCTTGACACCTTCGGCGAGTGCGGCCGAGGTTTCCACTGACGCCCCATGGGTGGCCAGGTCCGCCGGCCAGAAGTGGCTTCTGAAGTCGGTGGCGAGCGGTTCACGTCGCCTACGAACCACCGGGCCAGGACCATCGGATTCCGGTTCGTGAGCACCGGGTTCTTCACCACGGCGGAGGAGAAGAAGCTGCGCTATGTCTCGGTGGAGATGGGCGCCGGGGGCGAGCAGGTGTTGCGGGCACGGGCCGCCACGGCCGGTTCCTGGGAGAAGTTCGTGCTGGAGCCCGCGCCCAGCGAAATGAGCGGCACACCGCCGGCGGTGTGGCCATCGTGGCCCCGGAGGAGAACGCCTGGTACGCACGCCACGATCTCCGGTCCCGGCCTCCGACGGCCCCGACGAGTGTCGCTGCCCGCCACCTGATGCCGATGGGGCTCCCGCGCGGGCGGGAGCCCCATCGTGGCGGACGGATTCCCCGGGCTCCTTTGCAAAGCCTTCTTTGCGAAGAAGTCTTGGGGGTCTAGGGTGCCCCTATGAGTGAACCGACGCACCGTCCCGGCCCCGCCGACGCCGCCCACCCGGTCGGCGCCGGTGCCGTGCCCGACGCGATCGTGCTCGACGCGAAAGGGCTGCGCGCACTCGCCCACCCGCTGCGGGTGCAGCTCGTCGGGGTGCTGCGGACCTCCGGCCCGTCCACGGCCACCCGGCTCGCCGAGCGACTGGGCGTCAACTCCGGCACGGCCAGCTACCATCTGCGCCAGCTGGGCGCCGCAGGATTCGTCGAGGAGGACACCGACCGGGGCAACGCCCGGGAGCGCTGGTGGCGCTCCGTTCACCGGACCACCTCGTTCAGCGACCCCGGGCTGGCCGAGCGGGAGCCCGAGGCGGCCCTCGCCTATCTCCACTCGGTGGCCGCCGGCTACACCCGCCGCACCCAGCAGGCGCTCAATGAACTCCGGACCATGCCCCCCGTCTGGCAGGACACCCTCGACATCAGCGACTGGCAGCTCAGGCTCACCCCCGGGGAAGCCGCCGCCCTCCATCGCGAGCTGCGCGCCGTCCTCGACCGGCACCGCGGGGAGAGCGCCGAGCGGGAGACACCCTCCGCCGCCGGCCGCGCCGAGCGTGTCTCCGTCATCCTCCAGTTCCTGCCCGAGCCCGGCACCACCGCCGCGCCCGACCGGCCCAGCGGCTCCTAGGTCGTCTCTTACGGATCTTGCTGGGCTCGCGTGCCCTGGCACCGCACCTCGCCGCGTTGTCGTCAATCACCAATGGCCCCCTGGGCCCTGGCGGGCCCGGGAGGTGCCCCCACCGCAGTGGCTCAATCCTCCGCCTTGCGATGCACGGCACCAGACCCCGCTCCCTGATCCAGCCTGATCCCTAAGAAACTCCCTAGCAGGGCTTCCAGGAGGAGATCGCGTCATTGAACACGTTCCCTCCCAGGTTCCCCACCTCGTATCCGTTCGGCACCCTGAAGTGCCTGCCCTCGTGGTTGTTGTGCTCCCAGAAGCACATGGTCGAGCCGGTCCGGTTCCTGATGGAGGAGATCGAGTCCTGCCAGCGGGGGTCCACGGCGATATCCCTGGCGGGGTCCCTGACGCTGAGCGGGGCGTTTCCGCAGTCGTTGAAGTGCGCGTGAACGCAGATGAGGTTCCCCGTCCTCGCGACGCTCACCGCGGGTGTGCTGCTGGCCGCGGCGACGGTCCCGGTCAGGGCGGCCGACAGGGTCAGCGCCACGACGGCCGGTGCGGCGAGCAGGGTCGGGGGCTTCTTCGGGCGGAAGGGCATGGATCCTCCTGTGAACGTCGGCGAGGAGTGGCGGCCTCCTGGGAACCGGCTCCACCCACCGACGCCGTGTATCGAGTGCTCCTCGGCCCGCGCCCTGGCCGGGCGCCGGCTGCGGACCGGTCACTCATATGACTGAGCAGGGAGGCCAGTTGTGACACCTGGCAGATGGGTGCGGCCCGGCGAGGACGCGGCGGACATCCCAGGAGGTTCTTCACTCATCCGGGTGAATTAGCGCCTGCGGGGTGCCCGCCGCGCCGTGTGCGCATGACGATTCGGGAATAACTACCACTTGCTTGGAGATTCCCGTTATGGCGGTACAGGACCCGTACAGCGCCGAAGCTGACGACACCCCCCTGGACCTGACCGATCAGGAGCTGGTCAGGGACCCCTTCCACGCCTATCCACTCCCCCGCGAACGCGAACGGATGGTGCGCGGGCACATGCCCGGCGTCGACCCGATGTGGGTGGCCACCCGCCACGGCGACATCCGTACCGTCATGAGCGATCCCCGCTTCACCATCGACGCCACCGCCGTCCCCGGCGCACCGGTGGCCCACCGCACCGAGCAGACCTGGCAGGCGCGCGGGATGCACCGGGGGTACGAGAAGTATCTGCGTGCCGGGATCTTCGACGCGGACGGCGCCGACCACCGCCGGCTGCGCTCCCTGGTCACCGCGGCGTTCTCGCCGCGTCGTGTCGCCGCGCTGCGGCCCCGGATCGAGGCCATCGCCACCCAGTTGCTCGACCGTCTGCCGGACCACGCCGAGGACGGTGTGGTCGACCTCATCGAACACTTCGCCCGGCCCCTGCCCATCACCGTCATCTGCGAACTCATCGGCGTTCCCGAAGCCGACCGCGACCGCTGGCGGGCCCGCAGCGCCACCCTGGGCGCAGGCGTCTGCGGCGACGCACTCGGCGACGCGCTCGCCGGTATGGCGGCCGACGCCCACACCCTCGTCGGCCATCACACCACCCACCCCGGGGACGACCTCATCTCCGACCTGCTCGCCCCGCACCACCGCGACCGGCTGAGCACCGACGAACTGGTCGCCCTGATCGTCAACCTTGTCGTCGCCGGACACATCACCACCGTCAACCTCATCGCCAACGGCACCGAGGCGCTCCTCGCCCACCCCGACCAACTCGCCCTGCTGCGCGCGGACCCCACCCTCATGCCGCACGCCGTCGACGAACTCATGCGCTACTGCGGCCCCGTCGTCCGCGCGCTGCCCCGCTACGCCCTCTGCGACACCACCCTCGGGGACACCCCGGTGAAGGCCGGGGAAGCAGTTCTTCCGATCGTGTCCGCGGCCAACCACGACCCGGCGGTCTTCGCCGACCCCGACCATGTCGACGTCAGCCGCACCCGCCACAACCGGGAGCCGCACCTCGGCTTCGGGCATGGCGTCCACCGCTGCCTCGGCGCGCACCTCGCCCACGAGGAGACCGCCATCGCCCTGGCCGCGCTGCTCCATCGCGCTCCCGACCTGCGGCTCGCCACCGATCCGGAGCATCTGCGGCGTGGCACCAACCCCGTCAACTGGCATCTGAAGGCGCTCCCCGTGCGTCTGTGACCCGGGGTGAACGCATGCCGGGAGGTGTTCCATCGGCCTGTGCGGGCCCACCCTCCGTGACCTCCGTGACCGGTTCCCGCCGGTATCCACCGGACACACGGGGGCAGGGAGGATCCCGGACCCCGCACGGGCCGATGAGAGAGTTCCTCCATGACATCGACGTTCGGGACCGTATCGCCCCCGCCCTCGCGCATCGGCCTGGGGCTCGCGGCCGTCGGGCGGCCCGGTTACATCACCCTGGGCCGGCAGGCGGATCTGCCCGCGGTGCGTTCCGCGGAGGCCCTCAAGGAGCGGGCCTTCGCGCTGATGGACGCCGCCTACGCGCACCGTGTGCGCTACTTCGACGCCGCCCGCTCCTACGGACTGGCGGAGACCTTTCTCGCCCAGTGGCTGGCCGCCCGTCCCGACGTCACGGATGTGACGATCGGCAGCAAGTGGGGCTACACCTACACCGCCGGCTGGCGCACCGAGGCGGATGTCCACGAGGTCAAGGACCACAGCGTCGGCGCGTACCTCCGGCAGGTCGCGGAGACGCGTGCCGTGCTCGGCGACCGGCTCGACCTGTATCAGATTCACTCCGTCACCCCGGACAGTCCCGCACTCGGGGACACCGCCCTGCATGAGCGGCTGGCGCGGCTGGCGGCCGAGAACGTCATCATCGGACTGTCCACCAGCGGCCCCCGCCAGGCGGAGACCATCCGCGCCGCGCTGGCGGTCACCGTGGACGGACAGCCGCTGTTCGGCTCGGTCCAGACCACCTACAACCTGCTGGAACGGTCGGCGGGCGACGCCCTCGCGGACGCGCACGCGGCGGGCCGCACGGTCATCGTCAAGGAGGCCCTGGCCAACGGGCGCCTCGCCGGCCCTCATCTCACGGCACCGGAGCTGGGGCCGGTGCGGGAGATCGCGCGGGAGACGGGTACCTCGTGCGACGCCGTCGCCCTGGCCGCCGTCATCGCGCGGCCCTGGGCCGATGTGGTGCTCTCCGGCGCCGCCACCGTTGATCAGCTCACCAGCAATCTCGCGGCCGGCCAAGTGCGCCTCGACCCCGCCCAGCTGGACCGGCTCGAAGAGGCGGCCGAACCCGCCGGGGAGTACTGGGCGCGGCGGTCGCGGCTTGCCTGGAACTAGAGACGACGGTCTTCGGCGGGGGCGGATGAACCGGCGAGCGGCCCGCCCTGTCCATGCCGCACCGCTCACCCCTGGGGTGAGCGGCGATGAAGCATCCGCTCGCCCCTTCCCCCGGACCTTTCTCTGGAGTCTCCCGATGACCTACTTCCTTCCGGCCACCGGCGCTGTCGCGCGGGCCGCACGCGGACTCGCCCTGGCCCACCCCGGCCTCATCGCGGTCCATGGTGAACCCCTCCATCTGCGCACACGGGTCAGCCATCCCGGCCGCACCGTAGCCCTGGTCTCGGGTGGTGGCTCCGGGCATGAGCCGCTGCACACCGGTCTGCTCGGGCCGGGTGGCCTGGACGCCGTCTGTCCGGGGGAGATCTTCGCCTCCCCGCACAACCGGCAGATATACGAGGCCGGGGCCGCCGTCGCCAAGCGTGACGGTGTCCTGTTCATCGTCAAGAACTACACCGGTGACGTGATCAACTTCCGGATAGCCGCGGAGCGCCTGCGCCACGACGGGGTACCCGTCGCCACGGTGCTGGTCGACGACGACCTGGCCACCGAGAGCGAGGACACGGCGACCGGCCGCCGTGGCACCGCCGCCACCGTCGTCGTGGAGAAGCTGCTGGGTGCCTTCGCCGATCGGGGGGCCCGGCTCGACGAGCTCGCCGCCCTGGGTGCTCGGATCGTCGCGCGCTCGCGCAGCCTGGCGGTCGCCGCACGGGCCCAGACCTCTCCGGCCACCGGTGAGCCCGCCTTCGCCCTGGGGCCGGGCGCCCTTGAGTACGGGGTCGGCATCCATGGCGAGCGCGGCACGGGCACCATCGAGCACCGACCGGTCGACGAGCTGGTGCGCCGGATGACCGACGACCTGCTCGCGGCTCTGCCCGGGGGGCCGGACCAGGTGCTGGCCGTCGTCAACGGCCTCGGCGCCACGACCGGTCTGGAGCTGCATGCCATCGGCTCGCTCCTGCACGACGTGCTGACCGAACGCGGCGTCCAGCCGCTGGCGATCGTGCCCGGCACCTTCACCGCCGCCCTGGACATGGCCGGGTTCTCGATCACCCTCACCCGCATGGAACCGGAGTGGGCCGAGCTGTGGACGGCGCCCGCCGACACTCCGCTCGTGCTCCCCTCCCGCACCCTCGCCACGGACACCGCGGCCGCCTCGGTCGTCCAGCCCGACACCGTCCAGCCCGACACCGTCCAGCCCGACTCCGGCCAGGCTCCCACCGGCACCCGCGCCCCGGCCGTTCTCGACCGCTTCCGGCAGGCCGTCTCCGGGGCCCGGGACAACCTCACCCGGCTCGACCAGCTCGTCGGTGACGGCGACTTCGGCGACAACCTGGCCGGCGGGGTGCGGCAGGCGGTCCTGCGGAGCGAGTCCGGGACCGACGGCATGGCGGCGCTGGCCGGGGCGTTCCTCGATGATGTGGGTGGCACCAGCGGCCCCCTCTTCGGGCTTCTCTTCCAGCGGCTCGCGGCCGTGTCCTGGCCGGACGACCGGGCACCGGACATACGCCCGGTCGCCGACGCCGCCGCGGCCGGCCTCGCGGCCATCCACCGCGTCGGTGGTGCCGAAGTCGGCGACTGCACCCTGGTGGACGCGCTGGCGCCCGCCACCGAAGCCCTGGAGGCCGCCGCCCGGGACACCGTCGACGACGCCTTCACCGCCGCCGCCGGTGCCGCCATCCAGGGCGCCCTGGACACGGCGCCCCTCTCCCCCCGGCGCGGCCGCGCCAGCTATGTGGGTGAGCACGCCCTCGGTGTCCCCGACCCCGGCGCCCTGGGCGTGGCCCTGCTGTTCACCGCCATCGCGCAGGTCTACGAGCCGGACAAGGCAACCCGCCTGCCGGACCTCCAGCACCTGACCGCCCGCTGACAGGGCCCTGGCGCGGAACCCGCCCGGTCAGCACGGTCCGGCACCGGTGTTGTACGGGCCGACACCGGTGCCGTACGGGGCGGCACCGGTCGCACGGTCAGGGGCCCGGATGCCCACCCGAGTCGGGACCTGGTCTCCCTCAAGCGTCGCGGAAGCGTCGCAGCAGTTCACGGGCCGGAGGGCTGTCCGGGTCAAAGCTGTGGGTCCCGGCCATGTCGGTGGGTACGCCCGGCCCCCACAGGCGGGCGGCGTGGCACTGGAAGCAGAAGGCGATCCGGAAGAGCAGGTCGGTGGCGCCATGGGCACGGATGCCCCAGCCGGGGATGAAGCAGCGGTGCAGCTCGCTGTCCGGCAGGGAGCCGATCAGTGTCAGGGCGTCCCTGGCCCGGTCCGCCTCCCAGATCGCGACCTCGTCACCCGTCAGGTCCGCCGCTCCGAGCTGCCGCCCGGGGTCGGTGATACGGACGACCTCGATCAGCTCGGCCCGCTCCTGGACGGGTGGCAGCATCATGGCCGGGGACCGGTCGATCGGGGCCCTGTGCCCACCGGGACCCCGAGCTGGTTCGCGGCGGCGGCCACGGTCTGCGCGAGCAGGACGGCGATGGTCATCGGCCCGACGCCGCCGGGCACCGGAGTGATCAGCCGGGCGCGGGTGCGGGCGGTGTCGAAGTCCACGTCGCCGACGTTGCCCGGGTTGTATCCGGCGTCGACGACCACCGCTCCGGGCTTGATGTCCTCGCCCCGGATCAGCCGGGGCCGTCCCACGGCCGCCACCACGACGTCCGCCTCCCGGACGATCGCCGGCAGATCCACCGTACGGGAGTGGCAGTACGTCACCGTCGCGTCCCTGGCGAGCAGAAGCATCCCGGCGGGCCTGCCGAGGATCGCGCTGCGGCCCACCACGACGGCGTGCCTGCCGGTGAGGTCGACGTCGTACGCCTCCAGCAGCCGCATGATGCCGCCCGGGGTGCAGGACACAAAGCCCGGCAGGCCGAAGCCCATCGCGGCGAACGAGTGCGTCGTGACCCCGTCGACGTCCTTCTCCGGGGCGATGGCCTCGAACGCCGCGCGCTCGTCGATGTGCGGACCGCAAGGGTGCTGGAGCAGGACGCCGTGCACCTCGGGGTCCTTGGACAGACCGGCGAGGGTGTCGACGAGTTCAGCGGTCGTGGTGGTGGCGGGCAGGGCGATGTGCCGGGAGCGGATACCCGCCTTCGCGCACCGCGCCCGCTTCATCCGGACATAGGTGACCGAGGCGGGGTCGTCCCCGACCAGCACCGTGGCCAGACAGGGGCTGGTTCCGGTGCGCCCCGAGATCTCCTCGGCCCTGGCGGCGGCCTCTTCGAGGGTGTGCCGGGCGAGGCGGGTACCGTCCATGAGCCGGGCTGTGGGGGTCGCGGACATCATTGCCCTCCAGGTGTCGTCGCACTCATTCGCCCAGGCGCACGGCAACGACATCTCGTCGGGCCGCTCCCCGGTGGTACTCCACCTCAGCGCCAGTCACGGCCCGCACATCACTGTAGTGGACGCGGTCGGCTCGCCCCGATCGGTGCCCCCGGTTGGGGAGATGCCGCCGGCTCACCGATGGCCGGCCGCTGGGCGGGGTGGTGCTGGAGGGGCGTGCGGCCGGTGCGCCGGAGGGGGCCGCAGGGTCGCCTCAGGGTGTGCCCTCGGTCACACGCGGGAGCCGTCGGAGGTCGTGGACACCGGGGTGGTCGCCGCCCGTCGGCCACCCGGGCGCCGCCCCTGGGGACGGCTCTCCGACCGGCCACAGGAAGGGTTCACGCCGTCATGGCCGGGCCGGTGCGGCGTTGGTGGCCCCTGCACACACCGAGGGCGCGGAAGCGAATCGGACCGCCGCGCCGATTATGGAGATCTTGTGAACGGGTCAACCGTCGTCCACGCTCTCCTCATCATCACGACCGAGCCTGTCATCGCGCCGAAGCGACGGCTCGTGACCGAGGAGGTCCGCTTACCCCATGAGGCTGCCCCGCAATCGCCGCGCGAAACGCGCAGGAAGCCAGGAGCGGACAGAAGGCTCACCGCATGCGCGCCGTGCCTCGGACCGGGTGAGGAGCGACAGGAGGAACGGCAGGAGCCGCGGGAGGAGTCGCGGGAGGAGGGCCGCCCGGAAGGTCCGCCGGTTCCGTATCGACTTCCCCAGGGGCGGACAACGGGGCTGGCGACGCTGGGTACCGTCCTGGAAACTGACAACCGGTCTGTTCCTGCTCTTCATCGGCGCCCTGACCGGTCTTTTCGTGACCATCTACATACAGGTCGAGATCCCGAACGCGCACAACTCGGCGCGCCGGCAGGCCACCGTCTACTACTGGGCGGACGGCAGCCGGATGGTGAGCGTGGGGGATGTGAACCGGCAGGACGTCAAGCTCTCCCAGATGCCCAAGTCCTTCCGGCGGGCCGTCATCGCGGCGGAGAACGCGGACTTCTACAGCGACCCGGGCGTCTCGGTGACGGGCGTCGCCCGCGCGGCCGTCAATATCGTCAAGGGCGAGGAGACCCAGGGCGGCTCCACGATCACCCAGCAATATGTGAAGAACACGTATCTGAGCCAGGACCAGACCGTCGAGCGCAAGGTCAAGGAACTCTTCCTCTCGCTGAAGGTCAGCAACCAGCGGCCCAAGAGCGAGATCCTTGAGGGGTATCTCAACACCTCCTGGTTCGGCCGCGACGCGTACGGTGTCCAGGCCGCCTCGCACGCCTACTACGGCATCCCCGCGAAGGAGCTGAACCCCAGTCAGGGCGCGTTGCTGGCCGCGGTCCTCAAGGGCGCGGACAGCTTCGACCCCTCGCTGAGCGACGCCAATCGCCGACGGGCCGAGGACCGCTGGTCCTGGATCCTGGACCGGCAGGTCGAGACGGGCACGATGAGCGCCGGGGAACGGGCGAAGTACACGAAGTTCCCCGAGCCGAAGCCCCCCGTCAAACCGACCAGCCAGGCCGGGCAGATCGGCTATCTCGTCGACATCACCAACAAGTACCTCAGCAGCCGCAGCGGGCTCACGGGCAAGGATCTCGCCCGTGGCGGCTACCACATCCACACCACCTTCGAGAAGGACAAGGTGCTCGCGCTCACCGACGCCGTCGAGAAGGTGCGCGCCGACCGGCTGGACCCGAAGGTACGCGCGAAGGACCGGCATGTGCAGGTCGGCGCGGCCTCCGTACGGCCCGAGGACGGGGCGATCGTCGCGGTCTACGGAGGCTCCGACGCGATCAAGCACTTCAGCAACAACGCGGACACCTCGGGCGTGCCCGCGGCGTCGGCGTTCAAGCCCTTTGTGTACGCCGCCGCGCTGGAGGAGGGGTTCGCGGGCGCGAAACGCTCCGTCGAGGTCCCCGATCTGGCGCCCCTGGAGTCCAGGCCGACGGAGAAGCCGGGAATCCTGGCCCTGGACCTCCACTCGGCCCTGGTCGCATCGGACCACACGCCCTTTGTGTCGATCGGCAAGAAGATCGGGCTGAAGAAGGTGAAGAAGCTCGCGGTGGCGGCGGGGCTGCGTGAGGAGAGCATGGCCAAGCTGGAGCCGACCTTCTCGATCGGCACCTCGACGCCCAGTGCCGTCCGGCTGGCCAGCGCCTATACGACCTTTGTCAATGAGGGCCTGGCCACCGAGCCCTACTCGGTGACCAAGGTGGAGCTGAACGGCGAGGCGGTGGAGGGCTTCGGCCGGCCGGGGAAGCGGCGGGCGATGAGCCCCGAGGTCGCCTCGATCGTCGGCTCGGCGCTCCGCCAGGTGAGCTGGGACGCCATCGGACCGCCGAAGGAACGGCGGGACTACCTTCCGGCCTGGGCCGGCAAGTCGGGGCCGCAGGACCGGATGAAATCGGCCTGGTTCATCGGCGCGTCCCAGGAACTCAGCACCGCGGTCACGATGTTCCGCACCAAGCCCGATGTGCCGCATCTGCTGCCCATGCAGGGGGTGGGCGGCTCCGATTCCGAGCGGGGCAGCGTCTTCCCGCCGCTGATCTGGGAGTCCTACCACCGGGCGGCGACACCCCCGTCGCACCTGGCCGACGGCGCCTGGATGCCGTGACGTTCCCGTCGTGCGGGACGGCCCCCGGGGCCGGCGCTCCCGCCGATCTCGCGCAATCCCCCCAAGTCCCGCTCCGCGACCGGGCACGATGGTGCCGTCGGCCGCGCTGTTGCCGTCCCATTACCTGGCCATGGAGCGGTGATCACGTACGCAGATCATGTTGGAGTCCATGTTGACCTGCCACAACAGCCGTACGGCGCCCAGCGACCCGGCGAGGTGCCCATGACGGGCAAGCACCGGCAACCCACCCGGCGCGGGATGTTCGTCCTCGGCGGAGGGCTCGCCCTCGCTCCGGTCTCGATGGCCCTGTTCCTCTGGAAGGAGCAGTCCGGGCGGCAGACCCCGGCCGCGCCGGAGGAGGCACCGGCCGTCCCGCAGCCGCAGACGGCGTCGACCTCCGCCGCCGTCCGGCCCCCGGGGTGGATGGCCGACGCCGCCCGGATGCCGATCGAGGTGAACTTCCGCCCGGAGAGCCGGGACGGGCAGCGGGGTCTGATACTCCACGTACAGCAGGGGGAGGGGTCGCTGTTCGAGCGGTTCTCCGACCCGGTGACCAAGAGTTCATCCCATTTCTGGGTCTCCCGGGCGGGTGAGATCGAGCAGTATGTGTCGGTCCACGACCGGGCCTGGACCCAGAAGGCCGGCAATGCCGGGTGGGCGTCGATCGAGACCTCCGGTTTCGCCGACAGACCGCTCACCGCCGCGCAGGTCGAAGCCGTCGCCCGCGTCTATGTCTGGGGCGCCCGCCTGCACGGCTGGCCACTTGAGGTGACGGACAGCCCGGAGGGCCGGGGTCTGGGCACCCATTCCATGGGCGGGGGCGACTGGGGCGGACACGCCTGCCCCGGGACGATACGGGCGCGGCAGCGGGACGCGATCATGAGGCGGGTACGGGACTCCCTGCGGAGCTGACGGGCCGGGCGGGCCTCCTCCCCGCCCCCGTCTCCGTCTCCACCGCCGCCTCCATCTCCACCGCCGCTTCCGCGTCCGCGAGACCGTTCGGGCAAACGCCGACCGTTCATCTCACCTTGACAGAGGGGTACTTGGCTTCGAATACTCGGAACCGAGTAATAGGAGGCGAGTAGTTGAGCGACAACCATCGGCGGAAGGTGTCCAACCCGCTGGGGCTGGCGGTGCTCGGGCTGCTGCTGGAGTCACCGGCGCATCCCCATGCCCTCGCCGCCACCCTGCGGGAGCGGGGCATGGACCGGGCCTTCCGGGTGACGACCGGGTCCCTGTACGACGTGGTCCGGGCGCTGGAGCGGGCCGGGTGGATCGAGGAGCACGAGCGGGTGCGGCTCGGGGGTCGCCCGGAGCGGACCGTGTACCGGCAGACCGAGGCGGGGCACACGGAGTTCCTGCGGTGGCTGGACGAGCTGATCCGGGTCCCGGCCGAGGAGTTCCCCCGGTTCCTCTCGGCGGTCGGCTATCTCGGCGCGCTCGGCCCCGAGGGCGCCGCCGCGGCGCTGCGGGAGCGGGCCGGGCGGGTGCGGGCAGCCCTGGAGGAGCTGCGGCGGGACCACCGCGCGGTGCTGGAATCCGGTGCGGTCCCCCGGCTGTTCGTGCTGGAGGCCGAGTACGCGATACGGATGCGGGAGGCCGAGCTGGCGTGGATCGAGGAGGTCGCCGACGCGATGGAGACCGGCCTGCTGAGCCCGCCGGACCCCGGCTCCGGAACCCCGCACGGGCCGCGTCCGGCCGCGGCCACCGGCCCGGACGGCACCGCCGGGGAGGACCGGTGACGGCGGCGGACCCGTCCGGGGTGCTGGTGGTCGGAGCGGGCCCGGCGGGGCTGATGCTGGCGGCGGAGCTGACCCTCGCCGGGGTCGCGGTGACGGTGGTGGACCGGCTGCCCTCGCGGTCGCCGTACTGCCGGGGCTTCACCCTCGGCCCCCGCAGTCTGGATCTGCTGGACCGGCGCGGAGTGGTGGACCGTTTCCTCGCCGAGGGCCCGGCGGTGCCGTACGCGATGTTCGCCGACCCGGGCCGGCCACTGGATCTGACCGCGCTCGACAGCGGCCACCCCCATCTGCTGGGCATCGCCCAGACCCGGGTCGAGGAACTGCTGGAGGAGTGGCTGGCCGGGCTGGGGGTCACCGTCGCACGGGGGCGGGAGGTGACCGGCTTCACCCAGGACGGCGACGGGGTCGAGGTGACCATCCGCACCGACGGCGGGACCGGGCGGCCGCGTTACGGATATCTCGCGGGCTGCGACGGCAGCCGCAGCCTGGTCCGCGAGGTGGCCGGGATCGGCTTCCCCGGCACCGCGGCGACCTCGTACGGTCTGCTCGCGGATGTCTCCCTGGCCGATCCCGGGGCCCTGCCGTTCGGGGTGACCCAGGGCGAGCACGGCTCCGTCTTCGTGATCCCGCGCCCCGGGTACGTCCGGATCGTGCTGGAGGAACCGGAGCCGCCCGCCGACCGTGACGAGCCGGTGCGGCCGGAGTACTTCCAGCGGGTGCTGGACACCGTGCTCGGCCGGAGGGTCGGGCTCACCGCGCCCCGCTGGCTCAGCCGGTTCTCCGACGCCGCCCGGCTGGCGGACCGTTATGTCTCGGGCCGTGTCGTCCTGGCGGGCGACGCCGCGCACATCCATCCGCCCGCCGGGGCGGTCGGCGTCGATGTGGCCCTCGCCGACGCGGTCAACCTGGGCTGGAAGCTGGCGGCGACCGTCCTCGGGCACGCGCCGGACGGCCTGCTGGAGAGCTACCACCGGGAGCGGCACCGGGCCGGGGCACGGGTGCTGCGGACCACCCGTGCCCAGACGCTGCTGGCCGGCACCGATCCGGCCCTGGATCCGGTACGGGAACTCTTCGGCGAGCTGGCCCGTGACCCCGGCGCGGCCCGCTGTCTCGCCGGAGTCGTCACCGGTACGGACACCCGCTACGGCCCGGACGCCCCCGGCCGCCACCCCTGGCTGGGCGCCCTCGCACCCGATCTGGAGGTGGTCACCGAGGGCGGTCCGACCCGTCTCGCCGCGCTGCTCGCACCCGCACGCCCGGTGCTCCTGGTACGGGAGACCCGCGCCCTCCCGGCAGGCACGGAGTCACGGGTGGACGTCCACCGGGTGCGCTGTCCCGGTCACCCCGACCACCCCGGGTTCGAGGGGTTCGACGGGTTCGACGGGCTGCTGATCCGCCCCGACGGCCATACCGTCTGGGTCTCCACGGCGGCCGATCCGGAGCCGGACCACACCCTCCTCGCGGCGCTGACCACCTGGTTCGGGATCCGGGACGGCTCCCCGGAGCACGCCGGCGGCTGACCGGGGCGGAGCCCGCCGAAGGCAAATCGCCTCGTACCCGCCCATTCCCTCGTTACATCTGTGACTCGTTGGACGGATGGGATGACAGAGGCAGGTGTGAAGTGAGAGTTTCCCCTTGCAGGAGTGGAAAGCGGGTGTCGCTCCGAGCGCCCAACCGACCAACACCCGCACTGGCAGGGGGAATTTCATGTTCTCCAGGAGACGTCATCACATCGGTGCCGCGACGCTGACCACAGCGGTCGCCGCAGCGCTTGTCACGGGGCTGACCACCCCGGCGTCATCCTTTTCCACCGCTCTTCCGGGGGGTACGGCCACGGCCGCGGCCGCCGCGAAGGGCGTCGAACCCATCGACCGGGACGGCGGGGGCAAAGCCGCCGCCGTCCACTGGGTGACCCTCGTCACCGGTGACCGGGTCGGGGTGAGCGCCGAGGGGAAGGCGGTCGCCCTGGACCCGGCCGAGGGGCGTGCGGGCATTCCCGTGCACACCTTCACCCAGGACGGCGGTACCCATGTCGTACCCGCCGACGCCCGTGCCCTGATAGCGAGCGGGCGGCTCGATCGCCGGCTCTTCGATGTCACCGAGCTGGCCCGGGCGGAGAGCCGCGCGGCCTATCGCGAGGGACTGAAGGTCATCGTCGCCTACGGCGGTGGCTCCGGGTCCACGGCCAGGAAGGGCCTGCGGGCCACGGGGGGCGTGCGGGTCGACCGGAACCTTCCGGTCCTGGACGCGGACGCGGTGACGATCCCGGTGCGGAAGCCGGGTGCCCTCTGGGCCTCCCTCGTCCGCACCGGCGCGGAGGGGGCGCGTACCGCCCCCGGTGTCCGGCACATCTGGCTGGACTCGGTGTACACGGCCTCGCTCGACCGGAGTGTCGCCCAGATCGGTGCCCCCGCCGCCTGGCAGGCCGGTCTCGACGGTACCGGCGTCACGATAGCCGTCCTGGACACGGGGGTGGACAGGACCCACCCGGATCTGACGTCACGGGTCGTCGCGGAGAAGAATTTCAGCGACTCCAAGGACGCCAAGGACCGCCAGGGTCACGGTACGCATGTCGCCTCGATCGCGGCGGGCACCGGCGCCCGGTCGGGCGGAAAGCTCAAGGGGGTCGCCCCGGGCGCCGCGATCATCAACAGCAAGGTGCTCGGCGACAGCGGCTCGGGTACCGCCTCCGGCATCATCGGCGGTATCGACTGGGCCGTCGCCCAGGGCGCCGATGTCATCAATATGAGCCTCGGCGCCCCGGACTCCCCGGGAACCGACCCGGTGGAGGCCCATGTCGACAAGGTGGCCCGCGATACGGGGGTGCTCTTCGCCGTCGCGGCGGGCAACGACGGCCCGGCCGGCGCGTCCGTCAACTCCCCCGCGAGCGTGGAGCGGGCGCTGAGCGTCGGTGCCGTGGACGACGAGGGCGGGACCGCCCCGTTCTCCAGCCGGGGACCGACCGCCGCAGGGCTGATCAAACCGGATGTCGCCGCTCCGGGAATGGACATCACGGCCGCGGCAGCGGCGGGGACCGAGACCGACCCGCAGTCCCCCGCCGGATACACCACCCTCTCCGGCACCTCCATGGCGAGCCCTCATGTGGCGGGCGCGGCGGCGCTGCTGAAGCAGCGGCACCCCGGCTGGAAGGGTGAGCGGCTGAAGGCCGCCCTGGTGGCCTCCGCCCGGGATCTCGGGCTGGGTGCGGTCGAGCAGGGCACCGGACGGGTCGCCGTGGACCGGGCGCTCGGGCAGAACCTGGTCGCCGAGCCGGCGTCGATCGGCTTCGCCCGGCAGAGCTGGCCCCATCAGGACGACACCCCCGAAACCCGGCGGCTCACCTATCGCAACCTGGGCGGCACGGAGGTCACCCTCGATCTGAAGGTCACCGGGCAGGGTCCCCGGGGCACTTCCGCCCCGGCGGGCTTCTTCACCCTGAGCGCCCAGCGGGTGACCGTTCCCGCCGGTGGCACCGCCTCCGTCGATCTGTCGGCGGACACCCGCGTCGGAGGGAAGACCGACGGCTACTACACGGCCACGGTCGTGGCGACCGGCGGCGGACAGACCGTGCGCACCGTCGCGGGGGTGGACCGGGAGCGGGAGCAGTACGACCTCACCGTCAAGTACATCGGACGGGACGGCAAGCCCACCAAGAACATGTCCTCGCTCCTCCACGCCCTCTTCGCGGACGGCGGCGGGACCCACATGCTGGACGACGAGGGGAGCAGCGTCACGGTCCGGCTCGTCAGGGGCGACTATGTCCTCAGCGCGGCGGGTCCCGTGGACGGCAAGGACTACGCCAAGGGCTATGACCTGCTCACCGCCCCGAGGGTGTCGCTGACCAAGGACACCACCGTCACCGTCGACGCCCGTCGGGCCAAGCCGGTCTCCATCACCGTGCCGGACAAGAAGGCCAAGCTGAGCCGCGCGGAGCTGGGCTATGTGGTGGGCAAGGGCGCCCAGCGGGACTCCAGCAGTATCTTCTTCGACTCGCTGCACCAGGTGCGCACCGGTCATGTGGGGGCTCAGGCCGCGCCCGGCACGTTCGCCGAGACCTGGGCCACACGGTGGAAGCCGGTCGGCTCGAAGGAGTACGCCACGGCGGGCGGCGGCCCGGTGCGGAAGTACTCCACCGGCTACACCAAGAAGTACAAGGCCGGTGACTTCGCCACGGTGAAGGCGGTCCTGGCCTCCTCGGTGAAGGGCAAGTACGGCGAGGTCAGCACGGTGGCCGAGGTCGGTGGCAACAGCTCCCGTCTCCTCGGCCCCTTCCGGGCCCTGCCGGGTACCTGGAATCTGCTGCTCGCGTCGGACCCGGGGGCGACCTGGTCGTTCGCCAGCGTCCAGTCCTCGGACAAGGGACACGACCCCGGGAGCGAGGAGATCTGGGGCCAGACCGCGAGCAGGGCCTTCCGTGCGGGGGCGACCTTCACCGAGACCCTGGGTACGGGGGTCCATACGCCCTGGGTGCGCAAGGGCCGCAGCGGTGTCTTCCGCGAGGGCAACCGCATCCATCTGGACCTGGCGTTCTTCACCGACGGCAGGGGGCATGCGACGCACTCGGTCGCCTCTTCGGCGAAGGCCGCCCTGTACCGGGGGACCACCGGCGTCGGCGAGGTCGACTTCCTCCGCGGGGAGACCTTCACCGTCGGTGCGGAGCCGGCCGAGTACACCCTGACGGCCTCGGCGGTACGGGACAAGAAGGTGTCCCGGGTGGCGAGCCGGATCGACGCCGGCTGGACCTTCCGGTCGGAGCGGCCGGCCCGGGGGACGGTGGCCGAACTGCCGGTCTCCTCGGTCCGCTTCTCGCCGAAGCTGGCGCTCGACAACACCACCCCGGCGGGCAAGCGGCTCACCGTCCCGGTCACCGTCGAGGGCCCGGCGGCGGGCAAGGGCTTGAAGTCCCTGACCGTCTCCGTCTCCCATGACGGCACCACCTGGAAGAAGGTGCCGGTCAGCCAGGGCGCGATCACGGTCACCAGCCCGGCCAAGGGCAAGGCGGTCTCGTTCCGCGCGCAGATCGTGGACACCCGGGACAACCGGAGCACCATCACCGTCCACAACGCCTACCACGGCAGGTAGGCACCCCTGCGGCCCCGGTGGGAGCGGTTCGCGCCGCTCCCGCCGGGGCCCGATGGCCAACACCCCTTGGCGTGGCGGGTATTCGACCGTACGATGCGTCTGCCCGGCCACCACCGGGCCACAACCGAATGGCTGTGCGAACGGGGGAAGCCGGTGGGATTCCGGCGCTGACCTGCAACCGTGTGCGGCGCGTGCCGCGAGTCGGGATGCCCGTCGCATGGCATGCCCACGCTTCCACTGCCACGGTCTGCGGTGCGACAGCCCTGTGCGCTCCGTGCGTGTCCGCCCCGGGGCGGACGGTGCGGGCCGCCCGTCAGGGCCGTGCCCCGCCGGACCCGGTCCGGTCAGAAAGGCACTCCATGCTCCTCAGCACGACCCGCCGCGCCGCTGTCACCACGGCCGCCCTGAGCCTCGCCCTCACCGGTCTCGCCGCCGCGCCCACCGCGCAGGCCACGCCGAACACCAACGCACCGGTCACGGTCCGGCTCACCGTGCAGGGCCCGAACGGGGCGCTGTTCCAGGGGAAGATCAGGACCAAGGGCCACGAGGTGACCACCGCGAGCGGCGGGACCCACCGGTGCGACGGCACCAACAACGGCGCCCACCTCTCGAAGGTGCCCACGCCGACCGCCGCCCTGGACGACGCGGCCCGTAAGCACCACTTCACCTGGGACGGCACCTGGTACGCCGCGTTCGACGACTTCTCCGTCGACACCATAAAGAACGTCAGCGGCGGTGGCAGCGCCTACTGGAGCATCGCGGTCAACGGCACCCCCACCCCGGTCGGCGGCTGCCAGTTCAAGCTGAACACGGGCGACCGGGTCTCCTTCACCTGGACCTCCTTCTGAGGCCGGGCTCCGGGTCGCGGAGCCCCGTTCAACAGGAATGTGCACGTCCTGTTGAACGGGGCGAAGGCTGACGGGAAGCTTCAGGCCGGCCACCGGCGC
Source organism: Streptomyces sp. NPDC000594 (assembly GCF_040299965.1). Taxonomy (NCBI): domain Bacteria; kingdom Bacillati; phylum Actinomycetota; class Actinomycetes; order Kitasatosporales; family Streptomycetaceae; genus Streptomyces; species Streptomyces sp. NPDC000594. The sequence continues at coordinate 84,434 of NZ_JBEPCY010000017.1, read as the reverse complement.
GTCGGCGCCGGTGGTGCCCGGTGAGCAGAAGGAGGCCCCTCGTCATGTCCCTACGTACGGTGTTCGCCACCGTCGGCGTGGCCGTTTCGCTGATGAGTGCCGGAGCGCTGGCCGCGCAGGCCGCGCCACGACCGGCCCCCTCGGGGGCCACCGCCTGGGTTTCCATGGGTACGCACCCGTCGTACGCGAGCTGTGTGGCGACGGGCACCCATCTGGTCAACATCTGGCTGATCCTCGACTTCAGATGTGACACCTATCCGCCGTACACCCTGTACGGCTTGAAGTAGCGGGTCGGCCCCTTCCCCGGTGGTCCGGGAAGGGGCCGGTTCCTCGCGGGTCGTGGTCAGGGCCGGACCCGTACGACACCGGTGGCCGTCGTCTCCGGGCCCGAGCCGTCCGCCGGGCCGGCGGTCAGCCGCCAGGTGTAGGCGCCGGTCGCCACCGGGGTGCCCGTGCCGGAGGTGCCGTCCCAGTCGACCCGTACCGCGCTGAGGGTCTTCCCGCCCGTCCAGGTGCGGACGGTCCCACCGGTCGCGCGGTGGGTGAGCGTCACCCGCCAGGACGCCGCCGGCCTGGAGAGCCACCAGGCGGCGGCCCACTCGCCGGTGCCGTTCCGCGCAAAGGTGCGCGGCGCGGCGGTGCGGGCGACGCGCAGCGGGGAGACCGCGTGCTGGACCGCGCTGACATGGATGGTGTCGTCCGTGCCGACCCAGGCGAGCTTGGCCGCGCCCGGGTCGAGGGTCCAGGTGGTGCCGCGCCCGTCGCCGCCCCCGGGCCGCTGCTTCAGACCGGTGACGGTACCCAGGTCGGCCGTACCCCCGCCGGTCCTCAGGGCGGTGAGGCGCAGCTCCCCGGAGGGGTCGCGGTGGGCCAGGAAGCGGTCGCCCAGGAGGGCGCCGGAGGCCGGTGCGGGATAGGTGTGCCCGGTCGCCAGGTCACGTACCCCGGCCGCGTCCCGGGAGGCGCAGCTCCAGTAGAGCAGGGTGCCGCCGTGCTGGAGTTCGCCGGGGACGCAGGGGGTCCCGAGGGGGATGGTCCCGGTCTGTCTGCCGGTCCGCAGATTGATCACCTTTACCGTGCCGGGCCTCTTCGGCGCCGGTGTGAACAGCCGATGCTGCTCCAGTGCGGCGGCCCGGGCGGGCTGTTCGTGGACGACGGCGTCGCGGGCGGTGTCCACGACGTACTGCCGTCCGCCCGCCTCGTACAGCACGAACTCCGGTGCGGTGTCGAGGATCCTGCCGTCGGTGCCCGGCAGGGGGAAGCGGTCCACCGGGCGGTCCGGGTCGTCGCCGGTCACCAGGGTGTCGGTGCCCGTGGCCGGGTCGGTGACCAGCCGGGCCAGGCCCTCGTCGGTGCCGTCGGCGAAGCGGCCCGCGGCGCGGCCCGGGTGGTCGGCGAGGGCCGGACCGTCGGCCGGGTCGGTCCCGGTGCCGATGTCCTTGCCGTGCAGGGTCTCCTCGCCGGCGAGGGAGTTGACGTACCGCAGCCGCCCCCGGTCGAGGGTGAGCGCCTCGATCGACCCGTCGGCGGTCTTGGTCCGCGCCATCTCCCGCAGGGGCAGATCCTCGACGAGCCCGAGGCCGTTGACGCTGAGGACGCGTACGGCGCGCTTGCCGTCGGCGTCCTTGCCGAGCGCGATCAGCGAGCCGTCGCCCTCGGTGCGCAGGAAGGCCTGCTCCACATCGGCCAGCAGGGTCCGTTCGGTCTCCGCCCCGGCGAAGGGGGTGAGCCGCAGCGGGCCGCCGTCGCCCTCGTACCAGAGCACGTTGTCGCCCACCACGAAGGAGGTGACCTCGCTGTCCGGGGACCGGGGGTCGAGGGGGACGACCCGCGGGGCGGCCGTGCTGCCCAGCGGCATGATCCGTACGCCCGGCCCGCCGTCGCGGGAGAACCAGCTGACGGTGGTCTGGGTGATGCGGAAGCTGCTCGCCCCGCCGGTCACGGGCAGGGGGACGACCCTGCCGTTGTACCCGGTGAGGATGGCGTGGCCGGGGGTGCCGTCGGCCTTGCGGTAGCCGATGAGGAGCTGGTTGTAGTGGGCGCCGAGCAGTTGGGGTTCGGCGCCGGTGGTGGCTCCGGCGGGCAGCTGGACGACGGGGTTGTTCGCCGGGTCCATGCCCCGGACCACGCGCAGCTGATAGGTGCCGTCGCCCTGGTCGACGGTGGCCAGGACCCAGCCGTTGGCGACGCGGGGGTTGAGGTAGCCGGCGGGCACGCCGATGGTGCTGGTGTAGGAGGGATCCTCGATCCCGACCCGGACGACGTCGGTGCCGCCGTCGGCGCGCGGCCTGGTGTGGACGACGCGGTTGTACTCGTCGTGGGTGCGCACGATGGCGTCCTGGGGTACGCCGTCGAGGGCGGGGACGGGCTTGGTGGAGCTGTTGTACGTCGTGGTCCAGCGGTACTCGCCGTTCTCGCGGTACAGCACCCCCTGGCCGCCGGTGGCCAGCACCGTCGCGGTCCCGTCGCGGTAGGCGTCGGGGGCGGGTACGAGGATCTCGGCGGCTCCGGCGGGCTTGGCGGCCCCGGCCGCGTGAGCCGTTGCGGGCAGTACGGCGGCCGGTCCCGCGGTGAGGACGGCGGCGGTGGCGGCGGCGACGGCGGTACGCCGGGCACGGCTGGCTGTGCGCAGGTGATGGGACACCTGACCCCCCATTTGTTAACCGTTGACACTTGATCAGCACGTCGTGAACTCGGTTAACAGTACATCAGCGAGAGGGGTTTGTGCACGGCTCGGCGCCACCGTCCTTCCGGGCGGGTGGGTCAGCCTCCCGTGGCATCACCCGGCGTCGGGGCGGGCAGCAGCCCGGCGCGGGCGGTCAGCTCGGGCCGGATCTCCTCCAGGGTGTAGATCCGTCCGGCCTCGAACCCCTCGGGCGCGGGGGCGGTCGGCACCAGCCGGTCCGTACCGGTCGGGGAGTGCAGCCACACCGCGATCAGATGCAGTGAGGGAACGTGCAGCAGGCGCGACTCCGCGTCCGTGTCCGGATCGACCGCTCCGGGCGCCTCCGCCACCCGGAGGGCCTCGTCGACGCCCGCCACGAAGGGCCCGTAGTTCAGCTGGGCGAGTACGGTCGTGCCCTCCGGCGTGGTGAGGGTGTCCGCGAAGGCGACCGCACGGCCGTCCAGCTCGACCAGATAGCGCCACATGACGGGGCGGGCCGCCGCGAGCCCGGCGGCACCGAGCAGGTCGTCGCGGCCGACCTCGTACAGCCGCCGGGGCCGGGTGAGGGCCGGTTCGGCGTCTTCCGGCGCCTCCGCGAAGGGGGCGATGCCGCGCCGGCGGAAGGCGCGGACGCCGTCGCGGGCGGCGGTGAGCGACGCGGCGGGCGGCTCGGGGGCGTGGACCGGCATGGGTCTTTCCTCTCAGTCCCGTCAGTCCCGGGTGTAGTAGGTGTGGGTCCAGGTCCCCGACCCCTGGTAGGCGGTCCGGAGAACGCTGTGGAGCAGGAACGTCCTGCCGTAGATGGGGTCGTCGACGATGTCGACGCTGTCCGCGTCGTCGACATAGCCGATGGCGGACAGGAAGTGCCCGCCGCCGTCGCTCCACTGCACACGGATGCAGAGCGGACGGCCGGCGCCGACCTCCGTGATGATCTCCACCTGTGAGGTGGCGGTCCCCACCATGCGGTCGAAGCACCCCACGATGCCCAGCGGGACATCGAGCACGCTGGTGACATTGCAGGGATCGCCCGGCGGAGTGCCGCAGCAGTCCGAGCGGCCGAGGTTGGAGTTGGCCACATCGCACTGGGCCCAGGCGGCGCCGGGGTGGTAGTAGGCCGAGACGCTGGCCGCGACCGCCGCCCAGCACCAGTTGCTCTTCAGCTGGCCTTGCATCGAGAAGGGGAGAACAGCCATGGGAACCTCCTGGTGAATCATGGAGGCATTACTCCCGTCCTGCACCTTATGTCGCCAGCGAGGGAGGGCTTCATCCCCGCGTCTGGCCCGAACGGCCCCGGGGCGGGTCCGGGAGGGCGGCCGATCGGGTGACGTCGCGGGGTGCCCGGGTAGGGGTGGCGGGCCAGGGGTTAGGGGTGGCTGTATGCCTCTTCAGCGCAGTGGAAGCCCGTCCGAGCCGGGTATGTGCCGTCCCGATTCCCCGTCCGCCGTCCCCCGGGGGTCCGCCGCACCGGCTCCACCGGGCACCGGGCGTACCGGTACGGGGCGCTCGTTGCGGGTCCGGGCCGGGGCCGTGGTCTGTGCCGTGGTCGCCTCGGTGCCGCTGGTCACCGGGTGCGGGAGCGACGACTCGGTGGTCTCGGCCGCCGACGCGACGCCGACCGTCACCGCCACCCCTTCCGCCGGGGCGTCCCTCTCCCGGGAGCGGGCCCAGCGCCAGGCGCTGGTCCAGTCCGCGAAGATCGACTGGTCGAAGGCGGCGGAGACGGCCACCGGGGAGGTTCCGCAGAGCGAGCTGGTCGAGCTGGACCTCGGGCGCACGCCCCGCGAGGCCAGCCCCTCGGGCACGGACGGCACCGCCTCGCCCAGTCCCGCCCCGACGCCCGGTAGCCCGCAGTGGACGGCGACGGTCGCCCTGCGGGACGGCACCGCCCATATCGTGACGATCGACGCCGTCACCGGCGAGGTCCGGCAGTCCCGTGCCGAGCAGGGCCAGGACACGGACGACAAACGGGAGCTGGCGGGGCTGCTCTCCCGGGCGACCCGGACCCCGCAACAGGCGGTCGACGCGGCCACGAAGAAGTTCCCGGGCACCGTCACCGGGCTTCAGCTGAGCGAGGACGACGGCGACGACGACACCAGCACCACCGGCCCCACGGTCGTCTGGGAGACCGAGGTGGCCGACACCGACGAGTGGACCGAGGCCGACATCGAGGTCGACGCGGTCACCGGGAACGTACTGCGGGAGCGGATCGACCAGGACTGACGGTGTTCCGCCGGGGAACCCGCGGGGCACGCGGACCGACCGACCGGAAGGGGCCACCCTCATGGGCTGGGCAAGGGCGAAGATCAAACAGGTGATGGGACGCAAGAAGGAGGCCGACGGGATCGCGCTGCGCAACGAACGGCTGCGCAAGGAGGGCGAGCGCGAGAAGCAGCAGGGCCGGGAGGAGCAGGCGGCCTGGAAAGAGGCCGCCCGGCGGCGGAAGCAGGGTCACTAGGGCCTGCCTTCCGGGTCTGCCGGGTCCTTCCGGGTCTGCCGCGTCTTCCGGCGGGTTCGGGCGGGCGCGGTCCGTCAGTGGCGTCCACGGGCGTTGAGCCGGGCGGCCCGGCGGGTCAGATGGTCGCGCTCGGCGAGGTCGGTGGCCTGGTGGGCCGCCTCGGCGTAGAGCCGTGCCGCCGTGGCGAGGTCGCCGTCGCGCTCATGGAGATACGCCGCCACCGCCGTGCGGCGGGGCAGTGGGCGCCCGCCGCGCGCAGCGGCCGGGGAGGCCGCGTCCAGCGCCGCGAGGGCCGCCAGGCCGGCGCGCGGCCCGTCGGCCTCACCGACGGCCACCACACGGTTGAGCCGGACGACCGGGCTGTCGGTCAGCCGCACCAGCTCGTCGTACCACTCGACGATCTGTGGCCAGTCGGTCTCCTCGGCGGTGGGCGCGTCGGCGTGGAGTGCCGCGATGGCCGCCTGGGCCTGGTACTCGCCCAGCCGGTCACGGGCGAGGGCCGACTGGAGGATCCCGACGCCCTCGGCGATCGACACGGTGTCCCACCGGCCGCGGTCCTGCTCGGCGAGGGGCACCAGGCCGCCGTCGGGTGCGGTCCGGGCGGCGCGGCGGGCGTGGTGGAGCAGCATCAGGGCGAGCAGGCCCGCCACCTCGGGATGGTCGATCGCGGCGGCGAGCTGCCGGGTGAGCCGGATGGCCTCGGCGGCGAGGTCGACATCGCCGGAGTAGCCCTCGTTGAAGACCAGATAGAGGACGCGCAGCACGGTGGCGACGTCGCCGGGCCGGTCGAACCGGACACCGGAGACGGTGCGCTTGGCCCGGCTGATCCGCTGGGCCATGGTCGCCTCGGGTACCAGATAGGCCCGGGCGATCTGGCGGGTGGTCAGCCCGCCGACGGCGCGCAGGGTGAGCGCGACCGCGGACGACGGGGTCAGGGACGGATGGGCGCACAGGAAGTAGAGCTGGAGCGTGTCGTCCAGCGCGCGGGCGGGCCCGGGGGCCGGCTCCTCGGCGACGCGGTCCTCGCGCCGGCGGCGGGCGGCGTCCGCCCGGGTCGCGTCGAGGAACCGGCGCCAGGCGACGGTGACCAGCCAGCCCTTCGGGTCCTGCGGCCGGCCGTCGGGCCAGCCGCGGACCGCCTCGGCCAGCGCCTCCTGGAGGGCGTCTTCGGCCGCCGCGAAGTCGGCTCCGCGGCGGACGAGGATTCCGAGCACACCCGGTGCGAGGCTGCGGAGCAGGGCCTCGTCCATCGACGGGGTCACTCCGAGATGGTGGGCGGCGCGGTCAGGAACGGGCGCAGTTCGAGCCACTCGTGGATCGGCCTGCCGCCCGCGCCGGGGGCGGCCGACAGCTCCCCGGCCAGTTCGAGGGCGCGCTCATAGCTGTCGACGTCGATCACCATCCAGCCGGCGATGAGGTCCTTGGTCTCGGCGAAGGGGCCGTCGGTGACGGGCGGGCGGCCCTCGCCGTCGTACCGGACGAAGGTCCCCTCGGGGGCGAGGGCCTGGCCGTCGACGAACTCCCCGGTCTTCTCCAGCCGGGCCGCGAAGTCGTTCATGTACCCCACATGGGCCGAGATCTCCTCCGGCGTCCACTGGTCCATCGGTACGTCGTTGACGGCGGCCGGGGCGCCTCGGTAGTGCTTGAGCAGCAGGTACTTGGCCATGGTGTCGCTCCTTGGTACGGGTGCGGCCCATTGTGGCCGCGTTCACTCCGAGGACGGAGCCGGGCACGGGTTCTCGACATCGCCGCCGGGATTTTTTGACTCGCGTGGATGAGGGAACGCCGCTCCGGCGGGCCCGCAGGCGCGGGCGGTCGCCTGGGCGGCTCGGGCGGCTCAGCCGCGAGGCGGCGCTCCCCCGTCGCGGCCGGCCCCGCCCATCCGGGTCCCCCGCATCCGGGCCGCGCGTGCCCGGATGGGTCCTGACCTGGGCGGGGACGAACCAGGGATGAACCAGGGCCGGAATCGGGCGGGGCGCGGGCGGGCGCGGCGTCCTCGGCTTTCACCTGCAAGGGTGACTGTACGGGCGCGATCCGCTACCTAACGTGGTGGGCGACGGGCTTCGGACCGGAGCCCACGACCCCGGGAGGCCTCCTGTGCGACGCACCCTTACCACCCTCGGCACCCTGACGGCGGCGCTGGCCCTCGCCGTTGCCGTCCCGCAGAGCGCGTCCGCCGCCAACGGCGTGCTGATCGTCAATGGCACGGCCCATGAGAATCCCAGCGGCTGCATCTCCCCCGCCAAGCCGCCCCTCACCGTGGACAACTGGACGGACACGGGCGTCTATGTCTTCGAGGAGGCCAACTGCCAGGGGTGGCCCATCGGCATCGTCCACCCGGGCCTGGAGCGGCAGTTCCCGCAGGGCAGAAGCGTCCTGGTGTTCTGAGCCCCGGAGGTACGGCCGGGCCGTGGTCCGGCCCGGCGCCGTCCGCCCCGGAGGGCCGGGGAAGCCGCCCCCGGCCGGCGCTGTCAACGACCTTCGGGGCACACCGAATCAGCTCGCGGACCGGGTCGGGGAAAGGGCAGCCTGAAGGAGGTAGGTATCCATCTACTCACCGACAAAAAGGGGGAAGAGCGATATGCACCAACGTGCTGTCGTCGGAGCGGTGGCGGCCGCCGCCTTCGCCGGGGTCCTGGGCATCGCCCCGAGCGCGTCCGCCGAGCCCAACCCGCCCGGCTGCGGAAAGGGTTACTTCTGCGCCTACAGCGGCGAGAACCAGACCGGGCAGCTGGTCCTGCGGACCGCGGGCAACTGGACCGGGGATGTGTCCATCCGGTCGGCCTTCAACAACGGAGTCGTCCACGCGGGCGCCGACCACGTCGATGTGACGTACACGGTGTCGGGCGGGACGGAGACGGCCTGCCTCCACTACAACCCGGGACCGGGCGGCTACAAGGTCAACGCGGTTTCGGGGACCCGCATCGTCAAGGTCGTATGGCGTGGCGAGTGCTGACAACGAAGGGATGTTCACCATGCTGACCACCACCCGATCCACCACCCGGCGCACCGGGCGGACCACCGCGCGGCTCACCTCGGTGGGAGCCGGGGCCGTGGCCGCCGCTCTCGCCGGGGTCCTGGGCCTCGCTCCGAGCGCGTCCGCGGAGCCCAACCCGCCCGGCTGCGGCAGGGGGTACTTCTGCGCCTACAGCGGCGCCGATCAGACCGGCCGGCTGGTCCTGCGGACCGCGGGCAACTGGTCCGGCAATCTGGCCGTCGGCTCCATCTTCAACAACGGAGTCGTCCACGCGGGCGCCGACCATGTCGATGTGACATCGGTCCTCGGCGGGCAGCCGTCGACCGACTGTTTCCACTACAACCCCGGCCCGGGCACCTACAAGGCGAACGCCGCGCCCGGACTGAACATCACCCGTGTCGTCTGGCGCGGTGAGTGCTGAGCCGACGACCGTTCTCCATGGGGCCGACGCGGGTGACGCGTCGGCCCCATGGCTTTCGGGTGTCGCCGCGCCCTCTCCCCCTGATGCGCTGGAGCACCGCCGGGTACGGGCGGGGGAGGGTCCCATCGGGCCTTCCCCGGGGGTCACACGAAAAACTGGCTGAAAATCGCCGGTTTGGCAGAACGATGACCGTACCGGGTCGGACAGTGCGGCAAACCACCGAAGGTGCGCGCCCGGTCGAAGTGTGGTGCGGCGCAGGGGATTCGGGGGCGCCGGCAGGGGTCCGGCGGGGCGTGGGGAGCGCACAGCGGGGGTGTTCACCGCCGGGTTCGAGGCGGCCGCGTGATCGGCGCGAATTCGATCTGGAGTCACCCGCACCGTAATGGTTAGGTTTCTTTACGATTCACCTCCGCACCGCCGGTGGCCTGGTGCGCGACACTCCGCATGCTGATGGGACGCCCGTGATCGATGTCGTCGTGGTGGGGGCCGGGGACGCGGTTCCCGACTCCGCGCCCCCCGCTCCCCCGTCTCATGAGAGGCCGGCGGACAGGTCCCGGCGGCGGCCGGGGGCCGTGTGCGGCCGACGTGCCCACCCCGGCGGACACGGTGGTACGGGCGTGCCGCCGCACCGCTCCCGCGCCACGCGCTGACCGGCCCGTACCCGACCGCACGGCACGTATCCAGCCGCACGGCAGCTGACCGACCGTACGGATGTGTGCCCTCACCCTGCCCGAACGCACCCGCACCGCCGCACCCGACACCAGAGGACCCTCATGCCCTACACCGCACCGCCGCCCTGGCGCACCGTCGTCCTGTCGCCCCACTTCGACGACGCGGTGCTCTCCCTCGCGGGCCTGCTCCCCGAGCTGCCCGGACCGGTCGCCGTCGTCACCGTCCACGGCGGGGCACCCGCCGCCGGAACCCCCATATCCTGGTGGGACGGCTACTGCGGCTTCTCGTCGACGGCGGAGGCGCACACCGAGCGCCTCGCCGAGGACGCCCGTGCCTGCGCGCTCCTCGGTGTGGCGCAGATCGTGCTCGACCACCCCGACAACCCCTACGCCGAGGACGTCGAACTCGCCGGTCTGGAGGCCTTTCTCCGGGAGCTGGCGCCCGGCACCCGGGTGCTGGTGCCCCTGAGCACCCGACAGCGCGACCACCGGACGGTACGGCTGCGGGCCCTCTCCGTCCTCGCGGACCTCGGCGCCCCGCTGCCCTGGGTCTACGCCGACCTCCCCTACACGGGGCACGTCCCTGAGTGGGGCACGGACGACGGGTGCGCGGCGCTCGCGGCCGACATCGAGGTGGGAACGGCCTACCGGGAGCTGCTGCGCGACCACCGGCTGGAGGTCCGGGCCGAACTCACGCTCTCGGACGCGCAGTGGGCGCGCAAGCGTGCCGCCGTCCAGTGCTACGGCTCGCAGCTCGCGGCGCTCGCCGTCGGCCACGGCTCCTTCCTCGCCCGGAGCGGGCCCCTGACCACCGAGCGGATCTGGTCACTGGAGCCCCTGGGCTCCGGGGAATCCGCCGGGTCCGGGGACGCCCCGCGCTGACCCCCGGGCACGAGGGCCGGGCGGGGCGGGCGGGGTGTCAAACCACCTGAAAAGGTGAGACGTTTCCGCCGAGCCGGTGGAACACATCAGGTGACGACTCTCGAAGGAGTGGCTGACAGCATGAACAGACTGCTGCGGAACCTGACGATCCTGGCCGGCTGCACGGTCCTCTGCGGCGCGGCGGTGGCCCCCTCGGTCGCCGCCACGGCCGCACCACCCCGTACCGCAGTGGTGGCACCGCGGGCCCCCGCGCCCGTCGCGGTGGCGCTCTACTGCGGCTACGACAACCGGCAGATTCCGCCCACCATCCGCCAGGGCAGCTCGGGCGACACCGTCCGGGAGGCCCAATGTCTCCTGGAGTACTGGGGCTTCCCGGTCGGCTCGGCGGGTGTGGACGGCATCTTCGGCAGCGCCACCCGCAGCGCCACGATCTCCTTCCAGCGGAGCCGGGGCCTGGTCGCGGACGGGATCATCGGCCCCAACACCTGGCGGGAGCTGCGCGACCTCTGACCCCCGCCCCCGGCGGACACGGCGGCCACGTCCGGCCCGCACGGCCGGGCGGAGGGCCGCCGCTGTCCGTACCACCGGCACCGGAAACCACCCGTGCGGGTGGGGATTCACCGAACTCCGGTGGCGGAGTGCCGGGATGTGCAGGATGGGGCCCATGGAGCATGGGAAGAGGGGACCGCGCCCCGCGCGGCCGGTGTTGGTGCGGGTGCCGGTGGAGCCGGTGGAGGCCGCCGTCGAGGCGGACGCGGTCGACGCGGCGGCCTGGCTCGGCGGGCTGGCGGTCCGGGGAGCGCTCTACGGAGTGGTCGCCCAAGGGGCCGGCGACGGTGCGCGGTGGCGGGTCGTGGTGCCGGTGACCTCCAACTACCCGCAGGAGGCCCGGGAAAGCCTCAACTCGCAGTTGTGGTACCGCGCGAAGGACGAGGCCCGGGACCGGGCGGAACGGCGCGCCCTGCTGGCGGCGGTCGCCCGGCTGGAGACCGAGCGCGTCGACGAGCTGACGGTGTCCGGCACCCGCTACCGCGTCGCCCGTGCCGAGGAGTACGCCGGAACGGGCCCCGGCGGCCTGGAGCAGCCCCGCCCCACCGATCCGGGACCCGACGCGACGGAGTGGGACGGCGCCGAGCCGAAGATCGACGAGGACTTGGTCCTGGATCTCGACGCACCCGTCTCCCCGACCCAGGCGGTGGAGCAGCTGGCACTGCGGGACATGTACTACCTGGACGACGACTCCCCGAAGCAGGCGCGCGACGACGCGCGACGGGCACTGGAGACCCACCCGGACGTGCTCCTCCTGCCCGCCGCGTTCACGGTCGTGGAGGAGGCCGAGGACGGCTGGAAGCCGATCAGCGGTCCGCACATCACCGCGCACGCCGCCCGCAGATCGCTGGAGTTCGTCCTGGCATGGGCGTGGCCCCGGCTGCACGGACTGATCTCCTTCGACGCCCAGCGGGAGACCGACGCCCGGAGCGTGGTCGAGGCGGGAGGCGACGAGGCGGCCGAGCTGGCGCCCTACGCGGCGGCCGCGAACCGCCTGCGCGCGGGCCCGGTCAACCGGGTGGAGCTGGACGGGACCTGGTACCAGATCGCCCGTACCCGCCGCCTGGTGCGGTGGGGGCCCGACGGTCCCGAGGGGCCACGGCCCAGCGACCGCGACGGACAGGAGCCGCTCCAGCTCCACCCGCCGATGGACGAGGACGGCCGTATCCTCCCCGAGGACTGAGCCCACCGAAGGGCCGAAGAGCGGGATGACCGGCTTCCGCCGTAACGCCGCGGGCCCCGGGGCCGACCGCACCGTAACCCCATCGCCCTTTTGTCCAGGGCGAGTTCGAGGGGAAGGCCCCGAATCGGTGCGGTGTGGTGCACCGGGCATACTGGGCGGGTGCTGATCCGGATAACCCCGCGCAGATTAGGCGCCGCCGCCGCGCTGTACGCCGTCTTCGTCGGAGGCTGGTACCTCGGCCAGCCCCTCCCCGATGTCGGCTGCGAGACCTCCGACCCCGCCACCGTGGAGCCGTACCCCGCGTCCGTCGGGGAACCCGGCGCCGTCTCCGACGAGTTCTCCCGGGTGGGTGAGACGATCGAGGACGCCCTCACCGTCGAGCTGTTCGCCACGACGGCGGTACTGCCGTGCAACCCATCGGAGCCCCACCCCCGTCTGGTGGCCTGGGTGATCGGCGACTGGCGGTGAGCGGACCGCCCCGGCGGACCGGGGTGGCGACAGGCGCACCCCGGACACCGCCGGTACGTGATCGGCGGTTGCCCTCGGTCTACTTCGGCATCAGCACGGTGTCGATGATGTAGACATGGGCGTTGGCCGTCCCGACGTTCCCGCACACCACCGAGGCGGTGTCGTTGACCGTGTAGGACCTGCCCGAACCGCTGGTGGTGACCACGCCCTTCTGGAGCGTCTCGAAGGAGCCGTTCGCCAGCTGCTCCGGCGTCACGGCCCGGCCGACCACATGGTAGGTGAGGATCTTGGTGAGCAGCTCCTTGTCGGCGAGGACCTTGGCGAGGTCGGCCTTCGGGATCTTCGCGAAGGCGTCATTGGTGGGTGCGAAGACGGTGATGTCCTCGGCGTTGTTGAGGGTGTCGACCAGACCGGCCCGCTGGACCGCGGAGACCAGGGTGGACAGGGCCGGGTTGTTGGAGGCCGCGGTGGCGACGGGGTCCTTGGCCATGCCGCCGAAGGAACCCGAGCCGTCCTTCGGGACATCGGCACAGGCCGGGCCGAAGGGCTGGTCGCCGGTGGCCGGGGTGTCCACGGGGGTGTTCTCGCCGGCGCCGGACGACTCACCGGCCTGGGCGGGCTTGTCGGCCTTGGCGTCGCCGTCGGAGTCGGAGCAGGCCGCCAGGGAGAAGGGCAGCAGGGCGGCCGCGGCCACGGCGATCACGGTACGGCGGATACGCACGCTGTTCATCGATTCACTCCTTGCAGGGGGTCGATCCCCGGTCGGGGATCGGGGGGAGGGTGGTGCTGCCGGGCCGGCTGCCGGAGTCGGCCCGGTGGTCTGGGGGACGGTCGCCCACGGGACGGTGAGCTGCGGGACGGTGGGCCGGTCGGCTACGCGACGGTGACGAAGACGCTGTGCCAGCCGCTCGCCCCGTCCGGGACGGTGGGGGCGCGGCGCTCGGACTGGACGGCTCCCGTGCCGTCGGTGGCACGGACGGTGAGGGTGTGGCCGCCGGGGGTGGCGTTCCAGCGGCAGGACCACTGGCGCCAGGTGTCGACGGTGTCCTGCGCGGCGAGGTCGGCGTCCCGCCAGGGGCCGTTGTCGATCCGGACCTCGACCCGGGTGATGCCCCGGCGCTGGGCCCAGGCGACACCGGCGATCATGACGGTTCCGGTGCCGGGGCGGGCGAAGGGCCTGGGGGTGTCGATGCGGGACTGGGTCTTGATCGGCGCCCGCCGCGCCCAGGAACGCCTGACCCAGTACGGGTCGTAGGCGGCGAAGGTGGTCAGCTCGATCTCCTCGATCCACTTGCAGGCGGAGACATAGCCGTAGAGGCCCGGGACGAGCATGCGTACGGGGAAGCCGTGGTCGAAGGGGAGCGGCTCGCCGTTCATCCCGACCGCGAGCATCGCGTCCCGCCCGTCCATCACCTCCTCGACCGGTGAGCCGAAGGTCATCCCGTCCACGGAGCGGGCGACCAGCTGATCGGCGCCGCCGCCGCGCGACGGCGGTTTCACCCCGCACTCGGCGAGCAGGCCGGCCAGGGGTACGCCGAGCCAGCGGGCGTTGCCGGTGTAGGGGCCGCCGACCTCGTTCGAGACACAGGTCAAGGTGATGTCGCGTTCGATGAGGGGCCGGGCCAGGAGGTCTTCGAGGGTGTAGGAGCGGGGCCGGGGGATGCCCTTGCCGTGCACCCTCAGCCGCCAGGCCGCCGCGTCGATCCTCGGTACGACCAGGGCGGTGTCGACGCGGTAGAAGCTCCGGTTGGGGGTGATGAACGGGACGATCCCGGGAACCCTCAGCTCTGTTCCGGCCGGGACGGCGGGGGCGGGCGAGGCGGGGGCGGGCAGGGTGAGGGCCGCGCGGGAGGCGGCCGCGTCCCGTCCGCGCCGGCCGGACAGGAATCGCCCCAGCGCTCCGGCTCCGGTGGCGGCCGTGGCGGTGAGGGCCGCCGCGGTGAGGAACCTCCGCCGGCTCCGGCCGCCTCCGGCGCTCTCGTCGTCCCCGGAGGACTCGGTGACGGACGGGGTGGGGGACTCGGTGGAGCACTCGGTACGGGAATCGCTACGGGAATCGGCGGGGGAATCGGCGGGCGCCACCCGACCCGCCAGCACGTACAGGACGACAGCACCCGCCACCGCACCCGTCAGAGAGGGCAGCGCATCCGCGGAGCCCGCCGTGTCGGGCCTGCTCAGGGCGGCGGCGGCACCGACGAACCCGAACACCAGCACCCCGGCCGCACCCGCCCGCCGGTGCCGGAGCGCGAGGAGACCCAGGGCGACGGCGAACAGGGCCAGCAGGACAAGGATGCCCAGCAGGAGGGCGACCTTGTCGTTCTCCCCGAAGGTGCGGATCGCGAAGTCCTTCACCCCGGCCGGGGTCCGGTCGATGACCGCGCCGCCGACCACCGTCACGGGCCCGCTGGCGGGCCTCAGCGCACCGGCGACCAGTTCGGCCACGGCCAGCGCGGTGAACGCGGCCAGCAGACCGGCCGCCGCCGCCGAGAGGACCCGGATCATGGTGTTGCGCAAGCTGCTCACACAGGGCATTCGGCGGCGGCCGCCCGGCGGATGGGTCCCCCGGGTCCGGCTCACCCGAACGAGTGAGACAGCCGGGGGCGGATCCCGGCCCGGCCGCAGCTGGGAGCGGGTGGCGGGGACCAGCGGGCGCGGCGACGCCCAAAGCGGCCCCCCATCCGCCCGCGCGTCCGCTACGAAGAAACGTCAGACACCCGACAGGGAGCCGGCGGAACCGCCCGTACGGGCACTCCGGTCGGCTCCACCGACAAAGGACCAGCATGCGATGGACACCCCGCCCACGGGCGGCCGGCACCGGCCGCCCCTTCGCCCGGCCGCCCCGGCCGGAGCCCCAGTGGTGAACCGACCGCTCCCCTTCGCCGGTACCGGCCCCGCCGGCGGCGGCGACCACACCGACCTCGCCGAGGTCATGCGGCAGGTGGCCCACGGCGACCAACAGGCCTTCGCCACCCTGTACGACGCCCTCGCGCCCCTGGTCTTCGGCATCGTGGTCAGGGTGGTCCGCGACCGTGCCCAGTCGGAGGAGGTCGCCCAGGAAGTCATGATCGACCTCTGGCGGCAGGCGGCCCGGTACCGGCCCGGGGCCGGAAGCGTCACCGGCTGGGCGGCCACCATCGCCCACCGCCGGGCCGTGGACCGGGTCCGCTCCGCCCAGGCGGCCGCCGACCGGGAGCAGGCGCAGGCCGCCCGTGAGCACCACACCGCCTTCGACGAGGTCGCCGAGGAGGCCGAGACCCGTCTGGAGAGCGAGCAGGCCCGGCGCTGTCTGCGCGGGCTGACCGAACTCCAGCGCCAGGCGGTGACCCTGGCCTACTACGGGGGCCTGACCTACCGTGAGGTCGCCGAGGCCCTGCGCACACCACTGCCCACCGTCAAGACACGCATGCGGGACGGGCTCATCCGGCTCCGCGACTGCATGGGGGTGACCACATGAGAGACCACGCGTCCGATGTCCACAGCCTGGCCGCCGCCCATGCCCTCGACGCCCTGGAACCCGCCGAGCGCGAGGTGTTCACCGCCCATCTGCGGTTCTGTGAGGCATGCCGGCTGGAGGCCGCGGAGTTCGCCGCCACCGCCGCCCGGCTGGCCGCCGCCACGGCCCGGACTCCCCCGGCTTCCCTGAAGCCGCGGACCCTGGCCGCCCTCGACGGCGTACGGCAACTGCCGCCGCAGGTACGCACCGTGCCGGCGGCCCGCTTCGCCGGCCCGCTGCGGCGCGGGGGCACCGCCCTGATGCTGGCCGCCGGGCTGGCCGCCGCCGCCTCGTTCGCCGGTCTCGCCCTCTGGCAGCACCGGGAGGTGGAGCGGTCCGAGGTACGGGCCCGGGAGGCCGAGCGGCGCCTCGACGACATCGGCACCGTTCTGGCGGCTCCGGACGCCCGCACGGTCCATGGGCGGACCGGTGACGGGGCCCTCGCCACCGTGGTCGCCTCCGACCGCCGGAACAAGGCCGTCCTCACCGTCTCCGGTCTGCCCGCGCCGGCTTCCGGCCGGACCTACCAGCTGTGGCTGGACCATGACGGCACCCTGCGTCCGGCCGGGTTCCTCCGGGGGGACGGCTCGGTCCTCATCGACGGCGACCCCGCCGACGCCACCGCGGTCGGGCTCACCCTGGAACCCTCCGGCGGATCCCCCCGGCCCACCACGGCTCCCCTGC
This sequence comes from Streptomyces sp. NPDC000594, assembly GCF_040299965.1. Taxonomy (NCBI): domain Bacteria; kingdom Bacillati; phylum Actinomycetota; class Actinomycetes; order Kitasatosporales; family Streptomycetaceae; genus Streptomyces; species Streptomyces sp. NPDC000594. The sequence goes on along the minus strand of NZ_JBEPCY010000017.1, from coordinate 67,986 downwards.
TGCTGCTCGCGCTGCCCGCCTGACGGCACCGCCCGCGCCGGACCGTACCCGCCGGACCGCAGGCGCAGGAACGGGCTCAGGGTGTGGGCTCAGGGGTGTGGGCTCAGGGTGCGGGGACGACGCGCAGGACGGTCACCGTGACGACGGAGGCGCTCACCTCGTAACGGACGAACGCGACCCCGGCGACGGTGGCCTCCCGCCGGTCGTGGCTCTCCCCCACCTCGGCGGATCCGCAGCCGTAGGGCTCCCGGGCGATGGCGAGGAGGCCGGTGTCGAAGACCTTGCGGGCCTCCGGTCCCAGGGCGTTGCGGCCCGCCGCGGCGGGGTCGGTGAAGGCCAGCCGCAGGGCACTCACCCGGCGCTCCGGTACTCGTCGGTGAGGTCGTCGGGGAAGGTGACCCCGGTGAAGTCGCCCTCCCGGACCCGGGCGACCAGGGCGTCCTCCTCGGCCTCGTACCCGGTGGGGGCCTTCATCAGCCAGCGCGCCAGCAGCATCGGCAGATCGCCGACAGCGGTGGTCTCCGCCTCCGCCGTGAAGGTCGCGCGCAGCTCCGCGGGCAGGGCCTCGCGGACCCCCCGGATCGTCGCGGGCACCTCGACCGGGCCCCCGGTGGTGTACATCGTCAGTGTCTGGGTCATCGCCCTCCGCCTCACCTCCCGGCGGCCCGCCGTCGGACCCGCCTCCGGGGCCGCCAGGCTACGCGCAACGGCAGGGGCCGGGGCGCGGATCCGGCGGACCGGGCCGTCAGCGGGCCCGGGCCGCCGGGGTCAGGCGGACCTCGCCCACGCCCAGCAGACCGAGGAGCGGCACCCTGGCGACGCGCTGGTCCGGGTCGACCTCCAGCCCCGAGTGTCGGATCAGATCCAGGAGGAGTTCGGCCAGCGGCATGACCATATGCCGTCCCCAGCACCGCTCCGAGGAGTGGCCGAACGGCAGATAGCCGGGTGCGGTATCGGGATCGAGGTCGTTCCAGCGGTCCGGGCGGAAGGCATCCGGGTCGTCCCAGAGAGCCGGGTCCCGCTGGGAGAGCAGCGGCAGCAGGAGGAGGTCGTCCCGCTCGCCGATCCGGCCGTCGACGGCCGCGTACTCGGGGGAGGCGTTGCGGAGGATGTTCCAGGAGGGCGGCAGCAGCCGCATGGACTCATGGATGATGTTCCGGTTCGGCGTGCTGTCGTCGAAGGGGAATCCCAGCCAGAGCGCGTTGGCCACCAGGGTGGAAACGGTGAAGCAGACCGGTGCGGCGGCCCTGCGGTACATGCCCATGGCGTACCGGCGTTCCTGGTAGCCCGTGGCCTGGGCCACGCGGGTCGCGAGACCGGTGAGGTCGTCGCCCGGACGGGGCCGGCCGGGCAGGGCCGCCCCGAGCGCGACCACGGACCAGGTGAGTTTGGGGGTGAGTTCGAGGTTGCGGCTCATCAGGAGGCGCAACCGGTAGGGGTCCCGGCCGAGGATGAGGTCGCGCAGGAAGTAGTGCCCTGTCAGGGGCCAGGGCCCGGACAGGTCCACGTCCTTCGGCAGGGGGTTCCCGAGTGCTTCGCGTACGTCGTTGCCGATGGTCCGCATGACCGCCGATGCCTCGGTCCGTGGTATCGAGCGCCCGAGCAGTGGCTTGAACGTGGGCCGTTCGGTGTCCCTGGCACGGCGTGCGGCAAGGATCCGGTGGGTGACCTCGTGCCCCGCTATTCCGATGGTGTCGGATTCCAGCCGGAACACATCCTGACCCAGGTGGTCGTCCAGGAGGGCGGCCAGTCGCGGAGCGAACTCGGTGGTACGTACATGCGGCGGCGATGACGTGGGCATGGATTCTCCGGAGGAGTTCGGGGCGGGACATCGCCGTCCGGCCGGACAACGGAAAGCGGAAGGGGTACGACCGGACGACGATGTCAGCCCGGCTTCAGGGCCGGGATTTCGGCTATCAGGTCCAGATGTACCAGGCGTACTCCTTCAGGCTTTTGTTCGGTGTGACCTTCTCGCGCAGGGCGAAGAGCATCTTCCTCATGGCACTCCCTTTCCGTGGGACGGGTGGCACGCGGGGCCCGTTCCTCGCCGGTGCCGATCGCTTGCCGGTGACCCCGTGATGCTTCCCTGGCCTGGCCATTGGCTAATCCATGAATCCTTTTCAAGGATTTCCCGGATGGCCATTTTCTGACTTTACAAAAACACCGTCGCCGATTTGACGGAGGCTCAATTCTTCGGTTTGCCATGCTTCAGCCGCTGTGCGGAGCGGCACAGGTTGGCCGAATGCCTACGGGAATCCGGGGCACGTGTCACCGCCCTGCCGGGCTCATGGGCCAGAGGTGTCCGGGGTGGAGGCACTGCAACCGGGGGCCGAGGGGTTCTCGCCGGGCCCGGCTCGGCGGGGGCGGGATCCCGGGTCCACCGGGCTCCCCGCCCGTCGACGGATTCCCCGGTGGAACCGGCGAGCCGTACCGAATTCGATGCTCAGCCGCGAATGGTGTCATCATCTTCCATTTCCGGCCATCCGGCTGTCAGCATCTGCGCACGTCACCACATGGGGACCAGATGAGGAGAAAACATGGCAATGCGCAGACGGGCCGGTTCCCTCGCGGCCCTGGCTCTCGCCGTCCTGCTGACGGTTTCCTGCGGGCGCTCGGACCAGGGAGGCGGTTCCACCGCTCCGGACGAACCGGCCGTGGGCGCACAGGCGGCCGATCTGCTGCCGGCCGATCTGCGGAGGAAGGGCGTCCTGCGGGTGGCCACCGCCGTCGGCTATCCGCCCATGGAGATGTACCGGCCCGGCACCACCGAGCTGACCGGTGTCGATCCCGATCTGGCGCGGGCCGTGGCGGACCGGCTCGGGCTGCGGCTCGAACTGACCAACTCCGCCTTCGACGGGCTGATCCCCGGGCTGAAGTCCGGACGGTTCGATCTGGTGATGTCCTCGATGACGGACAGCCCCGAGCGCCGCCGGGCCGTGGACTTCGTGGACTACTTCCGCACCGGCGGCGTGGTCATGACGGAGAAGGGCAACCCGGAGGGCATCAAGACCCTGGCGGACCTCTGCGGCAAGGCCGTCGTCCTCGCCAAGGGCAGCTCCAATCTGGACATCGGCCAGAAGCAGAACGCCCGGTGCGCCGAGAGGATGCGGATCTCGCAGAGCGAGGACGCCCCGACCGGGCTGCTCCAGCTCGACAGCGGGCGGGCCGTGGCGACCATCGTGGACTATCCCGTCGCGATGATGTTCGTGAAGGAGAAGGGGAGTTACGAGGTACTGCCGAAGCAGTACGGCACGGCACCCTGGGGCATAGCCGTGGCGAAGGACAACAGCGGTCTGCGGGACGCCGTCCGGCAGGCGCTCCAGGGGCTGATCGAGGACGGCGGCTACCGCAGGATCCTCGACTCCTACGGGGTCGGCGGCAGCGCCGTCGCCCGGGCCACCGTCAACGACGGCCAGTGAGGCGGGGAAGCACCGATATGACCCGGCTCAAAAAAGACGCAACGAACACGACGGCCGTGGTGCGCGAGGCCGCTGACGGTGACGGCCTCGCCCTCAGGGTGACGAGCAGGCCGCGCCCGGGGCGCTGGGTGGCCGTTCTCGCCGCCCTCCTCCTCGCCGTCTGGCTCGCCTGGACCGTCATCGTCAACCCCCATCTCCACTGGGACATCGTCGTGGAGTACCAGTTCGACGACCGGATCCTCAAGGGTCTGTGGGTGACGGTCCAGCTCACCCTGGTCTCGATGGCCGTCGGTATCGCCATCGGGGTCCTCATCGCGGTGATGCAGCTCTCCGAGAGCCCGGTGCTCCGGGTGGTCGCCGGCGCCTACACCTGGTTCTTCCGGGGCACTCCGCTGCTGGTCCAGCTGATCTTCTGGTTCAATCTGGCGCTGCTGTTCCCGGTGATCGGCATCGGCGTCCCCTTCGACGGCCCCAAGCTGGTGGAGTGGCAGACCAATGCGGTCATCACCGGCTTTGTCGCCGCCCTGCTCGGTCTCTCCATCAACGAGGGCGCCTATATGGCGGAGATCGTGCGCGCGGGCATCCAGAGTGTGGACCCGGGCCAGCGCGAGGCGGGTGAGTCGCTCGGCATGTCCCACCGGCGGGTCCTCACCCGGGTCGTCCTGCCGCAGGCGATGCGCGTGATCATTCCGCCGCTCGGCAACCAGTTCATCTCCATGCTCAAGACCACCTCCCTGGTCTCGGTGATCGCCGGGTCCGACCTCATGACCGTCTCCCAGCATCTGTACCTGGCCAACTTCGAGGTGATCGCGCTGCTGATGGTGGCCTCCCTCTGGTACCTCGCCCTGACCACCGTCGCGAGCGTCGCCCAGCACTTCGTGGAACGGCACTACGACCCGGGGGCCGCGTCGATGCGGCGACGGGTGCTGACCAATCTCCGGCCCGGCCGCACCGCCAAGGGAGCCACCGCGTGAGCGACATCGTCCTTCAGGCCCGTGGCGTACGGAAGCGCTTCGGTGACACCGAGGTGCTCAAGGGCATCGACCTCGATGTCGCCGCCGGGGAGGTGCTCTGTGTCATCGGCCCCTCCGGCTCCGGCAAGTCCACCCTGCTGCGGTGCTTCAACCATCTGGAGAAGATCGACGGCGGCCGGGTCCGGGTCGGCGGCGAACTCGTCGGCTATGAGCCGCACGGATCCTCCGGGACCGTGCTGCGCGAGCGGCGGCCCCGGGACATCCGGCGGCAGCGCGAGCGCATCGGCATGGTCTTCCAGCGCTTCCATCTCTTCCCGCACCGCACGGCGGTACGGAATGTGATGGAGGGTCCGGTCGTCGTCAAGCGCCGCCCCCGGGCGGAGGCGGAGCGGCAGGCCCGGGAACTCCTCGCCCGGGTCGGCCTCGCCGATCGCGCGGACCACTACCCCGCCCAGCTCTCCGGCGGCCAGCAGCAGCGCGTCGCCATCGCCCGTGCCCTCGCCATGGAGCCCACCCTGATGCTCTTCGACGAACCCACATCGGCCCTCGATCCCGAACTCGTCGGTGAGGTCCTCGGCGCCATGCGCGACCTGGCCCGCAGCGGGATGACGATGATCGTGGTCACCCATGAGATGGGCTTCGCCCGCGAGGTGGCCGACCGGGTCCTCTTCCTGGACCAGGGGGTCGCCGTCGAGGAGGGCAGCCCCGAGCAGATCTTCGGCGACCCGCGGCAGGAGCGCACGCGGGCCTTTCTGTCGACGGTGCTGTGATGCGCGGCCCCGTGCTCCCGCCGGAGCGGACCCCGGCCCCGTCCGCCCGCAGGCCCGTACCCCCTGTCCACCCGCCCGTACCGCCGGTCCGCCGGACCGGAGGTGACCCGGCCCCGTACTCCGGCCGGACCGTCCATGACCTGCTCCTGCGGGGCGGCACCCTGGTCGACGGTACGGGGGCGCCCCGCCGGGCGGCCGATGTCGCCGTCACCGACGGGCGGGTCACCGTACTGCCGCCCGGCGGACGGCATGAGGCCGCCGAGACCGTCGACGCGTCCGGACAGGTCGTCGCCCCCGGCTTCATCGATGTGCACACCCACTCCGACGCGCTGGCCGCGCACCACGAGGACCACCGGCCGGGCGTCGGCGGGCCCCGGGAGGAGGCGATGGCGGCGCTGCGTCTCGCGCCGCTGCTCCAGGGGGTGACGACCGAGATCGCGGGCAACTGCGGCAGCAGTCTCTTCCCCGCGCTCCCGGAGCGGCTGCCCCGGCTCGCCGAGCACCTCCGGGTCGTCTTCGGCCTCGGCCCCGTACCGCCCGCCGAGGACTTCGAGGCCTTCGCCGCCGGACAGGATCCCGCCCGGCGCCGTACCCATATCGCCTCGCTCGTCGGACACGGGACCCTGCGCGCGGGGGTGCTGGGCTTCGCGGACCGCCCCGCCACCGACGCCGAGCTGCGGGCCATGTGCGCGCTCCTCGACCGGTCCCTCGCCCAGGGCGCAGCCGGGCTCTCCACCGGGCTGATCTATCCTCCCGGCGGATACGCGGACACCGGCGAACTGGTGGCGCTCGCCGAGGTCGCCGCCCGTCACGGCAAGCCGTATGTGACCCATCTGCGCGATGAGATGTCCCAGGTGGAACGGGCGCTGGAGGAGGCGCTGGAGATCGCCCGCCGCTCCGGCGCGGCGCTTCAGATCTCCCATCACAAGACGGCCGGGCGCCAGGCCTGGGGTGCCACCCTGCGGACCCTGCCCCGGCTGGAACGCGCGCGGGCCGAGGGGATCGATGTGCTGTGCGATGTCTACCCGTACACGGCGGGCAGTACGGTCCTGCACGCCCTGTTGCCGCCCTGGGTGAACGAGGGCGGCATCCGGGCCCTGCTGGAACGGCTGCCCGGGCCCGAGGTCCGCGACCGGATCCGGCGCTCCATCGCCGAGGGCGTCGACGGCTGGGAGAACACCGTCGGCAACGGCGGCTGGGATCTGATCTCCGTCGCCGCCGCGCCCCGTCACCCCTCGGCCGAGGGCCGGCGGATCGCCGATCTGGCGGGCTCGCGGGGCGTCGACCCGGTGGAGTACGTCTGTGATCTGCTGCTCGCGGAGGACGGCGAGGTGACCATCATCAGCCACTCCATGCGCGAGGACGACGTCCGCCGGGTGCTCGCCAGCCCGCTGGCGATGATCGGCTCGGACGGGGTGCCCAAACCGGGCCGTCCGCATCCGCGCTGGGCGGGCAGTTTCGCCCGGGTCATCGGCCACTACGGCCGTGACCAGGGCCTGTTCACCCTGGAGGAGGCGGTGCACCGGATGACCGGGCTGCCGGCCCGCCGGTTCGGTCTGACCGGGCGGGGCACGGTCCGGGACGGGGACCGTGCCGATCTGGTCGTCCTCGACCCGGACGCGGTACGCGACGGGGCCACCTTCGACCGGCCGCTGCTGGCGCCCGAGGGCATCGGTACGGTCGTGGTCGCGGGCCGGGTCGCCGTGCGCGCCGGGCGGCCCACCCGGGAGCGGGCCGGAGAGGTGGTGAGGGTGGTATGACGCTCGCCCGTGTCGCGGCGGCGGCCCGCAGCGCCGCCGCGCTCCCGCTGGTCCTCGGGGTCGCCGCAATCGATGTGGACGACGGCCGGAGTGTGGGTGTCGACGACACCACCGTCCTGCCGGTGGCCTCCGCCGCCAAACTGCTGCTGCTGGCGGAGGTCGCCCGGCGGCTGGACAGTGGTGAGCTGTCCCCCGGACAGCGGGTCGCCGTCCGGGAGGAGGACATCACCGGGGGCACCGGTCTGCTCCGCCGGCTGGGCCGGGACGGCTGGACGGTCGAGGACCTGTGCTGGCTGACCGCCTCCGTCAGCGACAACACGGCGACCAACGCCCTGGTGCGGCTGGTGGGTCCGGAGGCGACGGCCCGGCTCGCCCGGGGCCTGGGGATCGGGGCGCTGACCCTCCACGACCGGGTCCGTGACAGCCGTGGTCCGGACGACCCGCCGCTCTTCGCGACCGGCACCGCCCGCGCGCTCGCGGAGCTGGTCGCCCACGCGGTCCGGGGCACCCTGGTCTCGCCCGGGGCGTCCGAACGGCTGCTCCGATGGATGCGGTCCGGCACCGACCACGGCCTGGCACCCGCCCTCGTCGCCCACGACCCGTACGCGGAGTGCTTCCCCGAGCCGCTGCCCGGCGGGCTGCTGGTGGCCAACAAGACCGGGACCGACCGGGGGGTCCGCGCGGACGCGGGTGTCTTCATCGGTGAGCGCAGGATCGCGTACGCGCTGGTGGCGCGGTGGGACACCGCGCTGGGGCGGAGTACGGAGCGGGCCGCGGTCCATGCCGTGCGCGAGGTCGGACGCGCGCTGGCGGAGTGTGCGGGGCTCCCGGGCGGCGGCTGACCCGGCGCCCCGGGCCGCCGGGGAGGTGGGTGCCTGTCAGGCCCACTGGGCGCCCAGCAGGGCACCCACCTCCCCGGCGGCCGACCGCAGATCGGTCAGAAAGGCCCGGAGCAGCGGGTTCTCGTTGGTACGTCGGGTGGCGACCCCGATCCGCCGGTGCAGCTGGGGGTGGTCGAGGCGCAGCACATGCACCCCTGTCGTGTCGCCGAGGCCCAGCGCCGGGACCAGGGCGATGCCCATGCCCGCGCGGGCGAGGTTGATGGTGACCTGGTAGTGGTCGCTGCGGCAGCGGACCCGGGGCAGAAAGCCCTCGGAGGCGCAGGCGCGTTCCAGGACCGGCTCGCCGCTGGTGCCCCCTCGGGTGCCGATCCAGCTCTCCCCCTCCAGCGCGGCCAGCCGGACCACGGAGCGCCGGCCCAGCCGGTGCCGCAGGGGCACCACGATCAGCTGGGGCTCGTCGAAGAACATCTCCACCTCGGCCGCGGTCTGCCGGCACCAGGGGTCCAGCGGATGCTCGAAGACGACCACCGCGTCCAGCCGGCCCGCCTCCAGATCGGGGAGGAGGTCATGGGGCTGGCCGAGGATCAGCTCCAGCTCCGCGTGGGGCCGCCCGGCGGCGAACGCGGCCAGGGCCCGGGGCAGCAGCTCCAGCCCCGCGGAGGCGAAGAACCCGAGCCGCAGCACCCCGGCCTCCCCGGCCGAGTGCCCCCGCAGGTCGTCCTGGGCCACGGCCATCAGGTCGGCGATCCCCTGCGCGTGCTCGGCCAGCCGGCGGCCGGCGGCGGTCAGCCGCAGGCTCTGCGGGCCGCGCTCCACGAGCGCGACCCCGACCTCCTGCTCCAGCCGGGCGAGTTGGTGGGAGACGGCCGAGGGGCTCAGATGGAGTGCCCCGGCCGCCGCGACGATGGTGCCCTTGCGGGCGATCTCCAGGAGGACGTGCAGACGACCACTGTTCAGCATCGCGCCAGGTTAGGCGGTGGCCGGATGGCGTGCGGTGACCAGGTCGGCCCGGTGTGCCCGCGGCTCCGTGCCCGGGGCGGGCACATCCAGGCGCAGCAGGTCGTCCTCGGTCTCCCGCCGTACGACGAGCCGGGCCTCGCCGTCGCGGACGAAGACCACGGCGGGCCGGGGCAGCTTGTTGTAGTTGGAGGCCATGGCGTAGCCGTACGCCCCGGTGACCGGCGTCGCCAGCAGGTCGTGGACGCGGAGATCGGCGGGGAGCGCGGCGTCGTCGATGATCACGTCGCCGCTCTCGCAGTGCTTGCCGACCACCCGGGCGCGCAGGGTGCGGTCCGCGTGGGGCGCACGGGGCAGGAATGCCTCGTACCGGCCGGCGTAGAGCGCGGGGCGGAGGTTGTCGCTCATCCCGCCGTCGACGCTGACATAGGTGCGGATACCGGCGATCCGCTTGATGGTGCCCACCCGGTACAGGGTCAGCCCGGCCCGTGCGGTGATCGCCCGGCCGGGTTCGACGGTCACCTCGCCGCGCCAGCCCGCGTTCCGCGCGGCGGTGTGCACCCCGGCCGCCCAGTCGGCGAAGGAGGGGACGGTCTGCCCGGCCTCGTAGGCCACTCCGAGGCCGCCGCCGACGGTGAGTCCCAGGACCCCCGCTCCGACGGCGAACCGGGCGACGGCGGCGGCGCCGTCCGCGAGCTGTGCGGCGTCGAGGACCTGGGAGCCCACATGGGCGTGGACGCCCTCCAGGATCATGGCCGCCGACTCCCGGGCCCGGCGCACGGCCGTCCCGGCGTCGCCGGTGGCCAGCCCGAACCCGAACTTGGAGTCGGTGCCGCCGGTACGGATCGCCTCGTGCTCGCCGGCCGCCACACCGGGCGCGATCCGCAGCACCACGGGCTGTGGGGCGATCCCCGCCGTGGTGTGGAGGCGCTCGATCCGGTCCATCTCGTCGAAGCTGTCGACGACGATGTGCCGTACCCCGGCGGCCGCCGCCGCGAGCAGCTCGGTGTCGTTCTTGTTGTTGCCGTGGAGCACGATCCGGTGGCCCGGTACGCCCGCGTGCAGGGCCACCCTCAGCTCGCCGCCCGAGGCGACATCGAGGAGCAGCCCTTCCTCGTGGGCGAGGCGGGCCATGGCGGTGCACAGGAACGCCTTGGAGGCGTAGGCGACCCGGCCGGGTCCGAAGGCGGTGACGGCCTCCCGGCACCGCTGCCGCAGATGCTCCTCGTCGTACACGAAGAGCGGTGTCCCGAAGACGCGCCCCAGTTCCGCGAGGGGAACACCGCCGACGGACAGTCCCGAGGGGCCGTCCTCGGCGGTGAGGGGGAGCAGATCCGGGGAGATGGCGGTCGTCATGGCTTCTGGTTCCTCCTGGTGACGGACTCGGAGCCATCCTCGGTCCTCGGCGAAGGAGACCAAAGCGGATTCTTCCGGGGGTGAGCATCGAGAAATCCGATGCTCGCCCGGCCGACCCGGCCCGGCGCGGGGCAGGGGTGGTGTGCGGGGCCGTGGTCAGGCGCCCGGGGCCGTCCCGAGGGCCGTGTGCTCGGCCTCCTCCAGCCAGCGGGTGTACCAGTTCCGGAAGGTGACGGGCCGGCCCTCGGGGTCCAGGAGGGGTTCAAGGTCGGCGTCGTCGGCGCGCGGGTCGGACCAGACGGTGCCGCGATGGGGACCGCTGACGATCAGCCACTCCCGCAGGGCGCAGCCGAGATGGCTGATCACGATGGCTCCGGCGGTACGGGCGGGGCCGAGGAAGATGTCGTACCACTGCTCCTCCCAGGCCTCGTACGCCGTCTCGAAGGCGTCCTCGTCGTCGTACTCGTCCTCGTCGGGGCGCTCGGCGCGCAGCCGCTCGACGGCCTCGGCGGCGGGGTGGGGGCTCCCGGGGAAGGGCAGGGCGAGCAGGGAGGTTTTGGTCATGTCCGCGCCGTCGCCTTCCCACTGCCAGCGCTGCTCCGCGTACCGTACGGGGAAGAGGCCGTAGGCGGGGCCCGCGCCGCCCGCGCCGACCCGGGTGAGGAAGGTCCGGTACTCCTCGGGCAGCTCGACCCCGAGCTGCGCCTCCAGGTCGGCGAGGTCGTCCGCGGACAGGGGGTCCGCCAGGATCCAGCCGTGTCCATAGGCTCCGAAGACCTTCCCCGCGGACTCCCGTGCGCCGAGTTCCGCGACGCGTTCCCGTATGCCTGACCACCACTGATCGCTCATACGGGGAGCCTACGGCGGCCCACTGACAGCGGAGCGGCGGCCGGGGCGGGCCCGCCCCGCTGCCTGCTACGCCCCGGGGCCGGCGGTCTCGTACGCCGTGCCGACGGCCAGGAGCAGGGACTCCTCCCTGGGCCGCCCCATCAGCTGGAGGCCGATGGGGAGTCCGTCCCGGTCGCGGCCGACGGGGAGGCTCAGCGCGGGGAACCCGGTGATGTTGGCGGCGACGGCGAGCCGGACATAGACCTGGGTGACGCTCTCCTGGGTGCCGTCCGGCCAGTGCACCGTCTCCGCCCCGGCGGGGACGGCGGTGATCGGCACCGTGGGGGCGGCGATCACATCCACCTCGCGCAGCAGCCGGGACCAGGCCGCCCGTATCAGGGTACGGACGCGCTGGGCGCGCAGATGGCCGATGGCGGGAACCAGCGCGCCGGTTTCGAGGAGGGTGCGGACATCGTCCCCGTACAGCTCCGGGGTGGTGCGCAGGGTCTCCTCATGGAAGGCGGTGGCCTCCGGGAGGGTGAGCCCTTGGTGGGTGGGGATGAGCTGTCCGGCCATCGGGATGTCGATGTCGACCGTGCGGGCCCCCAGTTCGCGCAGACGGTCGATCGCGCGCCGGACGGCGGCCGCCACCTCCGGGTGGACGCGTTCGGTGCGGTGGTCGCGGGGCACACCGACGCGGAGGCCGTCGAGGCCGCGCCGGGTCTCCGCCGGCTCCGGGGGCTCTCCGGTGAGGGCGGCCAGGACGAGCCCGGCGTCCTCGACGGTCCGGGTGAGGGGGCCGACATGGTCCAGGGACCAGGAGAGGGGGACGATTCCCTCGGTGGGCACCAGGCCGTAGGTGGGTTTGAGGCCGACGATCCCGTTCAGGGCGGCCGGTATCCGGATGGAGCCGCCGGTGTCGGTTCCGAGGGAGAAGGTCGCGCTGCCCGCGGCGACGGCGACGGCCGAACCGCCGCTGGAGCCGCCCGCGATCCGTTCGGGGTCACGGGCGTTGCGGGTCTGCGGGGTGAGCACTCCATAGGCGAACTCATGGGTGTGGGCCTTGCCGAGGAGGACGGCTCCGGCGGCGGCGAGCCGCGCGGTGACCGTACTGTCCTCGGTGGCCCGGTGTCCGGCGGCGATCCGGACCCGGGAGCTCGCGGTGGTCGGCAGCCCCGCCACATCGATGAGGTCCTTGAGGGCCATGGGGATGCCGTGCAGCGGGCCCCGGAGCCGTCCGGAGGCGATCTCCTGGGCGGCCCGGTGGGCTTCCTCGCGAGCCCGGTCGGCGGTGACCAGGGCATACGCCCCGAGCTTGGGCTCGGTCTCCTCGATCCGGTCGAGCACGGATTCCACCAGCTCCACCGGGGAGAGCCGGCGCTCCCGGATCAGCTCCGCGGCGGCGGCGAGGGTCAGTTCACTGGGCCGCATCGGAGGCCGCCTCTCCCGGCAGGTCGCCGGCCGGGTCGTAGGTGGTGGCCGGCGGGGTGTCCCCCAGTTCGACGGCGCGCAGCTCCGCGAGCCCGCGGAACATATGCGCGGCGGTCGCGGCCACCACCGCGTGCCGGGCCGGGTCCAGCTCGATTCCGGCGAGGGCCGCCCAGCGGGCGGCCTCCGGGGGTGTGAGTTCGGGCAGGGACACGGTCGTCCTCTCGCAGGCGCCTCTGACGGACGCACGGGCACCGGCCGCGCGGGTGTGCCGAGCGATCACCGGGGCTGCCGCCGCCGGGTCGGCGCGACCCGCGCGCGGCGGGGTGTCGTCACGTCACTTTCCTTTGCCCTCAAGGGTATTCCCCTTCACCGGGCCGGGCCCATGAGGGTGCGAGCGGTGCGACTCCTGAGGCCCGGGCCTGCCCGGTTCCGCACCCGACCGGGCCACCGGCCGTCAGGGCCACCGCCGTACCCGGGCGGGCACGGCGGCCCGCCGGCGGGCCGGTGCGTGGGGGCTCTCACGGGTGCGGCGGCAGGCCCTGTCTCAGACGGCCGGGTCCCCGGGCGCGGCCCGGTCGGCCTCGCGCGCCGTGCGCTCCAGCCGGTCGTGGTAGGTCTTCCACCACTCCGGGCCGACCGACGCCATGGCCGTTTTACCCTCGTTCATCCCCACCGCGCCGTCCATGAGTTCCCGGATGATGTCGGCATGGCCGGCGTGGCGGTGGGTATCGGCGATCACGCGCACCACGGCATGGTGCAGCGACACCTCGTCCCGGCCGCTGGGCCACCACGGCACCGTGCCGATCGTGTCCAGCGCCAGTGCGTCGATCGTGGCGTCGGCGTGTGCCCAGGCGCGGCGGTAGAGCCCCACGACGAACGCGCGGGACTCGTCGGCGGTGGCCCACATGTCCCCATTGGGCTCGGCGTCCTCCGCCAGCCAGGGCAGCGGCTCGCCGGACGGCCGTCCGAAGGTGTCGCCGAGGTAGCCCAGCTCCACACTGGCCGCGTGTTTCACCAGGCCCAGGAGGTTGGTGCCGGTCGGTGTCGCGGGGCGGCGGATGTCGTACTCGGAGAGCCCGTCGAGCTTCCACAGCAGGGCGTCACGGGCGGACCGGAGATAGAAGCGGAGGTCGGCCTTGGCATCGGAGACGGTCATGGGACCAGTCTGCCGGGTGGGGCGGCGGCCCCGGCGCGCGGGCGGCGGGCCGGAGGGCGACCATGGAAGGACGGGACGGGTTCAGGGGGAGGCAGGTCCGGGGGCAGCAGGTCCGGGGGCAGGCGCTGGGAGGCACCCGTGGCACGCACCCGTACGGCCGACGTACTGATCGTGGGCGCCGGCCCTGTCGGACTGAGCGCGGCGGCCGAACTGCGCCGCCGCCGGGTGCGCTGCCGTCTCGTCGACCGGCTGCCGGCGCGTCTCCCGTACGCCAAGGCGGTCGGTGTCCAGCCGCGCACCCTGGAGATCTGGGACCGCATGGGGCTGGTCGGCGCCGTCCTGGAGGCCGCCGTTCCGCTGCGGGGGCAGCTGATCCATGTCAACGGCCGGGAGCGGGCCCGGATCGAACTCGCCCTGCCGCCCGAGGTGCCGTACGGCTTCGCCGCGCTGCCGCAGTACGAGACCGAGCGCCTGCTGGAGGAGTATGTCGCGGGCCTGGGGACGGTCATCGAACGCGGCACCGAGCTGGTGTCGTTCACCCAGGACCGGGACGGGGTCACCGCCCTCCTGCGGACCGCCTCGGGCGCCGGGGAGGAGGTGCGCTGCCGGTATCTGATCGGCTGCGACGGAGCCCACAGCACCGTCCGCAAGGGGCTGGGTCTGAGCTTCGAGGGGGCGGCCTTCCCCGAGGAGTACATGCTGGCCGATGTGGAGGCCGACTGGGATCTGCCGCCGGGCTACGGCATCCGCTCCAGCCGGCTGGCCGACGACGGTTCCACCGAGGCCGTCCTGGTCTGCATCCCCCTCCCCGGCACCGGCCGTTACCGCATGTCGATGCTGGTACCGCCCGAACTCTCCGCACAGATCGGCGGCCGGGCGGACGGCGCGGGCGTGACGCACGGCCTGGCGGGCGGGCGGTCACCGGAGCTGTCGCGGATCCAGGCCGTGGTGGACCGGCTCGGTCCCCGGCCCGCCACGCTCTCCCGGATGCGCTGGTCCTCCGTCTTCCGTATCAGCCATCGGATCGTCGACCGTTACGCCGACGGCCGGGTTCTCGTCGCGGGCGACGCCGCCCATATCCACCCGCCCACCGGCGCCCAGGGCATGAACACCGGCATCCAGGACGCGTGCAACCTGGCCTGGAAGGTCGCCCTCGTGGTCCGGGGAGAGGCGGGCTCCGCCCTGCTCACCACCTATGACGCCGAGCGCCGCCCGGTCGGTGAGGAGGTCGTCGGCCGGACCGTGCGCCATGCCGTCGAGGGCATCGAGGCCGACCGCGACGATCCGCGGACCGTGCTGCTCCGGGAGGCCCAACTGCTCGTCGGCTACCGGGGCGGCCCGCTCGCCGGAAGCCCGTACGGGCCCGCCGACGCGCCCCAGCCCGGTGACCGGGCCCCGGACTGCGCCGGTCTGACCACCCCGGTCGCCGCCCGGCCGCTGCGCCTGCTCGACATCCTGCGGGGGCACACGGGGCAGGTGGTGCTCCTGTACGCGGCGGACCCCGCCGAACTCGCCGGTGCCGTCGAGGCTGCCGGACTCGCCCCGGCCGTCGAGGCCGTCGGGGCGACGACGGCCGTGGTGGACGCGGGCTCCCCCGGCCTGCCGGGCGCCGGTTTCCGGACGCTCACGATCCTCGCCCGCGAGGCCGCGCCGCGGGCCGAGGACGCCCTGCCCGTACCGGGATACCGCGATGCCGCCGGGGAGTTCGCCCTGCTCTACCGCCCCGGCGGCCCGGCCGGCTTCGTCGTCCGCCCGGACGGGCAGCTCGGCGCCCGCTTCCCGCTCGCCGACACCTCGGCGGCCCTGTCGGCGTACCGCACGGCCCTGTCCCCGCCCGGATGAGGGCGACGGCCCGGCGACCGGCCACCGCCCCGCGGACACCGTGCGCCCGCGGTGTCCGGGCGGCCCCACCCGGGTGATCAGGTGCGCGGGGCGTCGACGGCGGTGTTCTGACCCGCGACGATCCGCCAGCCGTCGGCACGTTCGGCGATCACATAGAGCGTCGACCCCCACGGGCCCGCCACGGGCGCGCCGGTGGCGTCGGTGGGCGTCTGGACCACATTCACCGCGATCACTCCGGGGGCGACCTCCAGCAGCTTGGCGATGTCGTACCGGGCGTAGGAGTCGCTCAGGAAGCCCTTCAGCGCCGGGGCGCTGAACTCGGCGATGGCGGCACGGCCGTCCAGCCGGGTGCCCAGGGCGTTCGACCAGGACGCGTCGGTGGAGAACTGCTCGCTCAGCGCGATCGGGTCCTTGGTGTTGAACGCGTTCTCCAGGGCCTTGACCACCCCGGTCACCGCCGCCCGGATCCGCTCCGATATGTCTCCCACGACGAGGGTCTCGTTGGTCATGGCCGTTCCTTCCGTTTCCGGATTCCTCCGGGGGCGGCGGTGTTCGCCGCTGACAGCCATTCCACAACCTGGACCAAAGTTGAGGTCAAGCGCGGGGGTGACCCCTGTTGTTCGGCGGCGGCGGCGGTGTCGGACCCCGGAGTCGGTGGCGGTGTCGGACCCCGGAGTTAGCATCCGCCCTGTGAATCTTGAACTTCTGCGATCCGCCGGTGTCGTACTGCCGCCCGGCCGAATGATCACGTCGGACGAGGACGGGGGCGATGCCCGGCCGCCCCTGTGGCTGAGCGACGGGCCGGACTTCCCCCTCGGGCTCTGGGGGCGGATACGCGCCGTCCATGAGCGCTCCGGGCTGTGGCCCCTGTTGCTCGTCCCGCTGGAGGGGGACGAGAGCTTCCGGCCCTGGGCTACGGGGGAACTGGAGCCGGGGAGGATGTCCTCGCCCGACTCCCACGATCCGTCCGCACTCCTGGCCCGGTGGTGGCAGTGCCATACGCATACCGGTGACGAGGACGACCCCCTGGCACCGGCCGCGCGGGCGGCGGTCACCGCCCCCTTCGGGCGGAGCTGGCCGGGCCCGGCGCGGGCCGGTGGCGACATCACGAACGCCGACGCCGAGGCCGTCGAGTACGCGGAGTTCTTCGCCTCCTTCCATGCGCGGGTCCGGCTCGGCCTGGTGGCGGCGGCGCGCGGTGCGGACGCCCTCGCCCTGCTCGGCTGGGAGGGCCCGGTCAACTACGAGGGCGACACCGGCACCCACGCGGCAGTGGTGCGCGATTGGGAGGAGCGCTTCGGGGTACGGGTGGTGGGGATCGGGTTCGCGACGCTGCATCTGAGTGTCGCCGCGCCGCCGGCCGACCGCGAGGCCGCGCTGGCCGTCGCGGCCGAGCACTTCGCCTTCTGCCCGGACAATGTGTGGCAGGGGCCGCGCCCGCAGTCGCTGGCCTCCTATGCGGACCGGCTCATCGGGGCGAACTGCTGGGAGTTCTGGTGGGACTGACCCCGGGCACCGTGCGCCGGACACCGTGCACCGTGCACCGTGCGCAGTGTCCGGCGACCGGGGGCAGGTTCTCGGGGTCAGGCGGGCAGCCTGGTGTCGACCACGAAGGCGATCTCGACGACCTGGCCGGGGAAGGCCAGTTCGGTGACGCCGACGGCCGTGGTGACCGGGCGGTGGTCGCCGAAGTAGGCGAGATTGCCCTCCGCCACGGCGGCGGCGTTCCGCTGCACGCCCACCAGGTAGGCGGTCTGCGAGACGATCTGGCGGCGGGTGACGCCGTAGTGGTCCAGGACCTTGTCGGTGTTGAGGTGGACCCGGGCGAGCTGGCCGGCGAAGTCGTCCGGGTGGAGGAGGCCGCCCTCCTCGTCGAAGGCGACCTGTCCGGAGACATGGATCAGATCGCCGGACCTGATCGCCTGCGCGTAGCCGAACTCCGTCTCGGCCGGGACCTCGTGGTTGAAGACGCTGGAGACATCGGGGGTGGTCATACCGGTGGTCTCTCCTCCCGTGGCGGGCACGGTCCGCCGCCGGGGACCGCAGGGGGAACCCGGAGCGCCCGTGCTCTCTTGTGGTTACTCGGGAACTCTAGGAGAGTGACTGCCGACCTGGAAGAACGAACTTTTCAGTGACTGGGGAACCTGATGGTGACCAAGCATTTCACCGGCTCGCCCGAGGACGCGGATCTGCGGCGCGCGGACTCGCTGGCGCGGGAGATCTTCTCGGACGTCGCCAATAAATGGGCGCTCCTGATCATCGAGGCGCTGTGGGAGCGCACCCTGCGCTTCGGCGAGTTGCGCGACGAGGTCGAGGGCATCAGCCACAAGATGCTCACCCAGAATCTGCGCATGCTGGAGCGGTACGGCCTGGTGGGACGGACGGTGTACCCCACGGTGCCGCCCCGGGTCGAGTACACCCTCACCGAGCCGGGGCGCGCCCTGCGGGCGACGGTCGACGGCATGTGCGGCTGGACCCATCGCTATCTCGGGGAGATCGAGGAGGCCCGGCGCCGCTTCGACAACGCCTGAGCGCGGGCGGCGCCGGGGCCCTGGGGTCCGTCCGGGTGCGGGGTCCCGGGTCCGGGATCGGTACGGTCAGAGCGCCCCGGACCGGATCCCGGACCGGAAGGCGCTCCACCCGTCCGCACCGAAGCGGAGCAGCCGCCCCCCGGGGTCCTTGGAGTCCCGGACCGCCACCGAACGGCCGTCCGGCCGGGCCAGCTCCAGGCAACTGTGGATGCTGTACGAGCTTTTCGTCCAGATGAGCCCGGAGAACTCTTCCGCGGCGCCCATGGTTTCCTCCTTCATCGGCGGTGACGACGGTTCCCTACCCCGGAGGGTGCGGTTCCGAGCGTGCCGGGCGAAGGGGAGGGGCACCGGACCGGGCGGAGGGAACTTAGGCTAGCCTAAGTTCATGTCGGTTGCCGCTGTCCCGAGCCGCCCGTGGGGCGAACCATCCGCCGCACCCCTCCTCCAG
Organism: Streptomyces sp. NPDC000594; assembly: GCF_040299965.1. Classification (NCBI taxonomy): domain Bacteria; kingdom Bacillati; phylum Actinomycetota; class Actinomycetes; order Kitasatosporales; family Streptomycetaceae; genus Streptomyces; species Streptomyces sp. NPDC000594. The sequence continues at coordinate 49,672 of NZ_JBEPCY010000017.1, read as the reverse complement.
TGGGCCGACCCCACGGTCGGCGGGGCGGAGGTGTCTCCGCCGTATCTGCTGACCACCGCGGTGTTCGACGGCGGGGAGCGGACCGGGCTGGGGCACCTGGGGGTGCATACGCACCCCGACGCGCTGCTCGTCTGGCCGCACAGCGGCTCGATGATCCTGCACACCCCGGGTGCGCTGCGCCGGCTCGTCCCCGGGCAGGGGGTCTGGGTGCCGCCCGGGACACCGCACGCCTCCGCTCCCGACCCCGGGAGCGTGGGCTGTTACACCTATGTGATCCGTTCCGCCGCCCCCGACGACTGGCCGGCGCCGCGCGCGCTGCGAGTGGGGCGGGCGCTCCAGGAGATGCTGCTCCATCTCGACGCGACCGCCATGGCGGACGGGCTGCGGCTGCGTACCCAGCGGGTCGTTCTGGAGCTGCTCCAGGACGACCCGCTGCCCGCGCTCGATGTACCCGTACCGGAGGACTGGCGGATCCGGGGCCTCGCCCACGCCGTCCTGGACGACCCCGACGACGACGCGTCGCTGGAGGACCTCGCCGTACGGCACGGGCTGAGTGTGCGTACGGTCACCCGGGCCTTCGCCCAGGACATCGGTATGCCGTTCACGCGCTGGCGGGCACTGGTACGGATGTCGTCCGCGATCACCCTGCTCAGCCAGGGCCGGCCGGTGAATCTGGTCGCGCACCGCTGCGGCTACTCCACGACCAGCGCGTTCAGCGCCGCCTTCCGCCGGGTCACCGGCAGCAGCCCGACCGAGTACCTCCGCGCGCTGCCGGGCTCCTGACCCGCCCGCGCCGGCAGCCCTCCCCCTCCGGCCGCCCTTCCTCTCCGGCCGGTCATGGGGTGGCCGATTCACGACGCACCCTGGCCGTCGTGCGACGCCCGGGGTTCCGTCCGTTCCCTAGCGTTGAGCGAAGTAAGGGTTACCTGACCTACGGTGCGCGGGACCGTCCGCGGAGTCCGTACCCCGGTGACGCCTTACCGCCTTGCAGGTCGCGCACCACCTGTCCGCCGTCGCGCCGTACCGCGCCGCGCGGATCCGCAGAACCGAGGAGAACCATGTCCCTGTCCACGGCCGGACCACAGGCCGCTCCCTCCCCCGCGCCCCGCCGCCGCGGGGCCAGGGCCCGTCTCGCGGGGCTGGCCTTCGCCGCCGCCCTGGTCCTGAGCGGCTGCGGCGGCGGTACGTCGGACTCCGGCGGTGCCGGCGCGGACGCCGGGAAGGGCGGGACAGCCGCCGCGTCCACGAACTTCCCCGTCACCATCGACCATGCCCATGGCACCACCAGGATCACCGCCAAGCCCCAGCGGGTCGTCGCGGTCAGCTGGATGTCGCTGGATGTCGTCGCCGCGCTCGGCACCGTGCCCGTCGGCGTGGACGAGCAGTGGGGCGGCGACAAGGAGGGGTACACCCCCTGGTTCCGCGACCGGGTGGAGAAGCTCGGCGGCACCCTGCCCGAGACCCTGGACTACGGCGACGCCGGGGAGATCGACTTCGAGCAGATCCTCTCCCTCGAACCCGATCTGATCCTCGGCCTGTACTCCGGCATCAGCGATGTCGACTACAAGCGGCTGTCCGAGATCGCGCCCACCGTCCCGTATCTGAAGAAGCCCTGGGACGGCGGCACCTGGCAGGACATGACCCGGACCATCGGCAAGGCCCTCGGGGAGAACGAGAAGGCCACCTCGCTGGTCACCGATGTCGAGGGCCGGCTCGCCGATGTCGCGAAGGAGAACCCCGAGTTCAAGGAGAGCACCTTCGCCTACGGGGTGGCCCTCACCCCCGGCTCCACCGAGCTGGGGCTGTACATGGACTACGACCCCCGGGTGCGGCTGCTGACCGAGATGGGCTTCCGCAACACCCCGTCGATGGAGAAGATCGCGGCCACCGTCAAGGGCTCCAACTGGTACGGCGGGGTGAGCCTGGAGAAGCTCGACACCATCGAGGCCGATGTCTTCGTCGCCTGGGCGAACGCCCCCGGCGAGATCGGCCACACCCTCAAGGACCCGCTGTTCACCCGGTGGGAGCCCATCGAGGACAAGCGGTACGCCTTCGTCCGCGACCCCTCGCTCGGCATGGCCACCAGCGGCCCGAGCGTGCTCTCCATCCCCTGGGCGCTCGAACGCTATGTGCCGATGCTCGCCGACGCCGTCGCCGGGAAGGGTGTGACCGGCGCCGGGAAGACCTCCTGACCCGGTGACCGGTGCCGCGGCCGGAGACCTCCACCGGTCGCGGCACCGGTCGCCCCACCCGCTCCCCTGCCCCACCCGCTCCCGTCCACAGCCCACGAGGACCCACCCCGTGACGATCACCTCACCCACCGGTGGGACGGCGCCCGCGCGGATGGCCGTGGCTCCGGGCCCGCACTCCGGTTCCTCCGGTGCGGGCCCGGCCCCACGCCCCCGCCGCCGGCTGCCCGTCCTGCTGGCGGCCGTCGTACTCCTGCTGGCGACGACCCTGCTCAGCCTGATGGTCGGGGCCCGCCCGATCGACCCCGCCACCGTGTGGGACGCGCTCACCGGCATCGCCCGGGGCATCGACCCGGCGACCCTCCCCGACGAGCACGTCATGGTCCGCGAGGGACGGCTGCCGCGCACGGTGACCGGGCTGGTGGTCGGCGCCGCCCTCGGGCTGTGCGGGGCCCTCATCCAGGCGTTCACCCGCAACCCGCTCGCCGACCCCGGCATCCTCGGGGTGAACGCGGGCGCCTCGTTCGCCGTGACCCTCGCCGTCGGGGTGCTCGGGTTCACCGACCCCTCGGGGTTCATCTGGTTCGCCCTCGCCGGGGCGTTCGTGCTGACCGTCCTGGTCTATGTGCTCGGCTCGCTCGGCTCCCAGGGGGCCACCCCGGTGAAGCTCACCCTCGCCGGAGTCGCGCTCACCGCCGTCTTCAGCGGGTTCACCACCGCGCTGACCCTCAAGAACACGGCCACCTTCGACACCATGCGGTTCTGGGGCATCGGCTCCCTCGGCGGGCGGCCCCTCGACATCCTGACCGTCGCCGGGCCGCTGCTCGCCGCCGGGGCGCTCCTCGGACTGCTGTGCGCCCGGCCCCTCAACGCCCTGGCGCTCGGCGACGACACCGCCGTCTCCCTCGGCGCACGGCTCGGCCCCACCCGGGTGGCCGTGGTCCTCGCGGTCACCCTGCTCGCCGGGACATCCGTCGCCGTCGCCGGGCCGATCTCGTTCGTCGGGCTGATGGTGCCGCACATCGTGCGCTGGATCACCGGCCCCGACCAGCGGTGGGTCCTGCCGCTCACGCTGCTCGTCGCACCCGCCTTCCTGCTGGCCGCCGACATCGTGGCGCGGGTGGTGCTGCCCTCCGGGGAGCTGCGCGTCGGGCTGGTCACCGCGCTCGTCGGCGCCCCCGTCCTCATCGTCCTCGTACGGCGCCGCACGGCGAGCGGGCTGTGAACCGCCCCCCGGGCCGCACCCCGGAGCCCGCCGCTGTCCCCGCCGTCTCCGCCTCAGTCCAGGAACCCGAGTCCGCCATGCCCCCGGTCCCAGCCCCCCGTACGCCCGAGGAATCCCCCGCGTCCGTCGGGTCCGTGGACTTCGGCCGGGCCACCTGGACCTGGCGACGGCTGGGCACCGCCTTCCTCATCGACCGGCGTACCGTCCTCGTCTGCTGCGCACTGCTCGCCGCGGTGCTCGCCCTCGGCGCGCTGACCCTCGCCACCGGCTCCCGGTCACTGACCCCGGGCCAGGTGCTGACCGCCCTCACCGACCCGGACTCCGACCCGAGGGCCCGTCTCGTCGTGGTCACCTGGCGGCTGCCGAGGCTGCTCCTCGCGGTGTTGTGCGGGGCCGCTCTCGCGGTCAGCGGGGCGATCTTCCAGTCGCTCACCCGCAACCCCCTCGGCTCCCCCGATGTGATCGGCTTCTCCTCCGGCTCCTACGCCGGGGCCAGCGTCGTCCTGCTGCTGCTCGGCACCGCCGACTATCTCGCGGTGGCCGCCGGGGCGCTGCTCGGCGGAACGGCGACGGCGTTCCTGGTCTATCTGCTGGCCTACCGGGGCGGACTCCAGCCTTTCCGGCTCATCATCGTCGGCATCGCCGTGGGCGCCGGACTCGGCTCGCTCACCTCGATGCTGCTGCTGTCGGTCAACGCCCAGCAGGCGATGCTCGCGGCGAGCTGGGGCGCCGGCTCGCTCAGCGGACTCGGCTTCGACCAGCTGCGGCCGGCCGCCATGGTCTTCGCGGCGCTGCTGCTGTGCACCCTGTGGGTCGCCCGGCCGCTCGCCCATCTGGAGATGGGCGACGACACCGCCCTCGCGCTCGGGATCCGGACCCAGCGCACCCGGCTCGCGGCGACGGTCGTCGGGGTCGCGCTCACCGCCCTGGTGACCGCCGCCGTCGGGCCGATCGCCTTTGTGGCGCTGGCCGCCCCGCAGATCGCCCAGCGGCTGACCCGTGCCGCCACCACCCTGCGGATCGTGCCCGTCGCCCTCACCGGCGCGCTGGTCCTGGTCGCCGCCGACTTCACGGCCCAGCGGATCGAACTCCCCGTCGGCGTGGTCACCGTCAGTGTCGGCGGGCTCTATCTGGCCTGGCTCCTCGCCCGTCAGTACGCCGCCCGCCGATGACCCCCGTACCGCCCCCGTACCGAGGAACCCCCATGCCCACGACGACCGACCGCACCTCCCCGGCCACCGCCATCGCCGGCCCCACGGCCCGGCTGGAGGCACGCGATGTGACCCTCGGGTACGCGCGTCACCCGGTCGCCGACCATCTCGATGTGGCCGTCCCCGACGGCTCGTTCACCGTGATCATCGGCCCCAACGCCTGTGGCAAGTCGACCCTGCTGCGGGCGCTCTCCCGGCTGCTCGCCCCCACCGCCGGGCAGATCGTCCTCGACGGCCGCCCGATCACCTCGTACGGCACCAAGGAGGTGGCCCGCCGGCTCGGGCTGCTGCCGCAGACCTCCCTCGCCCCGGACGGCATCACCGTCGCCGAACTCGTCGGCCGGGGCCGCTATCCCCACCAGGGGCTGACCCGGCAGTGGACCGCCGAGGACGAACGGGCCGTCGCCGAGGCCATGGCGGCGACCTCGGTCACCGCGCTCTCCGGCCGTCTCGTCGACGAGCTGTCCGGCGGGCAGCGGCAGCGGGTGTGGGTGGCGATGGTGCTCGCCCAGCGGACCCCGGTCCTGCTGCTGGACGAACCGACGACCTTCCTGGACATCGCCCACCAGATAGAGCTGCTGGAACTCTTCACCGATCTGCACCGCTCGGGACATACCCTGGTCGCCGTTCTCCACGACCTCAACCACGCCGCCCGCTATGCCACCCATCTGATCGCCCTGCGGGACGGGCGGGTGGTCGCCGAGGGCCCACCCGGCGAGGTGATGACCGCCGAGCTGGTGCGCGAGGTGTTCGACCTGCCGTGCCGGGTGGTGCCCGACCCGGAGACGGGTACGCCGATGGTCGTCCCGCTGGCCCGCCGCCGGGACACCGAGTGAGCCCGAGCCCGGACCCGGGTCCCGCCCCGGCTCCAGAGCTGGACCTGGCCCCGGACCCCGCCCCGGCCGTCACACCCGGCGATCTCTTCCGGCTCGCCCTGGTACGTGGCGGACGCGCGGGCCGGCTCGCCCTGACCACGCTCGCCTTTATGGCGCACCAGCTCTGCGAGGCGCTGGTGCCCATCGTCGTGGGTGTGGTCATCGACCGGGCCCTGGCCCCGGGCGACGCCGCCGCGCTGCCGCTGTGGCTGGCCGTCCTCGCGACCGTGTTCCTGGTGCTGTCCCTCTCCTACCAGGGGGCCTCCGCCGCCATGGTCACCGTGTACGGGCGGGCCGAGCACGAGCTGCGGCAGTCGGCCATGACCCGGCTCCTGGACCCGCGCGGGCCGCGCCGCCGCCTCGGCCCCGGGGAGGCGCTCTCCCATGTCACCTCCGACACCTATCGGGTGGCCGGGGTCTCCTGGAGCGTCGTGGAACAGGCCGCCACGGTCACCGCGATCCTCACCGCCTCCGTCGCCCTGCTGGTCATCTCGGTGCCGCTGGGCCTCGGGGTGATCGTCAGCACGGTCCTGGTGCTGATCCTCACCCAGCGGCTGGCGACGCCGCTCGAAGCGCGGGGCCACGCCGAGCAGGGTGCCGCCGCGCGGGCGGGCGAGGTCGCCACCGACATGATCACCGGTCTGCGGGTCCTCATCGGGATGAACGCGCGGGCCGAGGCCACCGCCCGCTACCGGACCGCCAGCGAGGCCTCACGCCGGGGCGCGGTGGCCGCGGCCCGCTCCGTCCTCGGGTACACGGCGCTGAGCACCGCGCTGTCGGGGGTGTTCCTCGCCGGACTGGCCACCGCCGCCGGACTGCTGGCGCTGGAGGGGCGGCTGACGGTGGGGCAGCTCGTCACCGTCCTCGGGCTCGCCCAGTTCCTCCAGGGGTCCCTGGCGCATGTCGGCACCTTCGCCGCCAACTGGGCCCACAAGCGGGCCTCCGCCCGCCGACTGGCCGCCCTGCTCGACGGGACCGCCCCCGCCGCCCACGGCCCGGCGCCCGTGCCCGGCCCGGCCATCGATCTGCGGTGGCAGCCGCCCGGCCATCACTCCCCCGTGGAGATCCCGGCGGGGTCGGTCGTCGGATTCGTCCCCCGCCACCCCGCCCACGCCCGTGACCTCAGCGACCGGCTCGCCCACCGGATCCCGGTGCCCCGGGGCGAACTCCTGGTCGCCGGACGGGACGCGGCCGACCTCGGCCCGGACGGCGTCCGCGCGCACATCACCGCTCCCCCGCACCACGGCTCCCTCTTCAGCGGCACCCTGCGCGCCAATCTCACCCCGCCCGGCGGCACCCTGGACCCCGTACTGCTGAGGGCGGCCGCCCTGGACGACGTACTGGACCAGCTGGGCGGCCCGGAGGCCGAGGTGGGCGAGGACGGCGGACGGCTCTCCGGCGGGCAGCGGCAACGGCTGCTGCTCGCCCGCGCCCTGCACGCCGGGACGCCCGTACGGGTCCTCGACGAGCCCGCCACCTCCGTCGACCCGGTGACCGAGGGCCGGATCGCCGCCGGGCTGCGGGCGGTGCCCGGCACCACCCTGCTCATCACCGCCAGCCCGATCCTGCTCGCCTGCTGCGACCGGGTGGTCGATCTCCGGGACACCGCCCGCGCCGACCGTGACACGGCCGGCACCGCCGGCACCGCTCGTGACACCGCCGGCACCGCTGACGGGACCGCCCGCGCCGACGGACCGAAGGGAGCCCTCCGGTGAACCGGCCCTCCCCCGCTCCCGCCGGGACCCTGCCCAGCGCCACCCCGCGCCGGGCCCGCCGCGAGACCGCCCGCCGGCTCGCCCGCCGGCGCGGCCGCCTCACCGCCACCGCCCTCGTCCTGGTCTGCGGCACCGCCGTCACCCTGACCGCGCCCCTGCTGCTCGGCGCCATCGTCGACGCGGTGACCACCGGGGCCGGCAACGGCCGGATCACCGCCCTGGGCGCGCTGCTCGTCCTGGTCTCCCTGACCGGTGCGGCCCTGACCCTGGCCGGCGGCCGGATGCTCGCCGGACTCGTCCAGGACACCCTGGCCGGGCTGCGCGAGGAGGTGTTCGAGGCGGCGGTCCAACTGCCCGCCGAGACCCTCGAATCCGGTGGCAGCTCCGATGTGGTCTCCCGGGTGACCGGCGATGTCGAGGCGATCTCCGAGGCCGCCTCCGGAGTGCTGCCCCAGCTGACCGGGGCGCTCCTCACCATCGGGCTGACCCTCGCCGGGCTCGCCGTCCTCGACCCCCGGCTCGCCCTCGCGGGTCTGGTGTGCGTACCGGTCCAGTGGTACGCGGCCCGCCGCTTCCTGGCCCGTTCCCATCTCGTCTACGGGGATGTGCGCCGGCTGGAGGCCGAGCGCGGCCAGACCGTCATCGAGGCGGTGCGCGGGGCCGAGACGATCCGTGCCTACCGCGCCCAGGAGCACCACCTCGGCGATCTCGCCGACCGCAGTCTGCGCGCCGTCGACCGGCAGCGGGACGGCGTACGGCTCGCCAACCGCTTCTACGGCGGGCTGCACATCGCCGAGTTCCTGGGGATGTCGGCGATCCTGGTCATGGGCTTCGCCCTGCTGGAGTCCGGGGCGATCACACTGGGCGCCGCCACCGCCGCGGCCCTCTACTTCCACCGGCTCTTCGGGCCGATCGGGGCGCTGCTCACCGGGCTGGACGACATCCAGCGCGCCACGGTCGGCCTCGGCCGTCTGATCGGGGTCACGGATCTCGGCGCCGACCGCGCCCGTCCGGTGGCACCGGCCGGGGGCCCGGGGGCCGCCGGAAAGCCGGGCGCCGCCGGGAGACCGGGCGCAGCGCCGCCGTCGGTGGAGGTGTCGGGGGTGACCTTCACCCATCCCGGGGCCACCCGGCCCGCCCTGCGCGGGGTCAGTCTGAGCGTCCCCGGCGGCACCACCGTGGCCCTGGTCGGGGCCAGCGGCTCCGGCAAGAGCACCCTGGCCCGGCTCATCGCGGGCATCGGCCGCCCCGACGAGGGGCGGGTCACCGTCGGCGGCGACGACGCCCACCGCGCCCCCGGGGCCTATCTGGTCACCCAGGAGACCCATCTCTTCGGCGGCACCCTCGCCGACAACCTCACCCTGGCCGCCCCGGACGCGACCCGGGCCGCGCTCGAACACGCCCTCGCCGAGTCGGGCGCGGTCCGGGCCCTGCCGCCGGGCACCGGTCTGGACACCGTCCTCGGCGGCGCGGACGGCGTCGGCCTCGACGGGGGCGCCGTGCAGCATCTCGCCCTCGCCCGGGTGCTGCCGGCCGACCCGCCGCTGCTGATCCTGGACGAACCCACCGCCGAGTCGGGCCCGGCCACCCCGGCCCTGCTCACCGAGGCGCTGCGCCGGGTGACCCGGGGCCGTACCGGGGTGATCGTCGCCCACCGTCTCGAACAGGCCCGCGACGCCGATCTGGTGGTCCTGCTCCAGGACGGCCGGGTCGCCGAGCAGGGCACCCATGAACATCTGCTGTCCCGGGAAGGGGAGTACGCGACGCTGTGGCGCGCGTACACCCAGGGCCACCGGGCCCCCGCCCGGACGCACCGCATGAACCCACCAAGGAGCATGGAGTCATGACCATCTACCGCGCCACCGTGTCCCGTGTGCGACCCCTGACCGACACCATGGTCAGGATCACCCTGACCGGCGGGGACCTGCCCGGCTTTGTCTCGACCGGGGTGGGCGACGAGTATGTCCGTCTCTTCTTCCCGCACGGCCCCGACCGCCGGGAACTCTCCCTGCCCGTCGCCACCGACACCGGCTGGGAGACCCCCGAGGGCCGCCCCACCGCCCCCATGCGCACCTACACCATCCGCGCGGCCCGCCCCGAATCAGCCGAGATCGACATCGACTTCGTCCTCCACGACCACGGGGTCGCGGGCGGCTGGGCGGCGGCGGCACGCCCCGGCGACCCGCTCGGTCTGAACGACCCGACCGGTCTGTACGCCCGGCCCGAGGGGGTCACCCGCCAGATCCTGGTCTCCGACCTGACCGGGCTGCCCGCGCTCGCCCGCATCCTGGAGAACACCCCGGACTCCCTCACCACCCGCGCGATCGTCGAGGTGCCGGACGAGCGCTCCGTCCAGCCGCTGCCGGCGCACCCCCGTACCCGGGTGACCTGGGCCCACGGCGGCAACGGCCGTACCCCCAGCCGCCTCGCGGACCTGGTCACGGCGGCGCTCCCGCCGGGCACCGACCTCACGGACACCTATGTCTGGGTCGCGGGCGAGACCACCGCCCTGCGCAGTGTCCGCAAGCATCTGCGCAGGACGCTGGAGCTGCCCACCGACCGTTTCAAGGTGGTGGGCTACTGGGCCCCGGGCGGCGACAGCTGGAGCGAGCGGTACGAGGCGCTGCCCGAGGGCGTCAAGGCGGAGCTGGCCGCGCTGTGGGAGAACCCGGAGGGCGATCTGGAGGATGTGACGATCACCTACGAGGAGCGGCTGAGCGGGCTCGGGCTCTGAGAACCCCGCAGCCCGTACCGCAGCACGTACAGCGGTGCGTGACGGTCACGCGGTCCCCACCGGGACCGCGTGACCGGACGGTTCAGCCGGTCGCACGGTCCCCGGTGCGGGACTTCCACCGCGGGCGGCGGGCGTTGGTGGCCGCGCGCAGCACCCACTCCACCGGTCCGTACGCATGGCCGCTCAGCCACCAGCGGCTGAACACCAGCTGGGTGGCGAAGAGGGTGAGGCCGATCAGCGTCACCAGGGCGGGTGCCACCTCCCCGACCAGGGCGAGACCGTAGCCGGTGTAGATCAGCGCCACCACCAGCGACTGGGTGAGGTAGTTGGTCAGCGCCATCCGCCCGGCGGGGGCCAGCGCCCGGCCGAGGCGGGTGCCCCGTTCACTGGTCAGCACCCGCAGCACGGTGGCCGCGTAGGCGGCCGTCAGCAGCGGTGCCGTCAGCAGGTCCACCCCCAGGCCGAAGCCCACGGCCTCCAGCCCGCTGCCCCGGGTCACGGTCCAGGCGTAGAACACGGCACCGGCGAGGCCGACGGTGAAACCGGCCCACTGGAGGCGTCGCAGAAGAACGGTGTGGTCCGCCGCGTGGGCGATGATGCCGCGCTTGCCCGCCGCGAGTCCCAGCAGGAAGGCGGCGAACGCGGGCGGCCCCTGGACGAGGAAGATGGTCAGGGCGGCGGCGGGCTGCTCCCCCGCGAACGCCCCGAGCACCGAGCCGGCGTCCCCGCTCAGCTCCGCGAGGCGGGTTCGGGCCTCCTCGGCCGCCGAACCGATGTCCCCGTCGATATGGCCCGCCCAGGCGCTCCATCCCAGGGTGAGGTAGCCCAGGGCGCAGACGGCCAGGATCGTGATCGCGGTGCGCACCGCCGTACGGGGACGGATGCCGCGGAGCGTCAGCAGGATCAGGCCCAGGATGGAGTAGGTGATGAGGATGTCGCCCGGGTAGAGGAAGAGCGCGTGGGCGATACCGAGCGCCAGCAGGGCGGCGCAGCGGCGCAGGATCCGGGCGGTGATCCGGGCGCCGGCCCGTTCGGCGGACCCCATCTGGAGGGTGAAGCTGTAGCCGAAGAGGAAGGAGAAGAGGAGATAGAACTTGGTCTCCAGGACCACCGCGGTCATAAAGCGCCATGCCTGGTGCAGCGGCCCGTCGAAGGCGGGGTCCACCAGTCCGCCGCCGTGGTAAGTGGTGGCCATGGCCCCCATATTGACCAGCAGGATGCCGAGCAGCGCGAATCCCCGCAGCGCGTCGACATCCGCGATCCGCGCCACCGGGCCCCGGCCGGTGGCGGTGCCGGTGTCGTTCTCGGAGTCGGTTGTGGCCTCCTTCGGTGTACGGGGGTGCCGTTCGGTGCTCTGACTCATGCTGCCGCCCTACGGTCGGGTCCTGGACGCCGTACGCTCGGCCGTCCTCCGGGACAGACGCGAGGAACGCCCGGCAACCTGTCCCCGTGATCATTCCTGGCGCGCGGGGCGCGGAGGATGGCCGAGAAGGGGCGTAGGGGGCGCGCCGAGGGGGTGACACATCCGATCAATTAGGGTGCCACCATGTCGAGTACAGCGGGCTTGGGGAATGAAGTGCCCTACCGCCGCAGGCGGCGCGGTGCGCTGAGCCGGGCGTCAGTGGTCGACACGGGGCGGCGGCTGGCCGAGCGGGAGGGGATGGACGCGGTCACGATCCGCCGGGTGGCGGCGGAGCTGGGTGTGACGCCGATGGCGCTCTACCGGCATATGTCGGACAAGCAGGAGCTGGTTGTCGCCATGCTGGACGATGTGGCCCGGGAGCTTCCGCCGCTGCCGGCGGGCGAGGACCCCCGGGAGTGCCTGGCCCTCGCCTTTGTCGGGCTCCGCGACCATCTGGCGCTGAGCCCCTGGGCGGTGGAGGCGCTGCGCAGCGGTGATCTGTTCGGCCGGGCGGCGCTGCCCTATGTGGAAGGGGTGCTGGAGCTGCTGGAGCGGGCGGGGCTCGACGAGCGGCGGGGCATGGAGGCGTACTGGGCGCTGTGGTGGTTCACCTTCGGGCATCTGACGAGTCTGCCGGCGACGCTGCCGGAGAACCGCCGGGGGCGGATGGCGCTGCTGCTCAGCTCCGGGACCGAGGGGCTGCCCCGGGTGCGGCGCATGGGGGAGCTGCCGTTGCGACCGGGGGACGGCGGAAGGATGTTCCGGGCGGGGCTGGACGCGCTGCTCGGCGGGCTGCTGCCGGGCTGACGGCGCCGGTCGGTGCCCCGGCCCCGGGCCCGTACGCCACCGGCATCGGGGAGGTGACATCGCCGAAGGCCCGTCCACCCGGGGGTGGACCTCGGCGAGGTCGGCCCGGACCTGCCCGGCGGCGGGGCCCTCGCCGAGGCGAGCGCGGCGGGGCCCTGTCCGAGGCGGGCGCGGCCAGGGTGGTCATGGCCGGTCGCCCCGCGTCCCCTCGGCGGCGGTGGGCACCAGCCGCCAGCCCTCGCCGCGCCGCCGCTCGTTCCAGAACGCGGTGTACCGGCCGTCCGCGGCGAGCAGTTCCTCATGGGTGCCCGACTCGGCGACATGGCCGTCGTGGAGGACGAGGATCTGGTCGGCGGCCACCACGGTGGGCAGCTTGTGGGCGATGACGAAGAGGGTGGAGTGCTCCATGAGGGTGTGCAGCGCATGCTGCACATAGCGCTCGTTCTCCGGGTCGAGGGCGGCGGTGGCCTCGTCCAGCAGCACGATCGGGGCCCGCTTGAGGACGGCGCGGGCCACCGAGACCCGCTGGCGTTCGCCGCCGGAGAGCGACATACCGCCCTCGCCGACCCGGGTCGCCCAGCCGTGCGGCAGCCGGGCGACGATCTCGTCCACCCCGGCGAGCCGGGCGGCCTCGCGGACCTCCTCCTCGGTGGCGTCCGGCCGGCCGGCGCGGATATTGGCCTCCAGGGTGTCGTCGAAGAGATAGACGTCCTGGAAGACCAGGGCGAGCTGGGCCATCAGATCGTCGCCGCGCAGCTCCCGGACATCGGTGCCGCCGACCCGTACGGTGCCGCTGCCGGTGTCGAAGAAGCGGGCGATCAGCCGGGTGAGGGTGGTCTTCCCGGCGCCCGAGGGGCCGACGACGGCCGTCATCGTGCGGGCGGGGACCCGGAAGGAGACATCACGGAGCACGGGCTCCGCCGCCCGGTAGCCGAAGCCGACCCCGTCGAACTCGATCTCCCCGGGTGCGGTGAGCGGCCGGGAGGCCGCCGGCTCCGGCAGCGGCTCCTCGGCGAGGATGCCGGCGATCCGGCGCAGGTCGTTGGCGGCCATCCGCAGGGCCCCGGCGCGCGCGGCGGCCTCGGAGAGCGGGCCGGTGAAGCGGGCGATGAGGGCGAGCAGCGCCACCAGCCGTACCGGCTCGACGGCGTCGCCGACCGCCAGCAGGACCCCGACGGTGATCAGTGCCGCGAAGGCCAGCTGGACGACGAGACCGCCCGCGAGGATCTTCGGGAAGATCTCCGCGAGCCAACGGCCGCCCACCGTGCGCTGGGCGGCTATCGCCTTCTCCAGCGGCTGGTAGCCGCCGCCGGCCCGGCCGAAGGCCCGCAGGGTCTGCTGGTTGCGGGCGAACTCGACCACCCGGCTGGCGGCGGTGGTCGCGGCGGCGTCGCTGTGCTCCTCGCCCCGGCCGACCGCCACCGCCGACCAGCGGTGGGTGAGCGCGATGAGCGGGACGCAGGCCAGCACCGTCAGCCCGAGGCGCCAGTCGAGGAAGAAGAGGGCGACGGCGATCGTCGCCGGGGTGAGCACCCCGGACACCACCGGTTCCAGCAGATGGGCGGTGACGGAGGCGACGGTCTGCACCCCGCCGGTGGCGCTCCTCGACAGCCGTCCGGTGGTCTCGCTGGAGAACCAGCCCAGCGGCAGCCGTGCCACATGGTCGCCCAGCCGCTCGTGCAGGGTGCCGAGGGTCACCAGGGAGAGCCCGAAGCCCTTCATGGCCTGGACATAGCGGGCCACACAGGTGGCGGCGGTGACCACGGCCATGGCGGCGATCCAGCGCAGCGCCTCCCCGGTTTCCCCGCGCAGCAGGGCGTCGAGCACCGGGACGAGCAGGGTCATCGACGCGCCCTGGAGTACGGCATAGGCGGCCAGCCAGGCCAGATAGGTGCGCAGGGCGCCCCGGTGGGCCGGTCCGAGGACCTTCGCCAGATCCCGGATCATGCGGTGCTCCTCTCGGACCGTCCGGGGCCCTCGCCCGGTGCGGTGCTGCCGTGCCGGTCGTTGCCGGTGGGCTTGACGTCGCCGGTGGGCTTGTCGTTGCCGGTGTACGGGGGTTCACCGGTCCGTGGGGTGCCGTCGGCGGCCGTGTCGCCCCCGTACGCCTCCCACATCCGTGCGTAGGTGCCGCCGTGGGCGAGCAGTTCCCGGTGGGTGCCGGTCTCGGTCACCCGGCCGCCGTCGAGCACGGCGATCCGGTCGACACCGACGATGGTGGCGAGGCGGTGCGCGATGACCAGGACGGTGCGGCCCGCGGCGACGGCGGACAGGGCGTCCTGGATACGGGCCTCGGACTCGGGGTCGGCGAAGGCGGTGGCCTCGTCGAGGACCAGGACCGGGGTGTCGGCGAGGAGCGCCCGCGCGATGGCGAGCCGCTGGGCCTCACCGCCGGAGAACTGGGCCTCCTCCCCCACCGTCGCCCCGTAGCCGCCGGGCAGTTCCAGGATCCGGTCATGGATCTGGGCGGCCGTGGCGGCGGCGACCAGCTCCTCATGGGTGGCGTCCGGGCGGCCCAGCCGCAGATTGTCGGCGACGGTGCCGTGCAGCAGCTGGACGTCCTGGAGGACGAAGCCGACCGTGCGGTACAGCTCGTCGGGGGCGAGGTCGCGGATGTCCGCGCCGCCGACGCGGATGGCGCCGCCGGTCACATCGTGGAACCTCAGCAGCAGTTTGGCCAGGGTGGACTTGCCGGCGCCGGAGGGACCGACCAGGGCGGTCACGGTGCCCGGCCGGCAGGTGAGGCTGACCTCGTGCAGGGCGGCCCGGCCGGTACGGTCCACCGGGCCGCCGGGGGCAGCACCGGCAACCGAATCGGCGTCGGGGGCGGGGGCGGCTGCCGCCCTGTCGTCCGCCGGGTCCGCGTGACCGCCGGGCCCGTTCCCGCCCTGCCCCTGCCCCTCGCCCCGGCCCTCTTCCTCGTACCGGAAGGTGACCCGGTCGAACTCCACCAGGTTCCCCTGCGGATGGGCCGGACGCTCCGCCACCGGCAGGACCGGTGTGGAGAGCAGGGTGACGATCCGGACGACCGCCGCACGGGCCGCGCCGCGTGCGGTGAGGCCGTCGTTCAGGGTCTGGAGCGTGGTCGGGACGACCAGCGCGACCAGTACCTCGGCGAGCACATCGATCGGGGTGACCCAGCCCCGGTCCACGAACCAGATGCCGCCCGCCAGGCTCACCAGGGCCACCACGGGCGCCGAGAGCGCGATCGAGGTGGACGCCTCCAGCCGGAGCATCGGGCGCACCCACCCGGCGTAGCGGGTTCCGAAGGAGGTGGTCGCCTCCCGGTAGGCATGGTGGGCACGGCCGGTGGTACCGAAGGACTTCACCACCGCGATGCCCTGGACGAACTCCACGATGGCCGCGCTGACCTGCCCGAACGCGGTGTCCATCTGCTGGAGTTTGTCGCCGATGCCGCGCATCATGAACGCGTAGGCGAGGGCGTACACCGGCAGGGTGGCCATCGCGAGCAGGCCGAGCCGCCAGTCCAGCCAGAAGAGATAGCCCAGTCCGCCCAGCGGCAGGACGATCGCCCCCGCGACCTCGACCTCGTGGTGGGCGACCAGATGGTGGAGATCGGAGAGGTCGTTCTGGGCGGCCTTGCGCACCTGGCCGGAGGTGGTGGAGGAGTACCAGCCGAGGCCGACCCCGCCCAGCCGGTCCACCATGCGGCGGCGCAGCAGCGCCTGGAGGCGGGAGTCCGCGATATGGGTGAGCCAGAGCGCGAGTCCGGTGAGGGTCCAGCCGAGGGCGAGCCCGAGGACGATGACGACGACGGTGGTGGCGACCGCGCCGCCGTCGATGTCCCCGGGGGCCAGCAGCTCCCGGGCGAGTTCGGCGATGCCGATGAAGGGCACCAGGGTGCCGAGCGCGCCGAGGGCACCGAGGACGACACCCCAGCGGCTCAGCCGGGCGACGGGGCGGCGCAGCTCGCGCAGGGCGGCCTCGGGGTCGGGGGGTTCGGCGGCGGGCCCGGGTCCGCCGGTGTCCTCGGTGGTGTCCTCAGTGGTGCTCCCGGCGGGTTCCGGATGGTCCGCGAGGGGTGTGGTGCGGGTCTGGGTCTCGGTCATGCCTTCCGTCCTCCAACTCGCCATCCCCTAGGGGCAATGATTCGCCAACTACCAAGGGAAGGCTTACCTTACGTATACAGCGTATGCTTACGTCAAGCGGAAGGCCCGCCCACAGAGATGTATGAGTGGGCGGGCCGGTGTGTTCAGGTGGTGGCCGGTGAACAGGGTTCGACGGCAGGGTGGTTGGGCCGCCGTCGGCAGGTCGGGTCCCGCACTGTCGGGGTGTCAGCCCTGGTGACACCACCAGAAGGAGGCAGGACGGAAGTGCCGGGTCACACCGAGCCGGCGCCAGAACGGGCGGAGGATCGCGCGCAGTTCGGGATCGCCGTGCACAAAGGCGTTCGGCAGCAGCACATCGAACCGCTGGGGCGCCGCCGTGAGCATCGCCGCCAGCAGGTACTGCTCGGAGTAGAGCCGCCACCGCCAGGACTCGGGGTAGTCGGCGGGCAGCATGATGTCATGGACCTGGACGAGCACTCCGGGCTTCAGCCTGGGGAGCACTTCGAGAAAGAAGACCATCACGTCCGAGCCCATGTGCAGGCGGTGCGACCCGTCGAGGAAGAGGATGTCCCCGGCATCGAGGTCGTCGAAGACGGCGGGGTCGGCGTCCTGGAGCGGCACCCGGAGCACCTCGTCGCAGAGATGGTCGACGGGGGCCCGGGGCGCCGGGTCGATCGAGGTGATCCAGGTGTCCAGGCCCAGATCGCCGATGGCCCGGCGGGCGAACTTGGTGGAGTTGCCGGAGCCGATCTCCAGATAGCGGGCCGGCTTGGACTCGGCGAGCATGCCGTAGAGGGAGAGGGCGTCCAGCGGCGGCAGCCAGGTGTTGCCCCAGTAGGCGGTGGCCCCCCGCGCCACCCCGTCCAGGGGGATCCGGGCCAGCCGGTCGGCATGGTCGAGGAAGCCGGTCAGCCGCTCCGCGTACCGCTGACGGTTCCGCTCCAGCAGCCGCCGCACCGGGGCGAGTTCGGCCCTCGGCTCGGGGGTGACCACATGGTCCAGGAAGACGGGCCTGGCCAGACCCGAGGCCCACATCACCAGCCCGAAGGCGGTGGGCCTGCGCTCCAGCCGGTCGATTCCGCGCTGGAGGACGGGGAACCGCTCGAAGAGGGTACGGGTGGCCCCGGGGGCCGGATTCTGGGCGCGCATGGGGAGAGAGCCTTTCGGACGACGGTACGACCGGTGGGGACGTGCTCGGGTTGGTGCGCAGGCGCCGGTGCACTCGGGCGGGGGACGGTCCGGACCCGGTGATCCATTCCCCGAACGAACCAGGGGTACCCCCCGTTTCACCCTGCCGCGCGAGCACCGCCAACCGTGCGCCGCCGTACCGGTGTTGACGCCACCCGGGCCACCGGACCGTGGCGCCGCTCGGGACGGGCTCAGCTCAGCGGGCGGGCCCGCAGATGGGCGACGGCGCAGGGGCGGGAGCCCCCGGGCGGGAACGGAGGACGCCAGGCGGAAGGCAGGGGCGGATGGCGCCGGAGGGGCGGGAACGCCCTGCTGTCGCCTCCCGCGTTCACGCCCCCTCCGCGCACGCCGGTGCCTCCCTCCGTGCGCCCTCCCCAGGGGCGGGGACCGTCCCTAGCTTCCGCCACATCCCCCTCTTCAGGGTGGAGAGGGCGCGTGAGGAGCATCCATGAGGCAACGCCTGAGAACCGCCGCGGCCGTCTGCGGCTCCGCCGTACTCCTGGTGACCGCGCTCCTGTCCGGGGGCACGGCCACCGCGGCGCCCGTCCCGGAGCGGCCGGACACGCCCGCCGCCGCCGTGTCCCCGACGGTGCAGAAGTTCGACACCCGGGCGGTCTATCAGCGGGTCCGCAACTTCGGCACCCATCTCTGTCTCGCCGTCCCCGGGGGCAGCCTTGAGGAGGGGAAGCAGCTGATCCAGTGGCCCTGCGGGCCGTGGAACGACCACTACTGGGCCTTTGAGAACGCCTTCACCTCGGGCGGCCTCCAGTATGTCCGGATCCGCAACCTCAACAGCGGACAGTGTCTCGCGGTGCCCGGTGGCAGCACCGCGGCGGGCACCACCGTCATCCAGTGGCCGTGCGGGACCTGGCGCGACCACTACTGGGGTCTGCGGGTGAGCAGCAGCGGCACCCAGCTCGTCAACTACAACAGCGGGCAGTGCCTCGGGATCCCGGGCAATGACCCCAACGCTGGTGTCCGGGTCTTCCAGTGGCCCTGCGGGCCGTGGCCGGACCACTACTGGTTCCCCGCGTGAGCCCCCGGCGGCCGGGCGCGCCTGACGGCGTCCGGCCGCCGCCCCCGAGCGGGTGGCACGAGGCGACCGGTGCGCTGTCCCCCGTAACCCATGCAGTGGATCATCATCGGTGCCCCGTTTCGCCAGGGAGACTTCTTGCTGGTCAGCGGGGCATTTATCGATTTCCGGTCGGATCTTTTGACCTTCTTGACCTCAAGTCACGTTGAGGTTGCACGCTGGGGTCATGACGCAGACGACAGCGAACAGCGCCTCCACCGGGACCCCCTCCGCCGGCTTCGGCGAACTCGGCCGGCTGATGTCCCTGATGACCGGGGACGAGAAGCACGGACCCGCCGCGACCTCCACCCTGGACGCGCTCTGGGTGCTCTACGACCGGGTGCTGCGGGTCTCCCCCGCGACGGCGGACGCCCCCGACCGGGACCGCTTCCTGCTCTCCAAGGGGCATGGCCCGATGGCCTACTACGCCGTACTGGCCGCCCGGGGGTTCATCCCCGAAGAGTTGCTGCCCGGCTTCGGCGGCTATGACTCCCCGCTCGGGCACCACCCGGACCGGGTGCTGGTGCCCGGGGCGGAGATCGGCAGCGGCTCGCTCGGACACGGACTGCCGCTCGCGGTGGGCACGGCCCTGGGCCTCGGGATCCAGGGGCACACCGACTCCCGGGTGTGGGTCCTGATCGGCGACGCGGAGCTGGACGAGGGCAGCAACCACGAGGCCATCGCCTATGCGGGCCCGGCCGGACTGACCGCACTGCACGCCCTGGTCATCGACAACAGCTCGGCCACCCATGGCTGGCCCGGCGGGATCGCCTCCCGTTTCGCGGCGGCGGGCTGGTCGGCGGTGACCGTGGACGGGCGGGACCACGAGGCGCTGTACGCGGCGTACACGACGCCCCACCCCGGCCGCCCGCATGTGGTGGTCGCCCGGGTGGAGGCCAAGCCCGACCACGGTGAGCCCAAGATCGCCTGAGCCCATGGCCGCCTGAGCCCGGCCCGCGCCCCGGCCCGTTCACGACCGCGCCGGACCGGCCTTCCGCCACCCGGGGACCCCACTCCCCCACCGCCACCCACCAGACTCCGCTTCCACCCACCAGATCCAGGGGACTTCCGCGATGGACACCATGCGCGACCGCTTCATCTCCACCACCTCCCGGCTGCTCGACGAGGACCCACGGCTCGCCGTGGTGCTCGCGGACATCAGCGCCGACGGCTTCGAGCCCACGCGCCGGGCCCACCCGGACCGGGTGATCAATGTCGGCATCCGGGAGCAACTGCTGGTCGGCGTGGGCGGCGGCCTGGCGCTGGCCGGGCTGCGGCCGGTCGTCCACACCTTCGCGAGCTTCCTGGTGGAGCGGCCCTTCGAACAGATCAAGCTGGATCTCGGCCACCAGGACGCCGGGGCGGTACTGGTCAGCGCGGGCGCCTCCTACGACTGGCCCGCCGGCGGCTTCACCCATATGGCACCCGGGGATGTGGCCCTCCTGGACACCCTGGACGGCTGGACCATCCATGTCCCCGGCCACCCGGACGAGGCGGAGGCCCTGCTGCGCGCGTCGGTCACCGGGGACGACCGGGTCTATGTCCGGCTCTCGCTCCAGCAGAACGACGCGCCGCTCCCGGTCACCGGCGAGGGGTTCCTGACCCTGCGTGAGGGCCGCTCGGGGGTGGTGGTCGCGGTGGGCCCGATGCTGGGAGCGGTGGCGGAGGCGGTGGCCGACCTGGATGTGACCCTGCTGTACGCGACCACCGTCCGCCCCTTCGACAGCGCCGCCCTGCGGCGGGCCACGGGGGCCGGGAGGGCCGATGTGGTGATCGTGGAACCGTATCTGGCGGGCACCTCCACCGCCGTCGCGAACGACGCGCTCCGCGATGTTCCCCACCGGGTGCTCGGCCTGGGTGTGGGGCGCAAGGAGCTGCGCCGCTACGGGCAGATGACGGAGCATCTGACGGCCCACCGGCTGGACGCGGCCTCGCTGCGCGAGGACATCGGCGGCTTCCTCGGGACCCGCTGAGCGACGGGCCGCCGGCTCCGGAGAGCGCCCCCGCACCAGGACGGCCCATCGGGCCGCGGTACGGGGGCGCTGTCATGCCGCGACCGGGCTCACTGCAAAGAGTTCTTCGCGAAGAACTCTTTGCAAAGAAATGTTGGCGGTCTAGAGTCCGCACCATGACTGACGCCAGACAGGGGCCGCGCGCCCCCCAGCGAGCGGTACGGACCGGTCCGCTCGCCCCCGTACCAACGGAACCGGGGTGCGCGCCATGACGTCCTGCGGTACGGGCGAGGGGGCCCCCGAGGCCGCGGGGCGCTCCTTACGGCCGCTGGCCGGGGTGCTGACCGCCATGGCCGTGGCGCTGACCGGCACCCGGCTGTCGGCCATCGCCCTGCCCTGGTTCGTCCTCGTCACCACCGGCAGCGCCACCCGTACCGGGCTGGTCGCCTTCTGCGAGATGCTGCCGTACGTGGTCGTCAAGGCGTTCACCGGGCCGCTGGTGGACCGGGTCGGCCCCCGGGTCGTCTCCTGGACCACCGATCTGGCCAGTGCGGGCGCCGCCGCGGCGATTCCCCTGCTGCACACGGTGGATCTGCTCTCCTTTCCCCTGCTGCTGGCCCTGGTCGCGCTGATCGGCGCGGCCCGGGGGCCCGGCGATCTCGCCAAGGAGGTCATGGTCCCGGAAGCGGCCGAGCGCGGCCGGATACCGCTGGAGCGGGCCACCGGGCTGACCGGGGTGACCGAACGGCTCGCGGGCACGGTCGGCCCGGCGGCCGGCGGCGCCCTGGTGGCCGTGGCGGGCCCGCTCACCGGACTGGCCGTCAACGCCGTCTGCTTCGCCCTGGGATCGGTCGTCATCGGGCTGGTGCTCCCCCGGGAGACAGGACGGGCACGACGGGCACGGACCGGGAGCGATCCGGTGGGGAGAGCGGGCGCCGGGACGGCGGAGCCCGGTTACTGGCGGCGCTTCGGGGAAGGGTTCGTCTTTCTGCGGAACGAGCCGCTGCTGCTCACCGTCGTCGTCATGCTCGGGGTCACCAATCTGCTGGACGCGGCGTTCAGCACCGTTCTTCTGCCGGTCTGGGCCCGGGAGTCCGGCCATGGGCCCGCCGCCATCGGCCTCGCGGGCAGTGCGATGGGGATCTCCGCGGTCGCCGGGAGCCTGGTGGCCGCGGTGGCCGCGCACCGGCTGCGGCGGCGGGTGATGTTCTTCACGGGCTTTCTGTGCGCCGGGGCGCCGAAGTTCCTGATCCTCGCCTCGGAGGCGCCGATGGGGGCGGTCCTGGCCGTGTTCGCGGTGAGCGGCTTCGGGGCGGGCTTCATCAACCCGGTGCTGAGCGCGGTCTTCTTCGAACGGATCCCCCGGGGGATGCTCGGCCGGGTGAACGCGCTCGGTTCCTCCCTCACCTGGGTCGGCATCCCCCTCGGGGGACTGCTCGCCGGGGCGGCGGTGGCTTCGGCGGGGACGGCGGCGGTGCTCGTCGCCTGCGGCGCCGTCTATGTCCTCGCCACCGGACTGGCCGGGCTGCGGCCGGAATGGCGCGGGCTGGACCGGGGCGCCCGGGTGCCCGTACCGGAGGGAGAACCGGCGGGAAGACCGGAGGCGGCCCCGTCCCGGAGCGACGCGCCGCCCCGATGACCCCGGCCGCCGACCACCGGCCGCCGGGGCCGGGCGACCACCGGGGTCCGGCGACCGGCGGATCAGGCCGCCGGCGGCGGCCCCCCACAGGAGAACAGACCCTCGAAGTGCTCGGTCAGCGCCCTGCTCAGCCGGTCCCGTGCCATGGTCAGCCGGTCGATGCGGTCGTTCAGCTCGGCCACCCGACGGCCGGTGACCTCCGCGACGGGGCAGCGGACCTCACCGGCCGCCACGGGCTCCGCACCGCCGGGCCGGGGATCCCGGTCGAAGACATGGACGACGTCCCGGACATCACCGATCGTCAGACCCGTGTCCAGCAGGGCCCGGACGACCCGCAGCCGCTCGATCTCCCGTACTCCGTAGTCCCGGTGCCCCGAGGGGGTGCGCCCCGCCGTGAGCAGGCCCCGCTGCTCGTAGTAGCGCAGGGCTCTCGGGGTCAGTCCCGAGGCCGTCGCCGCCTCGCCGATGCGCATCGCTCTTCCCTTCCTGGGCCGGATACGGGTCACAACTCCACCAGGACCGCTCCGACATGCCGTCCCGCCAGCAGTTCGCACAACGCACGGGGCGCCTGATCGATGCCCGGCAGCCGGGTGTGCGGGAAGACCAGGGTGCCGTCGCGCAGGGCCCGGCCGAACTCCCGGGACCACTCCGGGATCGCGTCGAGGTGGTCGCTGCCGGAGATGCCGCGCAGGGTGATGCCCCCCAGGATCAGGGAGCCGGTGTCGATCCGGGTCGGTGCGGCGAAGCTCCCCGACAGCTGGGCGGCGAGGGAGCCGATGAGGCCGATACGGGCGCCCCGGCGCGCCACCGCCAGGGCGGCCAGCAGCTGGTCGCCACCGACGTTGTCGACGACCGCGTCCACCCCGTCGGGCGCCGCCGCGCGGAGCTGGTCCTCGACGGGGCCCGCGTCCCGGGTGACGGCGACGTCGTAGCCCAGCTCCGCGACCAGGCGGTGGCCCTTCTCCCGGCTGCTGGTGGTGCCGATCACCCGGGTCGCCCCGCGCAGCCGGGCGAACTGGCCGGCCAGCGAGCCGACGCCGCCCGCCGCCGCGGTGACCAGGACGGTGTCCCCCGGCCGTACCGCGGCTCCGCGTACCACCCCCAGCCAGGCGATCAGCCCCTGGGACAGATGGGCGGCGGGGTCCGGCAGCGCCCCGGGGTCGAGCCGCTCCACGTCCGCCGCGTCCACCACGGCGTACTCGCGCCAGCCCCGGCCGTGCGAGACGAGGTCCCCGGGGCGCAGCCCGGTGCCGGGTGCGGCGACGACCGTGCCGATCGCCGGTCCGTCCGGGACGGCGCCCGGCGCGGCGGGGGGTACGGGCAATCCGTCGGCGCCCCGTATCACGGTGTCCATGATGGCGGCGACGGCCATCAGCCGGTTGCGTACGAGGACCTGTCCGGGGCCCGGCTCGGGGAGGGCGACCTCGGCCGTGTGGAAGTGGTCGGGGCGGAGGGGGCCCTCGGGGCGGGCGGTCAGGCGTACTTCCCGATGGGTGGTGGGCAGGGCGGACATCGTGGCTCCTCGCGACAGGGGCAGGGGTAGGGGCAGGGGCAGGGGTCGGCGCCGGATGTGCTGGATCACGTGATCCAGCACGTCCGTGCATGCTCCACTGACGCTAGGACCTGACGTATACGTCAAGGTCAAGGCCGTTGGGGCGGTTCCCGCCGGGAGCGTGTGGCCGGGCCCGCGGTCTGGTGACGGCGGGCGGGCCGCACTAGGGTCGCGCATCATGATCACCACACGGAACGCTCTGACAACTCTGGTCGCGAGCGGCGCGGTTCTGGCCGGTACGGTGCTGCCCGCCTCCGCCGGAACACAGCAGGTCCTGCCCGAGGTGCGGGTGCTGTCGGCCACCGCGACGCCGCACACCTTCCATGTCGCCTACCGCTGCGCCCCCGGCTCCGGGGTGCGTGCCATCGCGCTCCAGGCGGACATGAACACCGCGGGTCACTATCACTATGTGAACACCACGATCCATCAGTGGGACGCGCCCCACCCCGACCCGGGCAGCCCCGCGCCGGAGGTCCCGCTCTGCGACGGGACCTGGCAGATCGCCCATGAGGAGATCACCGGCTTCCTGCCGGGGACGACCCCGTTCCACGCCGGGGACCAGGTGACGGTCAACTGGAAGGCGTACTCCGCCGGGATGGGCACCGTACTGGCCGAGGGGCAGCAGGCGGGCGTGGTCTTCGAGTAGTCCGGGCGGCCCCGATCCGGCCGGCCGGGGCGGCCCCGGCGCGGGTGTCCTGAGAACACGACCGGTCCCCCGCCCGGGGGCGGGGGACCGGTGACGGACGGCCGCGGCTACCGTGCCAGGTGGGCGGCCACGGTCCGGAGCAGTTCCTCGGGGGCCAGCTCCCCGATGGACTCGGGCAGGTCGACCTCCACCTCGTGCGCGGTCTGTCCCTCCCCCGCGACGATGACGGCGTACTCGGCGTCCTTGGGCGCCTCGGACGCGTACCCCTCCTGCACGGCCGCGACCTCGCCATCGGCCTCGGTGATCACGGTGAGCCTCATACGAAGCCTCCTCCTTGGAGGTTGTGGGTGCCCGCTTCACCGCCGACGTTCCGGATGGTCACGCCGTACTCCGTGTAGCCGGTCCCGGTCCTGCGTTTGCTCTGGTTGAAGGCGATGTGCGTCGGACCGTTCCCGGACGGCTTCACATCCGGCCAGGCCGTCTGCGCGCCGCGGTCCTCACCGCCGTTGAGGTTGAACCACCAGGTGACCTGGGCACCGGCGGCCAGTGTGGTGATGGCTCCGAAATTATTGAATGCCACGACTTCTTCCTCTCCATCATCGGAAGCCGAGGAGCGTCGCCCCGAGCCGCACGCTCGCCCCACCCGGCCACAGCACCACAGCACCACAGCAGGACAGTGCATTTCGGGGCACACAGCCCATCATGACGGTTGTACGGGGCACCCGGCCATCACTCGGAAGGGGGAAGCGGCCCGCCCGACCGCCCCGGGCGGCTACGCGCCGGCCGGGGCCAGGGTCCACAGCCGGTGGTCCCAGCCGATGTCCTGGCAGGTGCGCACGGTGAGCCCGGCGCTCCGGACCAGGGCCGTCAGCCGGTCGGTGTCCCGCAGGCCGGAGCCGAAGGCGCACTTGAGCCGGAGGTGGTGCACCACGGCGTCGAGGTCGTCCGGGTCCGCCGCCCGTACCTGCTCGACCAGGACCAGGGTGCCGCCGGGGCCGAGCGCCGCGGCCGCCTCGGCCAGGGTCTGGACGGCGTCCTCGTCGGGCAGCCACTCCAGCTGACGGGAGAGGAGCACCGAGTCCGACCCGGTGGGCACCCCCGCCGTCGTCGGCAGCAGCTCGATGGCGGGCAGCACATCGGTGTCCAGGATCTCCTCCAGGACCCGCAGCACCGACGGCAGGGCGGCGATCCTCGCGCGCAGCCCGGGGAAGGCCTTCACCAGCGCGTTCACCACGGTCCCCGAGCCGGGGCCGACGGCGGTCAGCGAGGGCACGGCGGACCAGTCGACGGCGCGGACCACCCCGGGGGCGATCCAGCGGGCCTCCTCCTCGACCGCCGCCCGTGCCGTCCCCGCGAGACGGGGCTCCCGGGCCATGGCCTCGACCAGGGTGTCGCCCTCCCGGGTGCGGTAGCCCGCCGCGCCCGTGCGCAGCGTGTGCAGCAGACCGCTCAGGGAGGCGTCGAACGCGGCCTGCGCGCCGTCGAGGTGGTACTCGTCGGCCGAGTGGTCGTCCTCCACGAGTTCCTCCCCGATGGCGGTGAGCCGGTAGCGCTCGGGGCTGCCGGTCAGCAGATCGATCGAGACCAGATAGGTGAGGAGCGCCGCGAGGGTGGAGCGGTCGGCGCCGGTGCGGACCACGAGCTGGTCCAGGTCGCGCACCCCGCTGTCCACCAGGTCGAAGAGGCCGAGGGTGACGGCGGCGCGGATGGCGTAGCCGGGGGTGAGGTCGGTGAGCGAGTGCAGCCGCTCATGGGCGTCGTCGTCCCCGGCGGCCTCCTCGGCGCCGTCGCCGGAGAGGCCCGCGTCGGGCGCGGGCGGCTCGGTGCGGCGCCAGTAGCCGGTGATGTCGGTGTGCTCGCGGGGCACCTGGCGCTCGGTCACCAGATGGCGGCGGATGCCCTTGAGGGTGACCGCCTCGCCCGCGCACCAGGCGAAGACCGTCCCCGGGAGCCATTCCATCTCCCGTACCGCGGACTCCAGCAGATCGGTGGTCCCGGCGGGGGCGCCGGCGCGGGAGAGCCAGGCGATCCGCGCGTCGGCGGCGGTGGGCAGGGACTGGCGGTGGCTGTCGTCGGCGATCTCGATGAAGACCCGGGCGACGGTGGTCGCGGGCATCTCCGCGAGCCACCGTCCGATGGCGGGCAGGGCGGTCTCGTCCCCGGCGATCAGCAGCCAGTCGGCGCCCTCGGGATGGCCGTGGGACATTTTCGGGCCCGCGATCCAGGTGGTGTCGCCGGGGGTGACGGCCTCGGCCCAGGCGGCGGCGACACCGCCCTCGTGGCGGACGAAGTCGAAGTCGATCTCCCCGGCCACCGGGTCGTGGCGGACCGGGGTGTAGTCCTTGGCCACCGGTCGGTCGTCGGCCGGCCAGTCCAGGCTGCTGACGTTCTGCCGGGGCAGGACGAGATGCCCGGCCCCGTCCTCGAAGAAGAACTTCACATGGTCGTCGAAGCCCTCCGTCCGCAGCTCCGGCAGGTCGAGTCCGTCCCGGGTGAAGGCCCGCAGCTGCTCCCCGCCGAGGGTGACACGGCGCATTCCCGGCGTGATGTTCTCGGCCCGCAGGACGGTCAGTTCCCTGAGGACGATGGGGAACATGACGACCGGTCGGGGGTTGCGGGCAGGCATGGGCGCTCCTTGAGTCGTTATGTCGTGGGGTGCGGCGGCGGGGCCGCGGGGCCCCGCCCGGGTCCGGCCGGGCGGGGCGGGGTGGTGCGTCAGCGGCCGGCGACCGCGTCGGCCAGGATCGGTGTCAGCTTCTCGGTGACCCAGGGCGAGGTGAGCGCGTCCGGGTAGGCCATGGCCGAGGAGAGCGAGTTCTTCGACGGGATGACGGCGAAGTTGCCGCGCTTGACCACATCGAGGGAGCGGAAGAGCTTGTTGCCCTCCAGCTCGGCGGCGGAGAGCAGGCCCTCGTCACCGAACGGGTAGGTGACCAGCAGGACGTCGGCCTCCAGCTCGTCCAGGTTCTCCAGGCTGATGGCGTTCTTCTTCGCGTCGTACTTCTTCGCCTTGTCGGTCTTGCGCAGCCCGAGCTGTTCGAAGACGCCGGCGTCCTGGTCACTGTAGGACATGAAGGTGATCTGCTCGGGATGGACGACCGCGTAGGTGTAGGTCTTGCCCTTCAGCTCGGGGTGGGCCGCCGCGGCGTCCTTCAGGGCCTTCTCGCTGTCGGCGATGACCTGCTTCGCCTTGTCGGTCATGCCGAGCGCCTTGGCGGCGGTCAGCAGCCGGTCCTGCCAGGTGAGGGTATCGGCGTGGTTCTTGTCGGTGTAGGTGACGACGGGGGCGACGGGGGCGAGCTTGGCGTAGTCGGCGTCCATCGCCCAGGTGTTCATGCCGAGGATGACATCCGGCGCCTCGGCCATGACGGCCTCGTAGTCGGTGCCGTCGGTGTCGTCGTAGGTCTTGAGCTTCTTGGCACCCAGCTTGTCGATGGCGCGCTGCTTGTACTCGGGGACCGGGCCGCCGTCCTCGACGTCCGGGGTGATGACCGGCACCACGCCGAGGGCGAGGGCGATGTCGGTGTCACCGTCGGAGACGGTGGCGACCCGTACCGGCTTCTTGGTGACCTCGGTGGTGCCCCAGGCGTTGTCGAGCTTGACCGGGAACGCCCCGGAGGCCTCGGAGGAGTTCTTGCCGCCCGGGGTGTCCGGGGTGTCGGATCCATCGGATCCGGCGCAGCCGGTGACCAGGGCGAGGCACGCTGCCGCGGCGAGCAGCACCCGGGTGGTGCCGCGGCGTCCGGCGGGTCGTGCGAGGCGGTTCATGTTCATTTCTCCTGCGTGAGGTGGCGACGGCCGAGGGGGAAGATCTGCGGCCGGTCGGTTCGGGGGTGGGTCACGACGACGCAGTCCAGGCCGAAGACCTCGGCCACGGTCGGCGCGTCGAGTACCTCGGACGGCGGGCCCTGGCGTACGACCCGGCCATCGCGCAGCGCGACGATGGTCGAGGCGTACAGGGCCGCCTGGTTGAGGTCGTGGGAGACGAGCACGATGGTCTTG
Organism: Streptomyces sp. NPDC000594; assembly: GCF_040299965.1. Lineage (NCBI taxonomy): Bacteria > Bacillati > Actinomycetota > Actinomycetes > Kitasatosporales > Streptomycetaceae > Streptomyces > Streptomyces sp. NPDC000594. The sequence continues at coordinate 21,393 of NZ_JBEPCY010000017.1, read as the reverse complement.
CCGGTGCGTTCGTTGAGGTCGGCCAGCAGGTCCATCACCTCGATCTGGTGGGCGATGTCCAGATAGGTGGTGGGCTCGTCGAGAAGGAGGACCGGGGTGTCCTGGGCGAGGGCGAGGGCGATCCACACCCGCTGGCGCTGTCCGCCGGAGAGCTGGTCGACGGGCCGGTCGATCAGCTCCGCCGTACCGGTGGCGAGCAGGGCCTCGGCGATGATCCCGTCGTCGGCGGGGGTCCGCCTCTGGCCGAACCGCCGGTGGGGGTGGCGACCGCGCCAGACGAGGTCGCCGACGGTGATGCTCTCGGGCGCGATCGGGGTCTGCGGCAGGACACCGAGCCGGCGGGCCACCTCGCGGGTGGGCAGGGCGTGGATGTCGGCGCCCTCCAGCAGGACGGATCCGGCGGCGATGGGGAGCAGCCGGGCGATCGACTTGAGGAGGGTCGACTTGCCGCAGGCGTTGGGTCCGACGAGTGCGGTGATCCGGCCCGCCTCGATGGTCAGGTCCAGGTCCGCGATGACGGTGGTGCCGTCGTAGCCGGCTTTGATGCCGCGCGCCTCGATGCTGGGGGGCGCCGGGGTGCCGTCGGCGGCCGGGGCGTCTTCGGTGGCCGGGGCGGTCACGGGGTCGGTGAGGGGGTGGTTCACGGGGTGGCTCCGGGTCTGCGCCGAAGGATCAGCCAGACGAAGTAGGGCGCTCCGAGCAGCGCGGTGAGGGCCCCGGTGGGCACCGGGCTGATCAGGGGGGCGTGCTGGGCGAGGACATCCGCGGCGAGGACCAGGACGGCTCCGACGGCGGGGGCGAGGGCGATGGCCCGCTCCTCCCCCACCAGGCGCTGGGCGATGGGCCCGGCGACCAGGGAGACAAAGCCGATGGGTCCGACGACGCCGGTGGCGAGCGCCGCGGCGGCCGCTCCGACGAGCAGGGTGGCGACCCGGGCCGGGGCGACCCGGGTGCCGAGGCCGGTGGCGAGCTGGTCCCCGAGGGTGAGGCCGGTGAGCGGCCGGTGCAGCAGCGCCGCGGCCGGCAGACAGAGCGCGAGACCGATGGCGAGGGTGGTGACACCGTCCCAGTCGGCCCCGTTCACGCTGCCGATGAGCCAGCGCATGGCGATGGCGATGCTCTCCTCGTCGGCGGCGGTCAGCAGGTAGTTGGTGTACGCGGTGCAGACCGCGCTGAGTCCGATGCCGACGAGGACCAGCCGGTAGGTGTCGATCCCGCCGTCGCGCCGGCTGAGCACATGGACGGCGGCGAGGAGCACAAAGGATCCGGCGACGGCGGCGACCGGCGCGCCCAGGACGAACGCGGCGGGGGCGTAGAGCAGGACGGTGGTGGCTCCGGCGGAGGCCCCGGCGGTGATGCCGACGATATCGGGGGTGGCCAGCGGGTTGCGGATCAGCCGCTGGTAGAGGGCGCCCGCGAGGCCGAAGAGCGCGCCGGCGAGCAGAGCGGCCAGGGCGCGCGGCATCCGCAGCTGGAAGATCATGTAGTCGGCGAGTCCGGTCCGCAGTCCGAGGGCGGCGGGCAGGACATCGGCGGGGTCGACCCGGCCGATGCCGCCGAGGAGGACGGAGGCGGCGGTGAGGGCGACGAGGAGGGTGGCGAGGACGGCCGCGGTGACGGCGGTCCTGCGGTGACGGGCGCGGCGGCCGGCCCGCAGCCGGGCGACGGTCCGTTCCTTGGCGTGTGCGTCCTGGCGGAGGGTGTCCTGGCGGGGCGCGGTGGTCCCCGGTGCTGTCGTCATCACATTCTCACCAGGTTCCGGCGCCGGGCCAGCCAGACGAAGAAGGGGGTGCCGACGGCCGCGGTCATCACGCCGACCTGGACCTCGCCGTGGTCGAGGACGAGCCGTCCGGCGGTGTCGGCTCCGGTGAGCAGGACGGCTCCGAGGGCCATGGACAGCGGCAGCGACCACCGGTGGTCCGGGCCGACGAGCATGCGCGAGCAGTGGGCGGCGACCAGGCCGACAAAGGCCACGGGGCCGACGGCGGCGGTGGCCGACGCGCAGAGCAGGACCGCGACGGCGGCACCGGCGAGCCGGGCCCGCTCGACCCGTACGCCGAGGCCGCGGGCGGTCTCGTCGCCGAGGCTGAGGATGTTGAGGGTGCGGCCGAGCGGCAGGGCCAGCAGCAGCGCCACGGCGGCGAAGGGGAGGATCTCGTCCAGGATCGAGCCCCGGCCGGTGAGTTGGCCGATGGACCAGAAGCGCAGATGGGCGTAGACCGCCTGGTCCCGGATGACCATCAGGGTGATCAGCGAGGACATCACCGCGGACAGGGCGACCCCGGCGAGGACCAGGCCGATGGTGGAGCTGCCGACCTGGGAGCGGGTGCCGATGAGATAGACGAGCGAGGCGACGACCCCGGAGCCGATGAGGGCCATCCAGAAGTAGCCCTGGGCGCCGGTGACCCCGAGGAACATGATGCCGATGACGACGGACATGGCCGCGCCCTGTTCGACACCGAGGACGCCGGGGTCGGCCAGCGGGTTCATGGTCAGTGCCTGCATGATGAGCCCGGAGGCGCCGAGCGCCGCGCCGACCAGGAGACCCAGGAAGGTCCGGGGGATCCGCTCGGTCCACAGCACATGGGAGTTGTACGCCTGGCCGTCGGGGTCGAGCAGGATCCGGACGACCTCCACCGCCGAGATGTCCCGGGCGCCGAGGCCGATGCTCGCGATCAGGGTGGCCAGCACCGCCAGGGCGGCGAGGACGGCGACGGTGGCGCCCCGGGAGAGGCGGGTCCTTGCCGGTGGCGGCGGTGATGTCACCGGTGGGGACGTGGATGTCATGGGTCTTTCGGCTCCTTGCTCGTCGTACAGCGGGTTAGGTTACCCTTACTTCGCTCGCGCCGATCCAAGTCACAGATGCGAGACTCACACTCAGGGGTCAGTTCCCGGCCCCGTACTCTCAGGGGCCGGTTCCCGGCCCCCGCGACCCTGGGGGCCGGCATGACCGAGACCATCGCCCGGCCGCCGGCACAGGAGCCGGTGGACGAGGACCTCATCACGGACGACGGGCATCCCACCCATGTCCACGACTACCACCAGTTCCTGCATGTGCCGGTGGGGCGGATCGTCGTCACCGCACGGGGCACCGGGCACGAACTGTCGCCGTCGGTGGGGCTGTGGCTGCCGGCCGGGCTGCCGCACAGCGCCCGTTTCGACCCGGGGTCGCTGGTGGTCAGCGAGACCTTCGAGACCGACGAGCACCGACTGCCGTACCGGGACGCCACGGTGGTGAACATCGGGGAGGCCCAGCGCCGTCCGCTGCTGTCGCGGATGGGCGGCGACGGACCCGACGACGCCACGCTCTTCGCCGTCCTGACGGCGGGACCGGCGGACCGGCTGCCGCTGCCACTGCCCACCAGTGACGCCGCCCGCGCGGTGGCGGGCGAACTGCTGCGCCGGCCCGACGATCCGCGGACCGCCGACGAGTGGGCACGGGGGCTGTACACCAGCTCGACCAGTCTGCGGCGGGCGTTCCGCACGGAGACCGGGATCGCGTTCTCCGAGTGGCGCACCCGGCTGCGGCTCAACCGGTCGCTGGAGCTGCTGGCGCAGGGGCAGATGGTGGGCGCGGTCGCGACCCGGGTCGGTTTTGTGAGCACCAATGGCTACATCCTGGCGTTCCGCAAGCACTTCGGCCGTACGCCGGGGGCCTATGTCCGGGAGTAGTGCGCCGGGTGGCCGTGCGGCGGCGCACTCCGCAGAAGCCCCCTCCCCCCGGGTGGCGCCCCGCCCGCGGCGGTGGTCGCCGGGCTTGCGGAGACCGGTCCGCCAGGGCGCCGGTATCGCCGTGGCGACCCGTCCCATCAGGGTGTTCGGCCCCGGTCGGGCTTGACTCCGACCGACAGTTGATAGTTAGGTCAGCCTTTCCTAACTGCCCCCATCGGGCCGACCACCCTTCACCGCGCCACACGGAATCCCCGTGTGCGCGGCTTCGCCGTGCGCGGACCACCCCGCGCCACGGGGAGAGGACGACGCACCATGGCCGACACGGCCGGACATCGGATCCGCCCGCCCCAGGGGCCGGCACGGGAGACCGCGGGCTCGGCCCGCCCCGAACCCGGCACCCCCACCCCGGCGGGAGACCCCCGTGCGAGCGCGTGACCTCCTCATCGACATCGACCCCCTGCGCACCAGCCCCGACTTCCGCGCGATCTTCATCGCCCGGGTGGTGTCGCTCTTCGGGCTCGGCATGGCGACGGTGGCCCTGGCCTTCCAGGTCTACGATCTGACCGGCTCCACCCTCGATGTCGCCGTCACCAGCATGATCATGAGCGTCACCGTGCTCCTGGGTTCGCTCTGGGGCGGCTGGATGGCGGACCGCTCCGACCGCCGACGGCTGATCATGTGTGCCCGGGGCGCCGCCGCGCTCGCCTTCGCCGGGCTCGCCGTCAACGCCTTTCTGCCGGAGCCCCAACTCTGGGCGATCCAGCTCTGTGTGGCCTGGGACGGTCTGGCCACCGGGGTCAGTGTGACCGCGCTGATGGCGGTCGCGCCCGGCCTGGTCCGCCCGGACCAACTCCCCGCCGCCGGGGCGCTGATCTCCCTCACCGGGGAGATCGGCTCCATCACCGCCCCGCTGTTGGGCGGAGTGCTGCTCGCGGCGGCCGGACCGGGGCCCGTCTTCGCGTTCGCCGCGTTCACCACGGCGGTCACCACGGCGCTGATCGCCCGGATCCGGCCGCTGCCACCGGTCGAGGAGACCGATACGGATACCGATACCGACGACGGAGACGGAGACGGGGACGGGAACGGGAACGGGAACGGGAACGGGGTACGGGACAACGGTTCGCCCCTCGTCGCCCTGCGGTACGCGGTGCGCAACCGGGTCCTCGGCGGACTGCTCGCCCTCGGCGGGGTGACCGCCGTGTTCAATCTGCCCGTGGTGCTCTTCCCGGAGATGGTGGCGGAACGATTCGGCGGTGACGAGGTCACCCTCGGCCTGCTCTACACCGCCCCGGCCATCGGCTCCGTCCTGGTCTCCGCGACCAGTGGCTGGATCGGCCGCACGGCCCGCCCCGGACAGCTGCTGCTGGCCGCCGCGTTCACCGGCGGCCTGGCGACGGTCGGATTCGGACTGAGCGGCCGGCTCCCCGTCGCCGTCCTCGCGCTGGCCGTCGTGGGGGCCGCCGGGACGGTGTACGAGATCCTGGAGTACGCCCTCGTCCAGCACAACACCCCCGACCGGCTGCGCGGCCGGATCGTCTCGGTCGTCACCGCCCAGGGCACCACCGGCGGTGTGGTCGGCGACGCCGAAGTCGCCCTGCTGGCACGCTGGTTCAGCCCCGGCGCCGCCGCGGTGGTGAACGGCGCGGTCTGCGCGGGCGCGGCGGTGCTGGTGGCCCTGCTGATCCCGGGGGTGCGACGGGCGACCCTGCCCCGCGAGGACGACGACCACACCGCCGACTCCGCAGGTCCTGCGGCACCCATCACCCCTGTCCGGGACGGCGAACCCGCCAAGGGCTGACCCCCGGTGACGGCCCCATGACGGCCACCGCGCCCTGCCGGGCACCGGGGCACGGGGTGTGCCCGGACCGCCGTCAGAGGGCGGGAGCGGATCCGTCGCCACCGGGCCGGTCACCGGGTCCGCCACCGGGCCGGTCACCAGCTCCATCGCCGGGTCCGTCGCCGGAGCCGAGGGCGGCCCGGTGGCGGGCCCGGATCTCCTCCGCCTGGGCCAGCAGCTCCTCGTACCACGCATGCGAGGCCCGGATGTCGACATAGGGCGCCGGCAGGAGCCGGGGCCTGCGCCCGGGGCGGGCGATCACGATCCGGTGGGCGCCATGGCTCCGGCTGCTCCGCTCCTCGACGGTGATGGCGGAGATGTCCCGCCAGGGGTAGGTCCTGCGGAGGGAGAGCGGGCGCCGGGCATGGATACCCTCGCCGTCGACCGTGACCCGGCCGAGACCGACCCTGAGGACGAAGGGGACGATCACCAGCCATGCCACCCCCAGGGCGTCCAGGAAGCCGGGGACGGCACCGCCCAGGAGCCGCACCAGGGAGATCACGCCCCACCCGGTGAACACCGCCGACCACGCCAGGGCGCGCCGCCTCTCGCGGTTGCGGTACACGATCGGTTCCACGGGACAGCCTTCTCATCAATCCAGGACAAAGACCCCCATCCTATGCGGAGCCCGGAGCCCGGAGCCCGGAGCCCGGAGCCCGGAGCCCGGAGCCCGCCCGGGGGCCGGGGTGCCCACCGCCGGCCTCCCCGGAGGAGCCGACCGGGCCGCTCCCCGGTGGACGGCACGGAGGACGGCGCGGGAGACGACAGGGACGGCACGGAGGACGGCGCGGGGAGCGCCGGCACGGGAGGGAGGAGGGCGGTCCGACCGTACGGGACAACCCTTTCGCCCCGCCGGAGGTCGATACTGACGCCGGGCACACCGACACACCGGCGCCCCATCCGACCGACTCGCGCACCCGTCACGAGGGGCGCCTCCCAAGGACTGACATGACCTTACTTCGTGCGCGTCGCGGCCCGGCGCTCGCTGTCGCCGTCACGGCCGCCCTCTCCCTGGCCACTCCCCCGGCACTCGCCGCCCCGGACGACCCCCGGGGACCCGGCCACCCCTCCGCGCGGGCCGCCTGTACCGGCCCGGCCCCCGCCGCGCCCCCGGACTTCAACGGCGACCGGCGCCGTGACCTCGTCGTCGCCGCGCCCTCCGGGACCGCGGACCACCGGGAGAGGGCCGGCCATCTCGCGGTGCTGTACGGATCGGCGTCCGACCCGGCACACACCCACCATGCCCTCATCCACCAGGACACCCGGGGGATCCCCGGGGTCGCCGAGCCCGGGGACTCCTACGGCGGCGCCCTGGGCACCGGGGACCTCGACCGGGACGGCTTCTCCGATCTGGTGGTGGGCTCCCCCGGCGAGGACATCGGCACCGCCCGGGAGGACGCGGGCTCGCTCGCCGTGATCTGGGGCGGGCGGCAGGGGCTCGCGGCGTCCGCCACCGTGATGGACGGTCAGCATCTGTACGGCAGGCTGGGCGACCGGCTGGCCGTGGGCGACTTCGACGGGGACGGCCATACCGATGTGGCCGCCTCGGACCGCCGTACGGACATCCGGGTGCTGTTCGGCCCGTTCGGCCGTGACGGCTCCGCCGACCGCACCTCGCTGCTCGACGGCGATGTCTGGTTCGTCCTCGATCTGGCCGCCGGGGATGTGAACGGCGACGGCCGTACGGATCTCGCCGCCGTACGCCACCACTCCGACGCGTACGACTCCCGGCACACGGTGATCTGGCGGGGCACCGCGCGGGGGCCCGCCGCCGAGGGGGAGACGGTCACGGACGCCTCCGGGCGGGTCGTCCAGGGCGGCGAGAACCTCGACCTCGGTGACATCGACCGGGACGGCTGTGCCGACATCGTCGCCGGGCGGCTGGACGGGCACGACAGCGACCTGGGGATCCCCGAGGCCGCCGGCGGCATGATCACCTATATCCCCGGCTCGAAGGACGGGCCCCAGGGGGCACGGGCGGTCCGGCTCAACCAGGACACCCCCGGGATCCCCGGTGTCCCCGAGCCCGGGGACGCCTTCGGTGCCGGTCTCTCGGTGGGCGACCTCGACGGCGACGGCTATGCCGATGTCTCGGCGGGGCTCCCCGGCAAGCGGGTGGCCGGGGTGAACGGGGGCGGTGCGGTGATCACCCTGCGCGGCGGTCCCCGGGGGCTCACCGGGACCGGGGCGGCGCTCCTCACCCAGAACACCAGCGGGGTGCCGGGGGTGGCCGAGACCCAGGACCGCTTCGGATCGGCGACCCACGCGGTCGACATGAGCGGTGACGGCCGGGCGGAGCTGGTGGCCTCGGCGGTGGGCGAGAACGGGCGGGCCGGCGGGGTGTGGGCCTTCCGGGGCACCGCGTCCGGGCCGACCGTGACCGGCTCGGTCACCTTCGGCAACGGGACCCTGGGCGCGGCCGCGACCCCGGGCAGCGAACTGGGCAAGGTGTTCGACGACTGAGCCCGCCCGGATCCACGCCGGGGCATGCCGGGTCACACCGGTGTGCCCCGGCTTTTCGCTGCCCGGAGCGCCTGCCACCCCGCACCAATCGGTGACTCCCTGTAATCGCCTGGCCGCCCGGACGGGACCCGCCCTGGGCGCCCCCGAGGGGAAATATACCCCCCGGGGTACCTCTGTTAGGGTGAGGGAGCAGATACCCCCGGGGGTAATGAGCACCTAAGGAGTGGCAGCCGTGTTCTTCATCGACACCCTGGAGTTCGAGGGCCTGGGCAACCGCAGCCATCTGGCCGGAGGGGCCCGTAACGCCGTGGTCGTGGACCCGCCCCGGGACATCGACCGGGTCATCGCCGCCGCTGCCCGGCGCGGGGTGCGGATCACCCATGTCGCCGAGACCCATCTGCACAACGACTATGTCACCGGCGGTCTGGAGCTGGCCCGGGTCACCGGCGCCGGCTATCTGGTACCCGCCGGGGCCTCCGTGCACTTCGCCCGCATACCGGTCACCGACGGTGACACCGTCCCGGTGGACGACGGACTGGTGCTGCGCGCGGTGGCCACCCCCGGACACACCCCGCACCACACCGCGTATGTCCTGGAGGAGGAGGGGCGGGCGGTCGCCGTCTTCACCGGCGGGTCGCTGCTGATCGGCTCCGTGGGCAGGCCCGACCTGGTGGAGCCCCGGCTGACCGAGCGGCTGGCCCACGCCCAGCACGCCTCCGTGCACCGGCTCGCCGATGAGCTGGACGACGGCGTCGCGGTGCTCCCCACCCATGGCTTCGGCAGCTTCTGCGCCTCCTCCCGGGCCGAGGGGGACCACAGCACCATCGGCGCCGAGCGCCGCACCAATGACGCGCTGACCAAGGATCCCGACACCTTCGTGGCCGACCTGCTGGCCTCCCTGGACGATGTCCCCGCGTACTACGCGCACATGGGCCCGGCCAACGCGGCGGGCCCCGCCCCGATCGATCTGACACCACCGCGCACCGCCGACGCCGAGGAGCTGGCCCGCCGGCTGGCGGCCGGCGAGTGGGTGGTGGACCTGCGCAGCCGGGTCGCCTTCGCCCGGGGCCATCTGGCCGGGTCGTTCAATTTCGAGGGCGAGGGGCAGCCCGCCACCTATCTGGCGTGGCTGATCCCCTGGGGCAAGCCGGTCACCCTGCTGGCCGACACCCCCGAGCGGATCGCCGACGCCCAGCGCGAGCTGGCCCGGGTGGGCATCGACCGCCCGGCGGCCGCCGCCACCGGGGACCCGGAGGGCTGGCTCCGGGCGGGGGAACGGCTCGCCTCCTTCCCCCGGGCCCGCTTCGCCGAGCTGGCCGGGGCGCGGGACGGGGGCGGGCGCCCGGTGGTCCTGGATGTCCGCCGTGACCGGGAGCGCGCCGACGGCTTCATCGAGGGGTCGGTGCACATACCCGTCCATGAACTGCGCGACCGGATCGGCGAGGTGCCGCCCGGGACGGTGTGGGTGCACTGCGCGGGCGGGATGCGGGCGGCCATCGCCGCCTCGCTGCTCGACGCGGCGGGGCGCGAGGTGGTCGCCGTGGACGACGGCTTCGACGCCGCCGCCCGCGCCGGGCTCCCCCTCACCCGGCCCGGCACCGCCGCCTGAACCACCCGCTCCCCGACGAAGGACCGCACCATGTCGCCCTCCCCCGTACCCCCCTCACCCGGTGGGCCACCCCCCGCCCCGGCCGTCCGTACGGGGCGGGGGCACGGCGGCGGGGGTGTGCGATGAGCGACCTGGTCCTGGCACTGATCGCCGGGGGTACGGTCGGACTCGCACTCGGCGCCCTCGGCGGGGGCGGCAGTGTGCTGGCCGTGCCCGCGCTGATCTACGCACTCGGCCTCGACCCGGCGGCGGCCACCACCGCGAGCCTCCTGATCGTCGCCGCCACCTCGCTCACCGCGCTGTACGGCCATGCCCGTGCCGGGCGGGTGCGCTGGCGGACGGGCGCGCTCTTCGCCGCGGCCGGGCTGATACCCGCGGCGGCCGCCGGTGCGGCGGCGGCCCGGATCCCCGGGCCCCTGCTGACGGCCGCGTTCGCCGGGGTCGCCGCGCTCGCGGCGATCGGCATGCTCCGCCCCACCCGGGCGGAGACACCCCACCCCGCCGGGGAACCGGGCGCCGTCCGGCCGGTCCGGGCCGCCGGGACCGGGGCCGGGCTGGGGGCGATGACCGGACTGCTCGGGGTCGGCGGCGGCTTCCTGGTGGTCCCGGCACTGGTCACCGCGATGGCCTTCCCGATGAGGGCCGCCGTCGGCACCGGTCTGCTGGTCATCTCGGCGAACTCACTGGCCGCCCTGGCCACCCGGGGCGCCACCCTCACCGGGGTGGACTGGTCCGTGATCGCGCCCTTCGCCGGGGCCGCGATCCTGGGCGCCTGGGACGGCGGACGGCTGGCCGCCCGGGTCTCCGCCACGACGCTGCGCCGGGTCTTCGCCGCCCTGCTGCTCGGGGTGGCCGCCCTCATGCTCGTGGATGTGCTGATATGACCGCCGGCCGGCACCCGGGGACGGCCCGGTGGCCCCTGCCGGAGCGGCGGGCCCCACCGCCCCGGACACACGACGGGTCCACGGTGCCGCACCCCGGGCGACGGCGCCGCCCGGACCGGGGACCGGGGCCGGGTGGCTCAGGCCAGGGAGAGGAAGAGCTTCTCCAGCCGGGCCCGCAGCTGCTCCCGGTCCTCCCCGGAGGAGAGGTCCCCGTCGGTCAGACAGTGCTGGAGACCGGTGGCGATGATCGCGAAACCGGCCCGGTCCAGCGCCCGGGAGGCCGCGGAGAGCTGGGTGACCACGTCCTCGCAGTCACGCCCCTCCTCGATCATCCGGATCACCCCGGCGATCTGGCCCTCGGCCCGGCGCAGTCGGTTGATCACCGTCTTCAGTTCGTCGGCCGCCATCTGCAGTTCCACAGCCCGCTCACTCCCGTCCGGATACCCCTCTGGGTATCTTACCCGGCGGGGGGACGCCCCCAGGAAGAACAGGAAAGACCCGCATGAACCCCCGTACCGACCGTACCGACCGTACCGACCGCACCGACACCCGTACCGACACCCGTGGGGACACCGTCCCCGCTCTCGACGCCGACCAGGCCCAGGCCCGCATCGGCGAGCTGATCGTGGTCGATGTGCGGACCCCCGGCGAGTACGCCACCGGACATCTGCCCGGCGCCCATCTGGTCCCGCTCGACCGGCTCGAAGCGGCCCTGCCCGAGCTGGCGGCGGCGGCCGAACGGGGCACCCTGCTGATGGTGTGCGCCTCGGGCAACCGCTCCGAGGACGCCTGCCGCCGGCTCGCCCGCCAGGGGATCACCGCCACCACCCTCTCCGGGGGCACCCAGGACTGGCGGCGGCGCGGCCATGCCGTCGACCGCCCGGCGGGGGCGCGCACCGTCTGGGCGATGGAGCGCCAGGTGCGGTTCGCCGCCGGATCGCTGGTGCTGACCGGACTGCTGGCCGGGCTGCGCACCCCCCGGGCCCGCTGGATCTCCGCGGGTGTCGCCGGCGGTCTGGTCTTCTCCGCCGTCACCGACACCTGTGCGATGGCCCGGGTCCTGGGCAGGCTGCCGCACAACCGGCCGCGCGGCCGGGAGCTGGAGACCGCCCTCGCCGCTCTGCGCGGCTGACCCCTGAGCCCGCCCCTGCCCCGGGGCGGGCTCATCCGGGCCTGCGCGCCTCGACGAGCGTACGGCTGGAGTGGGCGACGAACACCCCGTGCTCCTCGATGTGCCGGTGGAGTGCGAGCAGCCGGTCGTGGTACCCGGCGGAGGTGAAACCCGGAACGGTCCAGACCACCTTGCGCAGGAAGTGGACCACGGCCCCGATGTCGAGGAACTCCATCCGCAGACGCTCGGTGCGCAGCTCCACGATCTCCAGTCCGGCCTCCCGGGCGGCGGCCGATTCCAGGTCGGGATGGCGCAGCCGCCGCTCGTCGGGCCGGGGTCCGAGGAAGTGCTCGACCAGTTCCCAGCAGGTCGCCGGGCCGACGTGCTGGGCCAGATAGGTGCCCCCGGGACGCAGCACCCGGGCGATCTCCGCCCAGCGGACGGTCGCCGGGTGACGGGAGATCACCAGGTCGAACGCGCCGTCGGCGAAGGGCAGCGGGGGCGGGGGCGATCCGTCGGGGTCGGCGACCACGACGGCGCCGCGCGGGTGGAGCAGTGCGGTGGCCCTGGCGGCGTTCGGCGGCCAGGACTCGGTGGCGACCATGGTGGGCGGGAGGACGGGGACTCCCGCCAGTACCTCGCCGCCGCCGGTCTGGATGTCCAGGGCGGCGCCCACGCTCCGGAGCCGTTCGCCGATCAGGCGCTGATAGCCCCAGGAGGGCCGCTCCTCCGTCGCCCGTCCGTCGAACCAGGAGAAGTCCCAGCCCGTCACGGCGGCGGCGTCGGCCTCGGCCACCAGTTCCTCGAATGTTCCCGCCATGGGTGCCATGGGTGCCATGGTCGCAGGCGGGCAGGGATGCGGGCGTTCCGGCCTGGGTCACCGGCCCGGGGTCAGGGGACGAGGACGATCTCCGGGAAGCGTTCGGACGGGCTGTCCAGGAGTCCTCCGTCGCCGATGCCGCGCAGCTGCCGGTCGAAGAAGGCGGTGAGGCAGGCGCGCTGGGCGAGGGTGCCCCGGTCGGGCGGGGTCCTGCCGAAGAGTTCGGCGACCCTGCCCGGGTCCGCCCCGGCGCCGTCGACCAGCTGCCAGTGGACGGGGGCGCTGGTGGTGAAGGTCAGATGGTTGGCGCCCCGGAGGGTGAGATCGCGCTTCCAGCCGCGGGTGGCGCCCCAGAAGCTCTTCCAGGAGGCGTCGAAGGCGTCGTTCACATGGTTGTGCGGGGAGGGGGTGCCACCGGGGCCGGGCGGTTCGGTGAACTCGGCCCCCATCAGCAGGAACGCCTGGTTCTCGCGCAGGCCCTCGATGCCCACATCGCCGAAGACCCAGCGGGGTTCCGGGGCCGGCTGCCCACCCGGTCCCCCCGGCTCACCCGGTCCACCCGGTCCGCCCGGTCCGCCCGGTCCGCCCGGTCCGCCCGGGAGCGGTTTCCGGGCCACATGGTAGAGAAGGCCGTCGAGGTTGACCCCCGCACTGATGCGGCGGTGCCGGTGGAGGGCCTCCCCGGTGGCGAAACCGCCCGCGGAGTGGCCGAAGGAGCCGACCCGGGTGAGATCGAGCGCCCCGGTCAGCCCCCGGGGCATGCCCCGCCCGGAGGAGTCCTTGTCCCGTCCCCGGTGGAACTCGCCGAGCGCCCGCAGCACAAAGGCGACATCGTCCACCCGGGTGGTGATCATCCGCTCCAGATCGGCGTCGCTGTAGTCGAGGAAGTCCGGGATGACGGCGGAGACCACCCGGCCGCCCGGGAACTCGACGGTCATCGTCTCGTACGGATGGTCGGTCTGCACCACCAGATAGCCCTGGGAGGCCAGTTCCTCCGCGTACAGGGTGCCCTCGGTGCGCCGGAGCTGGCCGCCGGGCATGAACACCACGACCGGCAGCCCGCCGGGCGGCGCCGCGACGGGCGCGCCCTCATGGGCCCCGGTGCGGATACCGGCCCAGTCCACCGCGCCGGGCGCGATCCCGAGGACCTGCTGGGCCCCGCGCTCCATATCGCTCACCTGCCCGGCGGGGAGCCAGCGCGGGCGCTCCCGTCCCGTGGTGGAGCGGGCCGGGTAGGTGAGTGTTGCCATCAGCTCACGCCGGTGCGAGGGCCGCCACGGGTCCGCGCGGTGCCGGTCCCGCAGATGGACATGGACCTGCCCGATCGGGTGCGGTCCGGTCGGCGGGGGCAGTACGGGGATGAATCCGCCGGCCGCACCGGTGGCACGGGCGGGGCGGGCGGGGCGGGGGCGGGTCCCGGCGGCGTGTCCGAGCCCCGCGCCCGCGAGCACCAGGGCGGGCGCGAGGGCCGCGCCCGTACCGAGGAACCGGCGGCGGCCGGGGGACGGCGGGGACATACCGAGGATGCCGGGCATGGGGGTCCTTCCTGAGGTACGGGCACGGATCCGCCCAACCGCCTTACGGGGCGGGGCAGTTCCGGGAGTTGAAGCCTCGCGCAAGGGCGGTAGGACGCCGGTACGTAAGTTCTGTGTCCGCTCTGTGGCCCCGCCCTGGGCGACCCCGGGCCCCGTAACCCCGCCACCCCGGAACGGGCGGTGGGCGGTGGGCTCAGCCGAGGGGGGCGGAGGCCAGGGGGCCGCCCGCCGTGGCGTCGCGGCAGGCGGCGCACTCCGGGGAGCAGCGGGTCAGCCCCGGGTCGCGGGCCAGGAGCGGCACCACCGTGGCGAGGGTCTCCCGTACCGGATAGGAACGCCAGACGGCGTCCCCGACGGAGGTGGTCCGGGCGCAGGCGCTCAGCCGGGGTTCGAGCCGGGGGAAACCCTCGGAGCAGGAGCCCACCTCCACCTGGGCGGTCCGGCCGTCGGCGGTCCGCGCCCAGCGCCGGAAGAGACGGCGCCCGGACTGTTCCTCGGCGAGATGGAGCGCGGTCATCCGGTTCAGCCCGACCCCGATGAGCAGGCTCCGCCCGTTCCGTTCGGCGAGCGCGCGCAGCGGGGCGTACACATCCACCGGGGTCTGCCCGTCGACGAGTTCCGCCGCGAGGGGGCCCACGGCGGCGAAGGAGTTGAGGGGATGGCCGCCCCGCCGCAGGCCGGGGCGGGTGAGCAGGGCTGCGGGGAAGACCCCGAGCCGGTCGTTGACCAGCCCGCAGCCGGGGGTGTAGACGGCCGGTGCCGACGCGGGCCCCGCCGGCCAGGGCCGGGTGTAGTCGAGTCCGTTGCGGTCCGGGCGCATCGACGGCGACGGGGGTGGCGCGACCCCGAAGTGCGGTTCGGTGAAGGCGGGGACGAGTACGGTGCAGCCCCGTTCGAGGAGCGCGTCCGCGAGGGCGGCGGCGCCTCCGGCGAGCGGTGCGCCGAAGGATCGCAGCGAGGCGTGGACCAGGACGGGCAGCCCGGACAGCGCCAGTTCGTCCACGGCGTGTCCGAGGTCGTCGGCGGTGATCGTCACTTCTCCTCCTCGATGGTGCGCGGTACGGCGGTACGGCCGTGCGGGCCGGGAGCCGCCGGATCCGACGGTACGGGGCGGGGCGCATCCACCGGGAGGGGACGGGGAGCGGGCGTTCCGGTTACGGGGTGGCGCGCGCTCACACGACATGGCGGGCCTCGAAGGGCTCGCCGCGCCGCAGTGCGGTGAGGGCCCGCAGGCTGGCGGCGGTGTCGGGGTGCCGCTCGCCGAGGACCCGGCGGCGCTCGGCGAGGACGGCGCGGCACATCCGTTCGGCCTCGGTGGAGCGGCCCCGGGCGGCGAGGGTCCAGGCCAGTTCATGACGGGTGGTCAGGGTCTCGGGATGGCTCTCCCCGAGGACCCGGCGACGGGCCCGCAGGACCTCCCGGTAGAGGGCCCCGGCCTCGTGGTGGCGGCCGGCCCTCCCCCGTACCCAGGCGAGTTCATGACGGCTGGCGAGGGTCTGGGGGTGGTGGGCGCCCAGCGTCGCGCTCCGGGCCGCGTGCACCCGGTCGAGCGCGTCGGCGGCCTCGGTGTGACGGCCCTGGTTGGCCACGGCCCAGGCCAGCTCGTGGGCGGTGGTCAGGGTGTCGGGGGAGGTGGCGCCCAGCACCGCCCGGCGGGCGGCGAGCACCTCCCGGTAGGCATGCTCGGCCTCCGTCCAGCGCTCCTGGCAGGCGGCGATCCAGGCGAGTTCATGGCGGCCGGCGAGGGTCTCGGGATCGGTGTCGCCGAGGACCCGGCGACGGGCCTCGTACACCCGCCGGTAGCGGGTCTCGGCCTCCGCGGTGTTCCCCTGGAACGCGATCTGCCACGCCCGCTGGTGGTGCAGGGCCAGGACGGCGGGGTGGTCGGGGCCCAGGGCGGCGGTGTGCTCCAGGGCGGTGCGGCAGAGCCCGGCGGCGAGCCGGTGGGCACCGCTCCGGTCGGCGGCGCGGGCGGCGTCGGCGGTGGCCTCGGCCAGCGCGGCCGACAGCGGGGGCGGCAGCCGGCCGGCGGTGGTCCGGTGGAGGGTGTCCAGATGGGGGGCGAGGCGCAGATAGCGCCGCCAGTCGCCGGGCCGGTCCATGCGGAGCCGTCCCAGGGCGGCGACGAGGAGTTCGACGGCGGCGGCGGGGACCGGGGAACCGGGATGGCGGGCCGGGCCGAGGTGGAGCCGGTTGACATCGGCGATCACCCGGTGGACGACCAGTCCCCCGCCGCCGCCGGGCAGCGGCTCCACGGTCAGCAGACCCACCTCCGCGAGACCGCGCAGGCCCCTGTCGACGGCGTGCTCGGCACCTGCACCGGCCCCGGGGTCGGCACCGGGGTCGGTGGCACCGGCGGTGATCGCGGCCAGCGCGGGCACGGTGGGGTCCAGCAGCTCCCGGGGTACGGGGTCGCCGGGCCGGTAGCAGGAGAGCAGCCGCAGCAGGGTCCGGGCCTGGGGGGTGCCCCGGCGGGCGAGGGCGTCGAGGGACAGCTCCCAGGTGAGGGTGATCGTGGCCCGGGGGTCCGCGTCGGGTCCGGGGTCCCCGGGCCAGTCGCCGCCGGGCGGGGTGTCCAGGGTGGCGCGGAAGCCGGCGAAGGTCGGCCGGCGGGCCACGCCCGCGTGCAGATGGTGGCCGGCCAGGAAGAGCGCCAGGGGCAGGCCGCCGAGACGGCGGGCGAGGTGCCGGGCCGTGTCGGGGGTGCCCGCGGCGGGGGCGAGATCGGTGAGGACCAGGGTGGCGGCGTCCTCGTCGAGGGGGCCCACCGGCAGCAGGGTGGCGTCCCTGCCCCAGGCGTGCGCCCCGGTGTGACGGGTCGTCACCACGACCAGCCCCCGGTGGGAGGGGCGCAGCCAGCCGGGCCCGGTGAGGGTACGGGGGTCGTCGGCCGCGTCGAGGACGAGCAGCCAGCCCGCGGGGGCCCGGTCGAGGGCCGCCCAGAGGCGGTCCGGGGCGTCGCCGGCACCCTGGGCCAGCGCCGCCAGGTCGGCCGGTGCGGCGCCCGCCCGGCGCGCGACGGTGACCTGGGCGGCGCCGAGGGCCTCCGGGTCGCCGGCCGGGACCCACCACACGGGCCGCGCCCGGCCCCGGTGGCGGACGGCCCCGGCCTCCGCCGCGAGCGCGGCGGCGACGGTCGACTTGCCGAAGCCGCCGGGCCCGGCCAGGACCAGGGTCCGGCCCGGGGGCCGGCGCAGGGCCGCCCGCAGCTCGGCGAGGAGGGGGTCCCGGCCGCGTACCGTGCGCGGCAGCCGGTCGAGGGGCGGCCGTACGGAGGAGCCCTGCGGCCCCTCGGTCCCGCCGCCGTCCCGGCCCCGGAACTCCCGCCAGGCGAGGCCCGCTGTCCAGAGCGTGGCGACCGTGCCGACCGCCGCCAACGCCAGTTCGACATCCATCGCTCCCCCGAGACGACCACGACCACGGCCGCGCACCGGCCGAACGCCCCCATCCTGACGCACCGACGGCCTCCGGGCACGCCCTCCCACCACCCCCCGCGCGGAGCACCCCGCTCCGCAACCGACACGGATCCCTTGCCCTCACCGGCCCCGCTCCCGCCCGGCCCGCCCGGCCCGCCCGGCCGGTACGGGTCCGGACCCCGCCTCCACGGCACCGAGCACCGCGACGCCCTGGGCGCCAGGGACCGTACCGCGACGGACAGCGCCCCCGGACCACCAGGAGTCACTCGGCCCGGAGGCGCCCACCACGCACCCGTACCCGGGGCGGATCCATCACCGCACCGGGCACCGGACCCTCCAAGGCGCCGGGCACCACGACGGAGAACGGCCCGGCCGGGGACGCAGGCGGACCCGAGCTGCTGACAGTGGTTCAGCGGCGGTGGCCCCCACCCCCGGAGGGCCGCCGGATCGGCTTCGGGCCGGTGGGTGCGCCCCTTGCCGGAACGCCCCGGAGCCGTACCGCGACGGACGGCGGCCCGGCCAGGGCGCCGGATCGGCGACGGAAGACGCGGACCCGGCGGACCCGGGGTCCTGACAGCATGTCAGCGGCGGTGGGCCCCCACCCCGGAGCGCCCCCGGAGGGGAATCGTTTCGCGAGGACGCGTGATCCTCCAGACGTACCACGTCCACCGACGGGCGGCGGCGTTTTCGGGTCAGCCGTACGGGGTGGGGCGGCCAGGGCAGCGCGGCGGCGGGGAGCGGGGGCGGGGGAAGCGACGCGGGCCGGTGTGGCTGGAATCCGCCGCCGGGTGGCCGAGGGCTGGCCACCCTGCCGGACGGGGGAACGCGACGGCAGGGGAGCGGAGCACATGACCGTACGGGTGATCACGGGCACGGGCCGGGGCGTCTGCCCCGAGGGCAGCTGGGCGCTGTACGAGGACGCCGAGTACAACCGTGACGGACCGGCCCGGATCCTCGTCAGCGACGAGGACATCGAGGATCTGCACCGGCACGGCTTCGGCGACCGGGCCTCCTCCGCGGTGAACCGGACCGACTTCGCGCTCGTCCTGTACACCGACGCCGAGTACACGGGCGACCTGCTCACCGTCGTGTCCGGCGGGACCGCGCCCCGGATGGCCGCGCCCCGCGCCGACCGGGGCTCCCGGCTGCCGGGGCGGTTCGGGGCGGCGGGCGGCACCGTCTACTCGGGGCGGCTCACCTACCCGGCGGGGCCGGCCCGGCTCAGGGCCGGGGTCTACACCCTGACCAGCGCCCAGGACGGCCGCCGGCTGGACGGGCCGGACCCCCGCGCGCCCGAGGGCGCACCGGCCCGGCAGGGCCCGGCCGGGGAGCGGAACTCCCAGCGGTGGCTGCTGCTGCCCGAGGGTTCCGACGGCCACTACCGGCTGGAGAACCTGGCGGCGGTCCACCGTCTCGACCCCGGTGGCGCCCGCGACGACGGCGCACCGGTGCGGCTCCACGCGGACACCGGCGCCAGGACCCAGCTGTGGCGGCTGTGCCTGGAGCGCAGCGGCGCGTACACCCTGACCAACGCCGTGACCGGCAAGCGCCTCGACGCCGACCCGTACGGCGACGGCGTCAACCAGTGGACGCCCCACGGCGGCACCGGACAGCGGTGGTTCGTCCGGCTGCTGCCCGGCGCTCCGGCGACGGCCGCGGCTCCGCTGCTGCGGCGGGTCACCCCCGCGCCGGGGCTGCTGGACGGGGTCGTCGTGCGGGCCGCTCCCCGGGAGGACGCCGAGGGGATCGGGGTCCTCGGCCCGGGGGCGACCGCCTTCTGCGCGGGCGGCGGCCGGGACGGCTCCCAGCACCCGGGGTCGACGGTCGCCGCGGGCGACCGCACCTGCAGCGGCTGGACGGCGGTGGTGCACCGGACCCGGCGGGGGTACGTGCCCAACGCGTGTGTCGACTTCCTGCCCTGACACCAGGAACGGCGGTGCGCCCCCGGGCCGTCGGGGTCCGCCGGAGGCCGTGCGGCACGCCCACGTACGGCCCCATGATGCGACGCCGCCCACCACCGGTGATGTGATCGCAGCCCCACGTCCCCGTCATCCCATCAGGAGACATCATGCGTATGCGTATCGCCGCCGCGGCGGCGGCACTGGCCCTGGCCACCGTGCTCACCGGGGCCGGCGCGGCCACCGCCGACGCCGGAGCCGAGGGAGCCGCCGTGGGCTCCCCCGGAGTCGCCTCCGGCAATGTGGTGCAGGTCCCCGTGCACGTCCCGCTGAATGTGTGCGGCAACACGGTCGACGTCCTGATCGGCGTGCTCAACCCGGCCGCCGGGAACACCTGCGCCAACGTCTGACGGCAGGGACCGGACAGGTTTCCCGTCCCGCGCGCCGCACGTCGCGCGGGACGGGGGCTGTTGCCGGGACCCTGTCCCCCGGCAACAGCCCACCCGCGTCGAGGTGTTCGGCGTGTCCGTGTCAGGATGCGCGGGTCCGTTGCGCATGGGGCGCAGGGGGAGGAAGGGAACGTCAGTGCCAGGGGACAGGACCAAGAACATCCGGACCGCGCGGACCACGCGGACCGTGAAGGAGTCCGGCGGGGGCCGGCTGGACCGGGTGTTCGGGCTCGGGACGCTGCCGGTCGCGGCGACCGCGCTCACCGCGACCATCGCCGTCTACATGGCGCTGGTCGCCTTCGGGAACATCACCGACTTCGGCACCAACCGGGCGTTCGTCCAGCATGTGCTGGCGATGGACACGACCTTCCGGGACGACGACGTGATGTGGCGGGCGATCGAGTCGCGCGCCATCGCCGACGCGGCCTATGTCGCCATCATCGTCTGGGAGACCGTGACCGCCGCCGTGCTGCTCGCCGGGGCCTGGCTGTGGCTCCGCGCCGTCCGGGGCGGCGATCTCCCGAGGGCCCGCCGCGTGACCACGCTGGGGCTGACCATGGTGCTGCTGCTCTTCGGGCTCGGTTTCATCGCCATCGGCGGTGAGTGGTTCCAGATGTGGCAGTCGTCCGACTGGAACGGACTGGAGCCGGCGGGCCGCAATGTGATGATGGCCGCCTTCGTCCTGGTGGTGATCCATCTGCCCGGCGCGCGGGAGAGCCGGGACGGTTGGGAGGACCGGGAGGACCGGGACGGTCGGCGGAGCCGGGAGCAGCCGGACGAAGCGGCCGCCTGAGCGAACGCCGCGGGCAGCACGGCCGGTGCTGTGGCCGGACGCCGCACCGGCCCTCCGCGTCGGCCCATGATCCGACGACTCCCGGGAAACGGCCCGGAGTGCCGTTCACGCCGTCGCGCGGTGCGGATCCCGCGGCGGCCCCCTCTCATGGAATCTCACGGCGAATCTCCTGGCGAAGGACCCTTCGATGACCTCTGAGCCCGTGTCCCGGCAGCCGCTGGACGGCGAGCGGATCGACCGGCGGCTGGCCCGCATACGCGAACTGTTCGCACGGTGGGCCGCCCTGCGGCCGGGCAGCGGTGAGCTGTGGCGGACCGGCTTCTCTCCGCCGACGGAAGCCGAGGTGGTGGAGACGGAGACCCGGCTGGGGCTACGGCTGCCGGAGAACTACCGCCGCTATCTGCTGGAGTTCGGCGAGCCCGCGCAGCTGCTGATGGCGTACGCCGGACAGCTCCTCGGCGAACAGACCGGCCCCCGGCCCGCCGGGCCGTTCCCGCTCGACCGGCCCTGGGCCGGCCCGCCGTCGGAGATCACCGACTGGGAGGAGACGGAGGGGACCGACTTCTTCGAGGAGGGACCCGGCGAGTTCTACGGCCAGTTCGACGATCCGAGGACCGCCTTCCACGACCTCCCGGAGGGCGCCCGGTACACGGACGGCACCCTGGTACTGGGCGCGACCCGCGATCACTCCCTGGCCCGGCTGGTGCTCAACGGCCCCTGGGCGGGCACGGTGTGGCTCGACAGCTTCGGCAACGACGGCGGGCTGATCCACCTGGCCGACGAGACCGACGACTTCTTCGAGGACTAGGTCCAATGCCGTTGTCTTTGTGGTGGGCGTACTGTGTTTGGTAGTGGGTCCCGGGGGTGGTTCAGGTGGCTGCGAGTGTGTCTGACTTATCGGGTCTT